>JANMJD010000131.1:0-15828 GCA_031371195.1 Actinomycetes bacterium | reverse complement strand
GTGGCCGCGGTGACCTCGCCCTGGGCCACGCCGTCCCGGTTGAGCGCGGCCGGATCGGCGAGGATGATCGACTGGCGGCCGTACTGGGTGCCGACGTACGACGGAATCGCCGCATAGAACGTGTCGAGCGGATCGCCGAGGGTGTAGTTGCTCAGGGCGAGCACGGCCTCGTCGACGACGACCAGGGCGAACTCGGCTCCCTCGACCGGTGCACCGGCGGCGTCGGAGACCGTCACATCGATCGAGGTCGACGCGCCCGGCTCCACCGTCGGGGCAGCCGGGGTGGCGGTGACGGCGAGGGTGCGGCTGTCGGGCGGCACGGGCACGGTGAAGGTGCCGATGGCGTAGGCGGGACGCGACGGGGCGTTGGGAAGTGGGGTGCCGTCGTCGGCGACCCGCGGTGTGACGCCGACGACTTCGATCGACACATCGACATTGGGGACGTCGGCCTCGGTGATCGGGATCGCCACGACCGCCGAACCGTCGGCGACGGCGAACCGCTGGGTGGAGCGGATACCGGCGTGGGTGATCGTGGCGAGGCCCTCGCCCGGGCTGAACGGGGCCGACACCAGCAACTCGGCCGTCTCACCAGGCTGGTACGAGGCCTTGGCCGGAATGATCGTCAGGGTCTGCTGCTCGAGCGTGCGGCTCGGCTGCACCTCACCGCCGCTGACCCATACGGTCAACTCACTGCGACTGCGGCCGCCCTGGTCGTCGGTGACCGTCGAGGAGATCTTGTAGGTGCCACCGTCGGTCGTGGCGAACGAACAGGTGGCGGCCTTGTCGGTCGACGTGACGGCGCAGTCCTCGGTGCTGACGGCCTGCTCGGTCCACGCGCCGTTGGCGAATACCGTGGCCATCCGGTTGGCGGTGACGGTCAACGACCGACCAGCGACCGCCGCCCCGTCGATGTCGGTGACGATCGTGTTGATCGTCAGCGGGTCGCCGTGGCGGACGAAGGTGCGATCGCTCGACAACCCGACATAGAACTGGCCGGGGTGGACGAGCAGACTGGTGGTCGACGCCGAGGCCTGGCGGTTGACGTCGGTGACCGTGGCCTGCGCCGACACGGTGGTCGGCAAATCGGGAAGGCCACCCTCGGGAGCCTCGAAGTCGATCTGCAGGAAGTGG
The DNA here is from genome assembly GCA_031371195.1 of Actinomycetes bacterium. Taxonomy (GTDB): domain Bacteria; phylum Actinomycetota; class Acidimicrobiia; order Acidimicrobiales; family Ilumatobacteraceae; genus JANMJD01. The sequence goes on along the minus strand of JANMJD010000131.1, from coordinate 14,697 downwards.
TGGCCGTCGGTGTCGGTCGTTCCGGTGAACGACTTGATGTTGTCGCCGGTGCCGCTGGGGTCGCCGGGGTAGCAGCACGGACCTTCGCCCGTGTACCGGTAGTCGCCGTACGGGAGTGCACCGCCGTAGTCGGCGTACCACCACGGCTGCCAGATCCCGAACGTGAAACCGTCCCAACCCGGCGGGGCGTACGTCGCCGGTGAGGTGGTGACCTGCCAGTCGACCGGGGCGGCGGGCAGGGGTCCGCCGGCGAAGTACGTTGCATCGACGGCGATCGTCGCCGGCTTGGTGTCGAGGTACGGGCCCGGACTTTCGGGGCGGGCCGTGACCTCGAACTCCGGGCGGCGGAATTCCTGGATCTGGAATCCGTGCTGGTATTCGGCGTACGGCAGGCCCGTCACACCGGTCAACTTGAGGTTGATATAGGCGTACCCGAGGTTCGCCCCGGCGGCGATGTCGACGGCGAGATCGAACCCGCCGAGTGCGTTCAGTTCGGCGGTGCCCGTACCCAGCTGGTTGCCCTGGGGGTCGAACATCGTCCAATCGACGCCGGCCGACCCGTCGAACAGCCGGAGTCGGGCGTTGTCGGTCATCGCCAGGCGCCGCACCCAACCCTTGAGGTTCAGCGTCTCGCCGGGCCGGTAGATCTGACGGTCGTCGAACACGAACCAGCGGGCCTCGTCCTGCAGCGGGGACGATTCCCAGCGATCGCCGTAGTACCCCGGTGGGAGGATGGCGACATCGTCACCCTTGGTCGCCGTGAGCGTTCTCGCCCCGGCCAGGCTCGTGCGGGCCAGGCCGTCGGTGTCGGTGGTGACCGTCTGATCGCGACCGAGATCGACGGTCACGCCGTCGAGGGCGGAGCCGGTGGCCAGGTCGGTGGCCCAGATCACCATCTCGTCGCTGTCGGTGATCGCGTCGAGACCGATCGAGGTGCCCTGGACCCACGAGATGATCGGGCGGTTCTGCCAGTACAGCTGATCCTTCGAGCCGTACTTCTCGGTCGACTCGACGACGACCACCACATGGCCCCGCCGGTTGGGCATGTACGCGGCCAGGTCGATGACGGTGGACGACACGGCGTTGACGTCGCCGGTGACCGGCACCGTCGAGTCGAGCAGCACCGGCCACTTCGGCACCGTCGGCGTGACCGAGGGGTCGTTGTTGAGCTGGTTCAGGTAGCCGAAGTAACTCGACCAGTCGGAGGGTTGCACCTGGTAGACGTGCACGTTCAGCTTGGCATGGCCGGCCGACGACACGGTGAGCCCCGTGGTTGTGGCCAGCGGGTCGAGGGTGACGAGGGGCTGGGTCGAGACCAGCATCGGCTGGGCGGTGCCGATGTCGACGGTGACCTTTCGCTCCTCGGCCAAGGTCTGGCCATGGACGTCGACGAGCGTCGTCGGGATGGTGATCGTGTAGGTCGTGTTCGCCGTCGTATCGCCGCGCACGTTGATCGTCGAGCCGTAGACGCCGATCGTCGCGTTCAACTTCGGCTCGACCGTGATCGTCGCCGGGTCGAACACCGCCGCGTCGAGCGGGTTGTTGAAGTTGATGTTGAAGTCGGTCAAGGGTGGGCAATTGGGGCCGTAGCCGCATTCGGTGCCGGTGACGGCCAGCGGGGCGAAGGTCCGGTTGCGGTACGTCGCCGGGTCGTTGGTGGTCAGGGGACCCTCGGCCGACGGGGTGCCCGGGCCGATGGTGACCTCGATCGAGGTGTCGGTGGGCAGTGGATCGGCGGCGCGGAAGGCAATCCACCGCCCCTCGGTCGCCGTGCCGACCGCCTGGCTGACGGCCTCGTCCGCATCGATCTCGGCCTGTGTGGCGAGACGCAAGGCACGTGTCGCGTCGCCGGCCTTCATGATGACGGTCGCCAGCACCGCGACGGGGTCGATGCGCTGGTCGAAGGTGGCGAGGAACACCGGCTCGAGCGGCAGGCTGGTGTTGTCGGCGGGTTGGAAGGCGAGCACCTTCGGTGCCGGGGTGGTGAACGACCACGTCACGTCCGAGGCGAGTTCGCCGCCATTGGCCGACTTGGTCCCGGCCGGGACCGTGACGGTGAACTCGGTGGCCATCGGCAGTCGGTCGACCAGATCGGAGGTGGCATCGAACCGCAGGGTGCGGGTGCCGATCCACTGCCAGCGCCCCGGGACGTCGGGGGTGATCGTCGCCGGAACGGTGGCCTGGTCGAGTTGATCGAGGGTCGTCAATGCCACCATCGGCTGGTTGAACGTGATGGAGACGAACGGGGCGATCGGCACGTCGCCGTCGGGCTGTCGGCGCACCACCTCCAGCGGACCGGCCGGGACGTCGGGCGGCCCACCGTTGGCGACCTGGGGGAACGGCACGTCGATGGTCTGGCCGGTACGGGGTGGAGGCAGGGTCTCGGTCGGCCAGTTGAACGGCTTGGCCAGAGACCCGTCGTCGGTGAGCCACGCGGGCAGCCGACTGAAGATCTCGTCGATGCGGGTCTGGTCGAACGGGGTCCCCTCGACCACCGGGGTCGGCTCGGCGGCGGCGGTCTGAGACGTGCCCTGGCTGAGACGGAACCCGAGCGGTCCCGCCGCGCCGGTCGCCGTCGGCACCTTGACGCCGGGTTCGGTGTCCGTCGTTGCGGTGGTGGTGGTCGACTCGTTGGCCGGAGTGGTTGACGACGACACCTTGTCCTCTTTCGACGTGCACGCCCCGGCGACGAGACTGACGATCAGCGCGACACCGACCCCCATCCGGCGGCGACCTGCTGAGTGGCTTGCCCGTTTGGCCATGTGCATATCCTCGTCCCATTCGACCGGTGCGCGCGGTGCGTTTCGAGGTTTGGACGACCGATGTCGCCGTCGAGTTCCCGGATCGGGTGCTATTTCTGCGCTGGTCGAATGAGGAACTTCTGTCCGGTGGCCTGCTGGGCGTAGACGCGGACGGCCGCGAGGTCGAGTGCGCCGGTCAACGAGACGTGATCGGTGTAATGGCTGGCGAATGTGGTGCTCAGTTCGTCGACCACCCGTTGGCGCAGGCGGTTGGTGCCCTCGGCGCCGATCTTCTGCAGGAACGGGGTGAGCAGCCAGCCCCCGATTCCCCACGCCATGCCGAAGGCCCGGTTGATCTCGGTCGGGCCGCGATCGAGCCCGCCGTAGATGTACACCTGCTTGTGGACGGTCGAGCCATAGCGGCTGTACTCGGCGGCCGAGGCGTTGGCGGCGGCCTCCATCGCCGTCAGGATCTCGCTCGCCAGGCGTCCGCCGCCGATGGCGTCGAAGGCCAGGGTCGCGCCGGTGTCGACGAGTGCGGCGACGAGGTCGTCCTTGAACGTCGGCGACGACGAGTCGACCACATGAGTCGCGCCGAACGCCCGCAGGATCGCCTCCTGCTCGGGCTTGCGGACGATGTTGACCAATCCGACGCCGTCATCGCGGCAGATGCGGTTGAGCATCTGGCCGAGGTTCGACGCCGCGGCGGTGTGGACGAGGGCGGTGTGTCCTTCCATCCGCATCGTCTCGACCATTCCGAGGGCCGTCAGCGGGTTGACGAAGCACGAGGCGCCATCGATCGGGTCGGTGCCGTCGGGTAGCGCGAGGCACATTCCCGCTGGTAGACAGCGATATTGGCCATATGTCGACCCGCCGAATATCGCCACCGTGCGTCCGATCAGGGCCTGCGCCTCGTCGGATGAGCCGGCGTCGACCACGATCCCCGACCCCTCATTGCCGACAGGCATCGATTCGCCCAGCCGACCACTCACACCGCGGAGCGCTGCCGGCGGAACCGTGGCGGTGACGACCGGATCGTCGGCATCGCCCGATGCCACCGCAGTGGTGAGGTCGGCCCCGGCGAGCAGCAATCCGAGATCGGACGGGTTGATCGGCGCCGCCTCGACCCGGATCAGCACCTCGTGCGGTCGCGGGGAGGGCGTGTCGATCGTCGCCAGCGACAACTGCAAGGTGCCGTCGGCCGTCACCAGCGAGCGGAGTTGGCGCATCTGAGTAGGAACGGTGTTGGGCATGGTCGGTTCTCCCGGGAGCGAGTGGCGCGGCCACCCTACCGATGGCGAAGCTGGCGCCGAGACGGCTGCAACCCCTGGACGGCCATCGGCCGCCGGTGGCCGTGGCGGTCGAATGGTTTGGGTGACCCGGCCTATGGTGGCGATATCGGGTGACCACCCGAGTCGAATCCATGGGGGATGCAGTCGATGCCTCGGACGCCGCACCACGTACTTCCGTTCCTCGCCGCCATCGTGATCGCCGGGGCATGTAGCAGTTCGGCCAGCAAGACCGCCGACTCGACCGTCGTGCCGGTGACGACCGTCGTGGAGACGACTGCGGCTCAAGCGGCTGAGACGACCGACGCGGCGACCACGATCGCACCGGAACCTTCCGGTTACCGGGCCGAGATCCGCCGGACCTCGCACGGTGTGGCCCACATCCTCGCCGACGATCTGGCCGGTGCCGGATTCGGGCAGGGGTACGCCTACGCCCAGGACCGGGCGTGCACCCTGATCGACCAGGTGATCAAGGTGCGCGGTGAACGGTCGAAGTGGTTCGGTGCGGGACCGGCCGGCAGTGACAGCCAGGAGTACGTCGACAGCGATTTTGCCTATCGCCATCTCGCCCTGCACGACAACGCCGACGCCCGCTGGGCCGATCAACCCGACGACATCAAGGCGATGATCGCCGGCTATGTCGCCGGGTTCAACCAGGAGCTCACCGACGAGGGTCCCCACGGGTGGTGCGAGGGCAAGCCGTGGGTGCAGCCGATCACCACCACCGATCTGTACGCCTACATCGGCGACGTGCTGCTCTACGGCAGCGCCGGCAACCTGATCGGCCCGATCGCCACCGCCGCCCCGCCCGCCCCCGACACGGCAGCAGAACCGGCGACGACTGAATCGGCCGCCGCGCTCGACATCGGACCGCTGACGGTCGATCCGTCGAAGCTGGCAAGCAACGGCTGGGCGATCGGCAAGGATCGGTCCGATTCGGGGGGCGGTTTGCTCGTCGCCAACCCGCACTTTCCGTGGGAGGGCGACCAGCGGTTCTGGGAGGTGCAGCTCACGGTGCCCGGCGATCTCGACGTCTACGGCGTGGCCCTCGGTGGGCTGCCCGGAGTGCAGATCGGCTTCAATCACGACCTCGCCTGGACGCATACGGTGTCGGCCGGTCGCCGCTTCACGATCTACGAGTTGCAGCTGGTTCCCGCCAAGCCCACGACGTACAAGTACGGCGACGAGGAGCGGGCGATGACGGCGACCGACTACACGATCGATGTGCTCCAGGCCGACGGTTCGACCAAGTCGGAGACCCGCACGATGTACTCCAGTCACTACGGGCCGATGCTCAACCTGCCTTTCGGATGGAACGCTGACAAGGCGTACACGATGCGCGACGGCAACATTGTCGTGACCCGGGTGTTGCAGCAGTTCATGGCGATGGACCGGGCCCGCAGCATGGACGAGTTCCAGGCCGCGCACCAGCAGTACACGGGTATTCCGTGGGTCAACACCATCGCCACATCGGCCGACGGTCGGGCCTGGTATGCCGATACGGCGACGACGCCCTATCTGTCCGACGCGACCGATGCGGCATGGCGCACGGCCGTCGCCGCCAGTGGGATCACCAAGATCGTCGACGACAACGGGGCGACGTTGCTCGATGGTTCCGATCCGGCCAACGAGTGGATCGACGACCCCGAGGGCCCGGCGCCCGGGCTGCTGCCGTATCGCCTGATGCCGCGGTTGGAGCGCAGCGACTATGTCTTCAACGCCAACGACTCCCACTGGCTGGCCAACCCGGCCGAGCTGTTGACGGGATTCCCACCGATGACCGGTACCGAGGTGACGGTTCAGTCCGCGCGGACACGGATGAACGCCACGATGCTCGGCGAGGTCGGTGCTGGTGGTGCGGATGGCAAGTTCTCACTGGCCGAGGCGCAGGATGCGATTCTGTCCAATCGGGCGTTGACCGCCGAGGTGCTGTTGCCGGCCCTGGTCACCGAGTGCACCGGCAGGGGTCCCGTCGATGTGGACGGAACGACGGTCGATGTCACCGCCGCCTGTGCGGCGTTGTCGGGTTGGGACGGCCGGTTCGACGTCGATTCGGTCGGTGCAATCGTGTGGCGCGAGTTCCTCAACCGCTTCGACGGCGACGCCCGGTCAGGCGCCAACCAGGCGCTGTACGAGGTGCCCTTCAACCCGACGCAACCGGCGACAACTCCGAACACACCGGCGACCGATCGCGCGACCTGGTTGCCGGCGTTGGCCAAGGCGGTGAAGTCGTTGAACGCGGTCGGCATACCGGTCAACGCACCGCTCGGGGCGTACCAGTTCGACGGCCGCGACGGCGGGGGTCCCGGTACCGGTCTCGGTCTCGGCGGTGGATACGGCGACGAGGGAATCGCCAACGTCGTCGATTGCTGCGCCCGGGGTGGGTCATCGACGGCGCCGGGTGCGTTGAATCCGACGTTCGATCCCGATGCGGCCTTCGCCACCACACCCCTCGGATACCCGGTAACCCGTGGCACGAGTTTCCTGTTGACCGTGCAGTTCACCGCCGCCGGCCCGCAGGCCGGGGCCTTCCTGACCTACGGGCAACCCGACGATCCGACCGACCCGCGATTCCGGTCGCAGACGGAGCTGTACGCCAAGAAGTCATGGCGCCCCGTCGCCTACGACGACGCCGACATCCAGGCCGATCCGGACTTCGCGTCGACCGTCGTCACCGGAGCGTTCTGAGTCGCCCGTCGAGCGGTCACGAGTCGAGCATCAACCGCCGATCACCCGGACACTCGATCAGAAGTTCCAGACGAGGCGGTAGAGGTGCCCCGGTCTGGTGTCGGTGACGTCGAGGACCGCATCGACATCGGTTCCGTGTGGGACCACGTGGCGTTCGCGTAGGACGTTCGCGGCGGTCGGACCGGGTGGTGTCCAGATTTCTGCCGTCCAGCCGGTGCAGTTCCGGCTCGCCGGGATGTGGGCCCGCAAAGTCAGCCGTTTCGAGGACGCTTCGTACTTCTGCACGCTGAGATTCTGTTCGACATGTGCGCCGCGAAAGGTGTGTTGGAGTCGGATCTCGTGAGTCTCGCCAAGCTCCAGGGGGCGACCGAGGTACACGATGATGAGGCGCGCGGTGACGATGTAGGGCAGTTGTTCCTCGATGATCGGGAGCAGTTGTTGGCCGCCGGAGGCATTGAGAAGCTCCCAGCCGAGTTCTTCGTCGATTGGGCCGTCGTCGAGCATCGTGAAGAACCGTTGCCTCCTGCGAAGGGCCCGCACCACGATTGTGTGGCGGTCCCGGCGCCAGTAAGGGTCATGCGGGTGGAGGAACATCTCGTGGGTCGACTCGTACCACTCGAAACCATCACCTTGGTAAGGATCAGCCGGGGGCGGCAGCGGTGGGTCGCCCGATTGAGCCAATGCGGCGAGGTGCGGTGCTCCGAATTCGGGGTCGAGGAGCAGGTCGGCGACGATGCCGACGACGCGAGATTCACGGTCCTCGACCTGGCGGGTGGTCATCCTGACCGGGTGCCCACGACGATCAACGAGTGTCGCCAGCATCTCGTCGGCGGCCCGCTGGCGGCGTTCGTGAACAAGCCGCTCAGGGGCCTCGGGCGACGGCATGAACATCCAACGGGCGATGACCTGCTGTTCGTCGGAGAGCCGAGGGTTGGTGAAGGCGTCCGTGAGGACGCGTGCGAGGACCTGAGCGCGACGCTCGAAGTCGCCGACACCGATGACTGCCGGACAGTGGAACAGTGCGTATCGAGACCGAACGGTCGCCGCCGAGAGCGGCGCGCCCGCCTGGCGGTGGTCTTGGAGGTCGGCGATGATCGCGTCACGCCTAGGTGACTCGTAACGAACCCACACCCCTGGACTGCTCCTCCACCATTCACGGCCTTCCGACACACCGGACGGACGTCTACAGCGTAGGGATGTGCGACCGTGCGGGAAGAACCCAGGTCAGGGGCGTGCTACCAGCACGGCGCGATCACCCGAACGAGTGCCCGCCCTCGGTGGGACGGGCACTCGTCGTGGGTTGACCTGAGCTATCCGAGCTCGGCACGGTGCCAAGCGTGCTCAGCGAGCCGATGTCGGCAGGTGCGGCGTGGCCTGTCAGTCGACGTCGTTGAGGCCGGCGAACGAGATGTTTGCCCAGTCGTTGTAGTCCTTCAACACGGTCAAACCAAAGCCTTCACTCGGGTTGAGATCGAACGCGATCGTCCCGGGGTCGATGACACCGTTCTGGTTCCAGTCGATGGGCGTACCACACATGCCCACGGACTCGTCGAGAGCATTCTCGTCGAGGTCAGGGCGAGTGCCGGATGAGAAGCCGAGGCTCGCATCCCCATCGCTCTGCCCATCGCAGTTGTTGTCCAGCCCGGCGCCCCACTCGTAGTTCATCGACGAGTTGTAGTTCGGCTTGAAGTTCTCGAAGTCGAACCCACCGTGACCGAGGCCGAAGTCGTGTCCCAACTCGTGGAACGTTGCGTTGGCGAGCAGGTCATCATTGGCGTTCGAGCAGTCAGCGAACATGACGAAATCGTCACCGTTGAGCTGTCCCACACCAAGCGCGGAGCTGGCGGGCCCCGTGAAGCGATGGCCGAACAGTGCGTAGTAGAAGATGCCGTTGCGACGCGAGTCGAAGTTCGCCAACTTGCTCGTGTGGTACGGCGTGCCCTCACCGAATCCGCCGCCTGGAGCGTCGAAGTCGAAGTCCATCGTGCCGTCAGCGCGGCCTGTGATAAGGCTGCCGCCGGAGAACGTACTGCTCTGGCCGTAGTCAGCGATGAAATGGATCCCGGTCGTACCGTCAGGGTTCGTCAGTGGTGCTGCGGCGTAGGCCGCGGTCATCTTGGCGATTGCGCCCGGGGTCGGACGGTGGCTGTGCGCAGCGCCGCATTCGGTGGCGTCGTCGTACCAGTCGAACTCGAGGGCAAAATCCTTGTGGTTCGCCGAGAAACCGAGGGCCTTCAGGTTGAGGCCGGCCGTCGTTCCGAGGACTTCGTCGCCGTCCTTGATGTTGTCGCCGTCGGTGTCGGCCTTGTTCGGGTCGGTCCCGGTATTGGTCTTGCTGACGTAGATCCCGGTGTTCGTCTCGACCGAGTCGGGCAGGCGATCGCCGTCGGTGTCCGTCGGGGGAACGACACTCGAGCCGACCTTCACCGTGATCGGAGATGATGTCGAAGGCGCCTGGTAGGCGTTACCGGCGTAGCTTGCCGTGATCTTGTACACCCCGTTGGGCAGCTTCACCTTCCAGTCGGCTTCGCCGTCCGACTTCGTCGTCGTCGTGAACGTGATCGGCGTACCGGTGGCTGGCGTCGCGGTGAACGTGATCGAGCCGACGAGGGTTCTACCCGACGAGGGCTGGACCCGCTTGACCTTGGCTTCGAGTTCCACGCGCTGGCCCGACTTGACGGTCCGGTCCGAAGCGGTCAGCTTCGTCGTGGTCGAGCCGACGGCGAAGGTGACCGCCGGCCGGGAGCGCGCCGCTCCGTCGGCGGAAGCAGGTGGCGCAACGGCGAGGGCACCGGCGAATGCAGCGCCGGTGACGAGCAGCGCGGTGAGTCCGAGTCGGTGACTCGGGGTGGACATGATGTTCATACGGCCTCCCAGCCAGACGGTGTCCGAACCGCTCCTGCGAGCTCGCACGTCGAGGAGCATGAAGCCGTCCTATGAGCGGTACAAATTCGGGATTTGCACGGACTTTCGATCTCGCGTTCACGTCGTGCGTCGTTACGAGAGCGTGCTGAGCCGCCCCTCGGGAGTCAGCCGCCGATGACCAGCGGTAACACGCTGCTGACACCAGCCCGGCGCAGGTGCCGGGCAACGGTGGTCAGGGTCCAGCGCGAATTCACCGTGTCGTCGATCAGCAGCACCGGCCGCGTGTCGGGGACCGCCGCGACGGCGAAGGCGCCGAGGACGTTGCGAACCTGCTGGGCACTGTTGTGGACCTCGGACTGCGTCTGTTTGTCATCAGCAAGGTCGACGACGGCGTGACACGGCAGCCCGACGCGGTCGGCCAATCGGTGGGCGAAGTCGCCGACCGGGTCGCCCGGTCGCCGTGATGGGACGTAGGTGATCCACGCCGGTCGGGGCATCGGATTCCAGCGGGTGAGGGTCAGCGCCGCCTGTTAGACGAGGTCATCGCGGAACAAGCCGGCGGCCAGGTCGGCCCGGAGCAACACCCCGAGCTCGCCGTCGCCGAGCCGGCACACGGCACGGCCGGGCTCCATCAACTCGCCCGAGTTGAGCCGCCCGCGCACGGCGCTCAGACCGCTGGGCCACGTCGTGCGCGGTTCGATCGTCACCGGTTGGGTGCGCAGGAATTTGCGCGCCGCCGTCACCAACCGCTCGTCGACGGCGCTCGACAGCCGCTCACCACGACAGCGATCGCAGATGCCGCAATCATCCGTCGTCGGGTCATCGAGTAAGGTGCGGATCACCCGCATCCGACAGTCCGCCGTGGTCGCGTACTCGTCCATCTGGGCCTGCTCGCCGCGGCGCAGGCTGGTGATCTGGTCGTAGCGGTCGGCCGGATATGTCCAGTGCCGAGTGGTCACGTAGTAGCCCCCGCGCTCCGAGCGAGCCACGGCACCATCGACTTCGAGTTGCTTGAGCATCAGCCCCAGCCGCCCGCGCGACAGATTGACACCGGTCTCGATCGTCGGAACTCCCGGCGGGTCGGGTTGGCTGCCGAGGAAGTCGAGCACTCGCTCGACCACGTGCTGTTCGGGGAATGCCGCGTCGATGAAGTAGTTCTGAATGGTGGCGTCCTCGCGGCCGCGCAGCAACACCCCGAACGACTCGTCGAGCGCTCGTCCGGCGCGGCCGACCTGCTGGTAGTACGCCACCGGTGTGCCTGGAGCCTGGTAGTGGACGACGAACCCGAGGTCGGGCTTGTCGAAACCCATGCCCAGCGCGGAGGTGGCGATGAGCGCCTTCACCTCGTTGCGCAGCAGTCGATCCTCGGCGGCGATGCGCCATTCGTTGGAATCGTCGCCCGAGTAGGCGAGCACATCGACCCCATGCTCATTGAGGAAATCGGCGACCACCCGGGTGTCGGCGATGGTCAGGCAGTAGACGATCCCGGTGCCGGGCAGCTTCGGCAGGTACTCGACGAGCCAGGCGAGGCGAGCGGCGGCCGACGGGATGTCGAGCACGGCAAGGTGAAGTCCCGGACGATCGAGCGGCCCGCGTTGGGTCACCAGGGTCGCACCGAGTTGGGCGCTCACGTCGGCGACGACCCGGTCGTTGGCCGTGGCCGTGCAACCGAGTACCGGCACCTCGGGCGGCAGGCGATCGACGAAGGTGCGCAGCCGCCGGTAGTCGGGGCGGAAGTCGTGGCCCCAGTCCGAGATGCAGTGGACTTCGTCGATGACCAGCAGGCCGGGATTCTGCATCAACATCGGCAGCCAACCGGCGACGAAGCGCTGGTTGGCCAGTCGTTCCGGAGCGACGAGCAACAGGTCGATCTCGTCGCGATCGAGCTGGTCACGCAGCCGGTCGTGATCGTCGGGATTGGTCGAGTTGATCGCCTCGGCCCGCAACCCGAGTCGCTGGGCGGCCTCCAACTGGTTGCGCATCAACGCCAACAGCGGCGACACGATGATCGTCGGGCCCAGGCCGGCGTCGCGCAACACCCGGGTCGACAGGAAGTAGACCGCGCTCTTGCCCCACCCGGTGCGCTGGACCAGTACGACGCGCTCGCGCCGGACCGCCAACGCTTCGACGGCTTCACGCTGACCGGGTCGCAACGTGGCATTCGCTCGACCCGTCAACGTCCGCAGCTGTTCGTCGATGTCGAGGGCCATGGTTGAGATCATGGCGGGGAGTTGTCGATCATCCACCCGTCGGTTGAGCGTTCGTCGGGGTCATGACGGCGACGGAACGATCGGTACGAGCGATGGCCAGTCTTCGGGCGAACCCTTGCACCTCAGTGCCACCTGCGAGCCGATCCGCTCCCGGAGCCGGTCGAGATCGACGCCGCGTCGTGCCCGCGCGCAGGTCTGTTCCAGGCCGGTCGTCGTCCACAGCCGGGCGATGCCGTCGTAGCCCGAGACCATCAGCCATCGACCGTTCGGGTGCCAGGCGATACGGGGCTCTCCGAACGAGTTGTCGACGGTGTGCACGTTGCCGTCGGAAAGATCGATGACCGCAGCGAGAGGCGAGTCCCGTTCAGGGGACCAGAAGTGGACCAACTCGTCGGTGCCGACCGCGGCAACCCACCGGCCGTCAGGCGACCAGGCGATCGAGGTGATCCGACCACCCTGGCCGGTGAGGACGCGTTCGACGTGGCGAGAGGCCGAACTCCAGACCTGGACGATCTCGCCGGTGGCGATCGCCAATTCCCCCGATGTCGACCAGTCGTACAACTCGTCGTGACCGAAGTCTCCGGCGAGCTTTATCGCGCCACCGTCGACGGGTTGCAGTGTCCGACCGTCCAGGATCAAGAGTCGGTCGACGTACTGCACCACGAGCACTGAGCCATCGGGCGACCACACCATCCGGTCGACACCCCCGATCAGGTCGCCGATGAGGGCGGAGGTGTCCAGAGCAGCTTGTTCGGCGAAGTTCGATGCGTTGACCAGCCGAATCTCGCGGCCGTCGAAGACTGCGAACCGGCGATCGTCGGGCGACCAGATCCCCGGTCCACCGCCGACGGTTCCCGCGCGCCGCAGTACCTTGCCGGTCCGTCCGTCGACGATCGACATCCCGGCGGGTGACGAGACGGCGAGCGAGCCGTCGTGTCGCCATTCGATTCCGTCGTAACCTTCGACCGCGTCGGTCCATGTCCAGGCGGCGCGATGCTCGGCGAGGTTCCACACCACGCCACCGTCACTGCTGGTGAACTCGAGCATCGTCCCGTCTGGTGACCACTTCCAGTCATACCCGGGAGGACGATTCCACAGGGCCTCGTCGAGGGTTCCGTCGGCGGTCGAATAGAGCGCCAGCATGCCCTCGCCGCCGTTCACGGTGAAGGCGTCGCCGGTCGGCGACCACCGGAACATCGTCACCGGTTCGGGGATCAGAGGTCGTCCGAGCTTTGGGGTCGTCGAAGGTTCCCACAGCGTCACGCCTCGGGCGGAGGTGTTGTCGTATGCCGACAGGGTGACGAAGTGGTCCGCATCGGGCGACCACGACAGGCTGCGCACCGCACCCGCCACGGGTGTCAACGAGGAGCCATGGGCCTTGAGCGTCGAGCGGTCCCACAGGGCCGCCTCACCACCTGCATCCACGGTGGCGAGCAGGCGTCCGTCGGGTGACCAGGTGAGTTCGGTCGGCGGCGATCCGGCATCGATCGTCGCCCGTACTGCGCCCGATGCCGAGTCCACCACTCGCACGGTGCCGTCGCTGACCAGCATGGCGATCTCTCGATCGTCGGGCGACCAGATCGCGTTCCATGTGCTCGCTCCGACCAGGTCCGGGTCGGCGTCGGCGTTCCAGATGGGCGTCAACGTCGAGTCGTTGACCACCTCGGTCGTGTATCCCCCGATCGCCAATCGATCCCCGGCGTGCGACCAGACGACGGACTCCAGGCCGTTGAGATCATCGTGGATCTCCAGTGTGGCGGAGTCGGCGTCCCAGAACGCCAAACCCTGGTTCGTGCCGAGCACCAGGCGATGGTTGTCGGGTGCCCATGAGAGCACCCCCGCGCCCGACACGTAGGGGTCCTCGAATTCGGGCGCCCACACCCGCCGGGGCGTCGTCGAATCGAGCGGAGTCCAAGCGACGACGTCACCCTTCGTCGAGCGGCTCGCCAGCCGCTTCCCATCGGGCGACCACGCCAGCACGACGATCGCTCCCTGTTGGCCGGTCAGCACGACGCCGGTGGGCCGGCCGGTCGAGGGGTTCCACAGGCGAATCCGGTCGTCCGACCCGCCGACCGCCACGACGTCGCCGGCCGGCGACCAGGCGGCCGATGTGTTCAGGCCGTCGCCGGCGAACGACCCGATCGGGAGGGCGCCGAGTGCCGCCATGCGCTGCGTCGCCACGGTGTACGCCTCGTCGGCGGCGATGAGCGGCCGACCGGTGGGCACCGCACTCTCGACGGCGAGCACGGCCGCCTCGAGAGGGTTGGGGGTGGCCGCCGACAGGGCGGCCAACTCCCCGGCGCGGGCCACCCGGGTCTGATGCCGGGCCTCGTCGCGCTGGCGCGATGCGATGAAGCCGGCGATCGTGGCCGCCGTCGCCAGTACCGCCAGGCCGACGATGGCCGCAGTGCGATATCGATGGAACCGGCGGAGCTCACGCCGATCGTCGCTTTCCAATGCCTCCTTCGACAGCCCGTGGATCGGTGCGGCAAGTTGGGCGACGCGGTCACGGAACAGCGGTGACCGCGGATCGAAATCGCCTTTGGTCGTCGCCCAGGTGAGATCGACGTAGAGCGGTTCGCCATCGAAGACCCCGGGAGTCGCCAGCACGGGCGGGACGGCCGTCGACAGCACCGGGTCGAACGCTCCTCGCCGGGCTTCCCAACGCACCTCGCCGTCTGCCAGCACGAGGAGCAATGTGGACGTACCGCGGCGCTCGATCCAGTGACAGAGTTCGGCATTGACCCACTCGGAATCGGCCGCGCCGGGCGACAGTACCGAGATGAGGAATCGCGACCCGTCGAGCTCACGATGCAGACCGGCCAGCAGCGCCGGCCCGGCACTCAGATCGGTCGCATCGCGAAAAACGCGCAGTGCCCGCAACTGACCGAATCGCCGCCCGAC
>JANMJD010000051.1:0-28328 GCA_031371195.1 Actinomycetes bacterium | reverse complement strand
GAAATTACTTATGTATACTATGAAATGATTAAATGATACAATCGTCGTCCATGCGGTCGACGGTGATGAAGTTGAGCCGGAATGGGCAGGTTTCGTTGCCGGCCGAGGCGCGGCGGAGGTGGGGGGCGGAGCGGATGTTGGTCGTCGATATGGGTGACTACCTGGTGATGCGTCCACTGCCGGCCGATCCGGTCGGCGCACTCTTCGGCAAGTACGCCGGTGGGCAGTCCGCCGACGAAGCCCGGCAGCAGGATCGTGACGACGACGCCGCAGCCGAGGCCCGGCGAACCGGGTGATCCTGCTCGATGCCTATGCGATCATCGCCTACCTGACCGGGGAGCCCCACGCCGGGCCATCCGTCCGACCCCTGCTGTCCGACGGGGCATTGACGGTCGTCCAGGCCGCCGAGGTACTCGACCATCTGGTCAGAATCCGCGGCGCCGCCGAGTCCGAAGCGGCGCTCGATGTGGCCCAGCTCGGTTTGCATCCCATTGAAATCGACGACGAAGTCGGTACCCGGGCCGGTTTGCTGCGCGCCCGCCATTACCACCGGGTCACTCCGGCCGTCAGCCTGGCCGACTGCGTCGCCGCGGCCGTCGTGCTCGTCCACCCGGAGATCGAGGCCTTGGCCACGTCCGATCCACATCTGCTCGGTCTGCTCCATGCCGAGGGGGGCGGGGCGCATCCTCTGCCCGACCGTCGTGGCCTGCTGTGGGCGCCGGTCTGATTCAGCCAGCGCCCCAACATCGACGGCGTAGGGTGAGGTCATGTGTGACTGCGTAGTGGCACTCGCGTCGGCCACCGGCGGGCCGACACTGTTCGCCAAGAACTCCGATCGGCCACCCGACGAGGCGCAGGATGTCGTGTGGGCATCGTCCCGGCGGGACGTCGGCGAACTTCGGGTCACGCATATCGCCATCGAACCATTCGCCGGCTCGACGATCGGCTGCCTGCTGTCGCGACCGCGCTGGTGTTGGGGTGCAGAACACGGCGTCAACGAGGCCGGCGTGGCGATCGGCAACGCGGCGATCTATACGACCCTCGACCCGCGACTGTTCCCCGACGCGCTGATCGGGATGGACCTCGTCCGCCTCGGGTTGGAACGGGCATCGTCGGCGCGGGCTGCGGTCGAGACGATCGCCGGGCTACTCGAACGCTACGGCCAGGGTGGCTGCGCTCACGATCCGGCCGCTGAGCAGGCCAAGGCGTACTGGTCGAGTTTCCTGATCTCCGATCCGCAGGAGGCGTGGGTCCTCGAAACCAGCGGGGCGGCATGGACGGCTGCACCTGTGGTCGATACCTGGGCGATCTCGAACCGGACGACGATCCCGGCGTTCGACGCCCGGTGCCGACATCCCCGCCAGCCGGTCGACCGATTGGTCGATCCCCGGCTCGCCGCCTCGAACGCCGTGCTGGCCGCCCGACCGGTCACGGTCGATGTCCTGTGCGATCACCTTCGATCGCACGATTCGTGTGCCGAACCGGGCTGGAGCGTCTGCATGCATGTCGACGGCGTCGAGGAAACGACGTCGTCGATGGTCGCCGTGTTGCCTCGGTCTGATGCTCCCGTCGCTCATGTCCTGCTCGGTTCGCCATGTGTCAACGACTACGTGACCATCGAGGTCGGTCGCCCGTTCGAGCCCCTTCGCTGGGAAAATCGCCGCGTGCCCGAAGTGGTCGCCGAATCGACGCCGGGATAGCAACCCGCCTCCGTTCTGGCGACCGATTCGGGTCACATCCGACCCGGATCGGCCGCCAGAACCGGTTCGGTCCGTCTGCTCACCAGACGCGACGGCACGGAAACAGGTCGAGCGCCTCGTCCTTCGAGGCCACGGGCACTCCCAGGAGGAGCGACTGGGCAGCAATCACGCGGTCGAACGGGTCGCGGTGGGCCACGTCGAACCGTCCCGCCGTGAGGGCGTGGGCGGATGTGATCGGAACCTCGGACGCCTCCAAACGTGCGAGATGGTCGGCGTAGTTGTCGACGACCTCCCCCGCCTCGTCGAGCTTGCCGAGTCGATGCTTCGTGCCGATCTCCCACGCCGATCCCGCCGAGACCAGCACCATGTTCGACCGGTCGAGGACCAGTTCCCGAACCCGTGAGCTGAGCAACTCGGGCGTGAGGAGCGCCCAGAGCAGCGTGTGGGTGTCGAGCAGCAGGCTCACTCCCACGTGGCGAGCTCCCCATCGTCGAGCGGTTCGAAGAAGGCGTCGGTGACTTGCCCGTTGACAAAGCCGAGCGTTCGTTGCGCGGGAGCCTCGAGGGGAACCAGCCGGGCGCACGGCTTGCCCGCCCGGGCCAACACGATCTCCTCACCGGCTTCGACATCGTCGAGCAGTTGGGACAGGTGCGTCTTCGCCTCATGCACGTTGATCGTTCGCAACATGGACTAAGGCTAACAGACTAAGTCCATTTCTGCCCCGCACTGCGTTGCCGGTCGGGGACTGCTCCGATCCACGACCAGCACCGCTCAGAATGTGCCGCGGAACACCTTGGTCATCGGATGCTCGGGCGTGACGTCGGGCGCCGTCACATGGACGACCACCGCGTCGCGGGTGACCGTCAGAGCATTGATAAAGGACACGTGCTTACCGGCGAGGTCGTCAAGCGGCGTGATCGACCATGTCACCCCGCTGTCGCGGCTGAACGCGACGTACGTCACGGTCGGACCCATCGACGAGAACGGACTCGGGAATGGATTGGTGTCCGGATACGAGAGTTGAGGAGTGGTGGCCACAGCCGCGTCAGTCGGAGACGGGCCATCGGTGACAGGAGGAGGCGGGCCGCCATAGCGGTTCATCAGTTCCTGCCAGCCGCCGTCGATCTCGGTATACGTGAACCGGTCCGCCAGGGTTCCGTCGGCATTGAGGACCCGGAGCGAGCCGTCGAAGTCCATGAGGACGAGACCGTCGGTGGTGGAGGCGGAACTGCCTTGCTGGGCGATCCGACCGACCTCGGCACCGTTGTTGTCGACCACCACTCGCGTTCCGGACATGTTCACGGCGACGACGGCGAATGCGTCATGGCGCACGACTCGCGGAGCCTCCGCGAGGGGCAGGTCGACCGGAGCGGCAGTGAGTGCGATGGCGATACCGGCCGGCCCGATCGTCGCTGCCTGGGTCGAGAGGTAGTCGGCGGCGTTGATGCCGCGTTGGAGCATGTCGCCCAGAGGTGCCAGTTCCCAGTGGTTGCCGATCAGGTGGGCAACGGTCGGCCCGGTTGGGGATACGTCGGCCACGATCTCGAGCACTCCGTCGACACGGGCCGCATCCATGACCCGTTGGACATTCTCGATCGGTGGAGCGGTTGTCCATGTGAGGCCGTTGGGGCTCGTGTACGTCGACACTCTCGTCTGATCCGTACTCCCATTGGCGGCCAGTGTCGAGTCGGTGACAATCACCACGAAACCGTCCGCATCGGCGACGAGATCGGCCCGTTCAACGATTCCCGATGGCGCCGAAGGCAACGTGACGGGTGAGAACGTGGTGCCGTCAGTCGCCAGGAACAGGCGCACCTCGGTCGAGTACAACGACGCGTCCTCGACAGAAACACCCAGGTCAGCCCAGGTGACGACACGACTGGGCGTGAGTTCGACCATGTCTGCTCGTTGACCGTCGACGTGGACGCAGGTCGGACCGACTGATGCACCATCCGGTTGATCGCTCGGTGGCGGGGAGTACACGTAGTTGAAGTTTTCTGGACACGTCGGAGAGAAGGTCCTAATGCCTTCCGAGACGGTGTTGTACCCGAGTTCGGGATGGGAATCGGCAGGCAGACGATTGATGATCTCCGAACTCAGGAACGCTCCGACCTGTTCGGCGATCAGCGCGCCCTTCGGCCCGGCGGCGACGCCGAGTGTCTGAGTGAAGGCGCCACCGAACTTGTCCCTGATGGCGCGCAGGTCGATGCCGGGGAGTAGCGCCGTGGTCCATTCCGACCCGCCCTGTGACGTGCGGGTGACGATGTCGCCCCAGTCATCTCCGTTGCGAATCGGCTGTGTGATTGCCGCGGTGCCGACGTTGTACAGCGATCCGTTGTAGGCGGCGAGATTGCGCAGCACTCTGGCGTCGGCGATCGTCCCCAGTTCGCTCCAGGTGATGCCGTCGGACGATCGCTGGGCAACCGTTGCGATGCCACCGGCAGCCTGTGCGGCCGCCTTGGTCGAGACGGCGTACAGATCACCCGTCGCCGTATCGAACGCGACCGTGCTCTGTGCGGCGGCGAGATGGACATTGGAATCGGAGCGGTGCCAAGTCAGCGGAGATGGTTCGAGATTGGCGGCGATCACGTCTGGCGATGGCGTGACGGCGCCGGGGACCGTCTCGTCCGAGGACGGATTGTCGGAGTCGGAGCCGCTGTTGCCGATGCTGATCCGCTGGGGTCCGCTCGGACGGTTGGCGACGGTGACGATGCCGGCGGTGATGCCGGTGAGCGCCAGGATCGTGGCGATCGCCCCGGCGCGGCGCCGGCGGATCTGACGTCGGCGGGCGAGGCGCATGGGGATCGCCACGTGGGTGGGTGGCAAGTGCAGCGCCGCCGCAGCCTGGGCGAGGTCTCGGGTCAACTGGTCTTCGAAGACGTTCATCGGTTCGTCCCCTCCTCGAAATGGTCGTCACGTAGGTGGTCGAGTTCGAGCGCGAGTGTGCGCAGGGCTCGGTGAAGGCAGCTGCGAACGGTGCCGGGGCGCATGGCCAGGGCCTGGGCGGTTTCGGCGTCGGAGTAGCCGAGCAGGTAACGGCAGACGACCACCGACCGGTGTTTCACATTCAGCCGTTCCAACGCCGCGACCAGCGACGGTTCGACGACCGCAGGCTGCTCCACCGTCTCGGCATCGTGCACGACGACTCGTGGGCGGCGCAGTCGGCGGATGGCCGAGCGGCCCCAGTTGAGTCCGACGCGGTAGGTCCAGCCAGCCGGGTTCTCCATCGATGAGACCTGTGACCAGCGCAGATACGCCCGGGCCATCGCCTCATCGGTGGCCTCGGCGGCCAGATCGGTGTCGCCCAACGTCAGAGCCAGCGCCCGGCCGATCGGTTCCCGGTGGACGGCATAGAACTCGGGAAAGCCGAGGGCCAGGTCGTAGGCGATGTCGGATTGGTCGGCCGTATTGTCGCTGAATTCCCGCCGGGCGAACTGGCCGTCGTCCCATCCGCCATCGCGTGCGGCAACTGCATCCATGTCCGGTAAACGCTTCCCGCTCGCAATCGGTTGCATCGAGATTTGCCGAATCGCCCGAAGCGTTGTCAGTGGCCCAGCAGCGCGCGGATGACGATGCCGATCTGCCGGTTGCTGACGACATCGACCACACCCAAGCGGTGAACCAGGCGTCTGGCGTTGATCGACCGCAACAGTTCGCACTGCGCATATCCGGTCTCGTCGAGTCCGCTGGCAAGGCCGGCTTCGATCTCAACGTGAAGCGCCAGCCCACGAAATGTGGTGGTCACAGGAACGACGATGGCGAATGGAAATCCGGCCCCGAAGATCGGGTTCGGACCGATGACAACGGCGGGCCGGGGATGGGCGGGTTCCCCGGGATACGGCTCGCCGAAATCGGTCAGCCAGATCTCACCGACCGAGGCCATCGCCGACGTTCACGCGCTCCGCTTCACCGAGGTAGTCGACCCACCGCTCGGGATCGGCCCGAAGCCGTTCGATCTGTCCGGTCACCAACTGGGCGAACTCCGCCCGCTCAAGTGCCTCGGTGGCGGATCGCACGACGTCGATCAACGGACGACCGCTCGCCTTGGCGATCGCCGACAATCGTCGATGCGTCTCGGTATCGATCCGAATCGTCGTTGTCGTATTCACGGGACAAGTCTACAGAAACGCATGCACGACATCTATGCCGCCACATGTCCGCCAGATCCGGCCGCCGACGTTGTGGGCGAGCAACTCGACCAGGCCGTGAGTGTCGCCGATCCGCACCGAGATCCGCTCGAGACTGCGGATGACTTCCACGTCGCTGTCGGGAGCATGGTTGACCCACTCCTCGCGGAAGCGGCCGGGGGCGTCCTCGATCATCAGCAACGGATCATCCGCCGAGATGTACAACCCGTCGGCCGGGGCGCGATCAGTGCAGGGGGCGAGTCCGAGCGAGTCGATTTCCAGATGCCAGCGAACCTCGCCGTCGACGATCTCGAAACGTCCGGCGAATGCCCGTGTCTGGGAGTACGGCAGGCCGTTGTCCTCGTGTCCGGGTTGAGCGACGCGCACGTCGACGAACGCGTCGGCCGACTGGATCCACCACGCCTCGCATGGCTCGGTCGGCTCGGCCCCGGGGACGGTGATCGACCGCCGCCGCCATGCTCCGACGAACCAGGGGCGCTCCGTCACGGCGAGCCGTCGCAGGCGGGATCCGCGACATGGTCGAGGCGGAACACGTTGCGGAGCATCTTGCGATAGAGCACGCCGTTGCGGTCGGAACGGACATGCAGGTCGCCGGCCCCGGTGAGCGGCATGCCGGTGCGGCGTTGGGCGGCGGTGATCCACAGGTCCTCGCGTTGCACGCCTTCCTCGACCTCCAACATGGCCTCGAGCGACGAGGGATCGGTCGTCGGCACCCTCACCTGGAAGAACAGTCGGGTCCGCTGCTCGTCGATTGGTTGGATGGCCTGGAAGAACGAGTTCCGCAGGGTGCCATCGGGCTCCTCGCTGCGCAGCATCACCGTGAACGGGGCGACACACGTGTACCGCAGCCAGCCCTCGGTCGACACGTTGTCGGCGCCGACTTTGCGCAGCACGGTGGAGAACCCGAAGTCGTGCTCGTCGGTGAGTTCGTGGCCGGCGACCAGCGGGTTGCGGGCTCCGAGCGAGCGGTGGAGGAACGGGAAATGGCTGGCATCGAGCAGATTGTCGGACTGATAGGCGGCCAGTACTTCGCTGGTGTGGGCGGTGGGGGAGAACGCACCCCATCCGGCGTCGAAGTCGGGCCACTTGGCGATCTCGACGCGCGGTGGTTCGAGGGCGACCCACACCATGCCGAAACGTTCGGCGACCGCAGCCGGCATGGTCAACCGGGCCCGTGATGGCAGGGTGGCCGGTCCGAGCGACGGGATGCATGTGGCCCGTCCGTCGGAGGCGTCGAACCGCCAACCATGGAACGGACAGACGAGTTCGCCCGTCTCGACTCGTCCGAGGCTGAGGGGTGCACCTCGATGCGGGCACTCGTCGATGAACACCCGGGGCTCGCCGTCGGGGCAGCGGACGGCGACCAACGGTTCACCGAGCAATGTCGTCGCGAATGGGCTGTCGGGGGTGACCTCGGCCGACCAGGCGACCGGATGCCAGAACGCCCGGAACTCCGGATGGAAATTGCCCACCAGTTCGGTCATCGTCGCCGAGCGTACTTCGAGGGCTTGACACGGTGCCGGACGAGGAGCATGATCAACTCATCGGTTTATCAATCGATAAGTTGAATATGGTCCCTCAGACATGACAGACGACCCGCTCAGTATCACCTTCGCCGCTCTCGCCGATCCGACCCGCCGGGCGCTCCTCGCCCGTCTGGCCGAGGGTGAGGCGACGGTCAACGAGTTGGCCGAGCCGTTCGAGATGAGCCTGCAGGCCATCTCGAAGCAACTCAAGGTGTTGGAGCGGGCCGGGTTGATCAGCAAGGGCCGCGACGCCCAGTACCGGCCATGCCGGCTGGAGTCCGAACCGCTCGACGTGGCGATCGACTGGATCTCGCGCAACCGCCAGATCTGGGCCGACCGCTTCGACCAACTCGAGGTTCATCTCCGCAACATCCAACAAGGCCGGGCCGCGACCCGGCCCGATTCCACCCAGTCACTACCCCGTCTCGACATGGAGCATCCGACATGACCACGAATCCAGATTCCGTCAATCCCGAACTCGGCGAGGTGACTTACACCCGCATCTACGGCGCGCCGTGTGAACTCGTCTTCCTGTGTATGACCACGCCCGAGCACCTGTCCCACTTCTGGGGGCCGATCGGCATGAGCACGCCGATCGAGAACATCACCGTCGATCTGCGCCCCGGTGGCGTCTTCGAAACCATCATGGTCAACGACGCGACCGGCGAGAGGTATCCGATGTCCGGCGTCTACATCGTCATCGATCCTCCGTCGAAGCTGGTGTTCGCGGCGCATGAGGGCGATAACCCCGAGACCACCACGATCCGCTTCCACGACCTCGGCGACGGCCGCACCGAGGTCCACACCCATCAGACGAACATCCCGCTGATGTACCTGAGCCCCGAAGCGCAGGCCGGCATGCAGTCGAGCTTCGACAAATTCGACACCTACGTTGTGGACCTCGCCCGGCGGACGGCGTAGTGGCCGCCTCCCAGCCATCGAGCGATCGTCCTATGGACAAGGTCAAGGGTCCGGCATCGTACTTCCCGTCGATCGAGAAGAACTACGGCCGCCCGATCGCCGAGTGGAAAGCGCTGATCCACGCGTCGCCGCTGGTCAAGCATGGTGATCTGGTCAACTGGCTGAAGTCCGAATACGCCATGGGCCACGGCCACGCCACCGCCCTCGTCGCTCACACCCTCGCCGAGGACCGTACATAGGCAGGCCTGGTGATGCTCGCCGAAGCGATTTCAGAAGATGGCGCTATCTAGCCTTCTGAATACTGCTATCTTGGTACTGTGCAAGTAGCAATCCGCCGCAAGACGTCGTTCGAGGTCGACTTCTCCAAAGTCGAGGCAGCTCAGCAGATCCTGGGCACGACCACCTTGACCGAAACGGTCGACAAGGCGTTGGCCGAGATCGTCAATATTCAAAAGCGGCAGCGGTTGGCCGAGATGCTCTTCTCCCCCGGGTTGCTCGATCTCGACGATCCCGAGATCATGCGCGACGCCTGGGCATAAGAGGTGGCTACCCACCTTGCCGACAAGAGTGCGCTCACCCGCCGCGCATCGCGACTATCGGTGCGTGAGATTGTCGAGCCGATGCTGCTCGCCGGGCGGATCGCCACCTGCGGGATCATCGATCTCGAGCTGCTGTACAGCGCTCCGAGTCCTGCGGTGTACGCCGAACTCGCATCGGTACTCAATGCAATGCCCCGAGTCCCGGTCAACGATGCCATCGTCGACCGGGCGCTCGAGGTTCAGGCCGAGTTGGCCGTCGTATCGCAACACCGATCGGTCACCCTGCCCGACCTGCTGATCGCCGCAACCGCCGAGGCGGCCGGTCTGATCGTGTTGCACTACGACGCCGACTTCGATCGAATCGCCACCGTCACCGGCCAAACCGTGCAGTGGGTCGTCCCTCAGGGCAGCGTCTCGTAGATCGCTTCGCCGATTGGAACGAATGCCTGCACGGGCGGCGCCGCCTACGGCGGCGTCGCTTCGAATACCAGCGTGATCCGTTGACCGTCGGGGGCACGGCGAACCAGGACCACTGTCATTGCAAACCCTTTGGCCGTCGGGCCGATTCCACGAACGCTCGCGACCGGTTCGCCGACCACGTGGCGGACGTCGATGGCTCGCCAACTGCTGCGGCCGGTTGCCGATTGGTACACGGTGCAGTAGCACTCCGCGCCGTCTTTCGGCGCGCCTCTCGATGCGGCGTCGGCCATCAGCTCGGTCATGATCTGCTCCGACGACAACCTCAGGCTGCTTTGGCCGGCCGTGTCGACGATCGAGATAGTGCCATCGGGGTAATACATCACGCGATCGCTCGACTTGCCGATGTCGGAGCTGATGACAGCACCGGTTGAGTCCTCGACGATCGAGACGATGCCGCCGAACGACTCCGATCGGAAGGTGTACCCGCCCATGTGAAACTGAGCGCCTCCCACCGCGGCGAAATAATCGTAGTGGGCGGCCACCTGGATTGCGATCCCGTCCGGTGCGAGTGACAGTACGTACGGTTCGCCCGGAGTTTGTGCGGCGGCCATCGGGTCATCAGGCAAGTTGGCCGAGATGATCTGGTTGTGTTCCCAAGTGAGCCCGTCTGTTGACACGACCTCGGTGATCGGCCCCCTTCGAACGACCACGACCATTCGGCCGTCAACTTCTCCGGAACTGGACACGTCACCCGAAATCTCGGTCGAAGGACCTGGCGACCAAACGCGACCATTCGGACTCGAATAGAGCGTGAGTTCCGTCGTTTTCCCGCCGTAGACCGGACCGTTGCGGGTCACGACGACGAATCCGTTCGTGGACGCGAACATCGCGGCAACGTCGCGGGCCGCAGGGCCGCCCGGGGGAAGCGCAACCGAATCGAAGTGCTCGTTGTCGGCGGCATAGTAGAGGACGGCATCGCCGAGCGCGAATCTGCCGAGATCGGCCGGTGGCACGACGGAGGCCGCGGGATTGGCGCTGTCCGGAGCGGGACCGACGAAAGCCGAGAGCAGGGTGCCCATGGGCCCGCGAACTCC
The DNA here is from genome assembly GCA_031371195.1 of Actinomycetes bacterium. Lineage (GTDB taxonomy): Bacteria > Actinomycetota > Acidimicrobiia > Acidimicrobiales > Ilumatobacteraceae > JANMJD01. Next base: position 17,980 of record JANMJD010000051.1, on the reverse strand, counting down.
TGGCCCCTGATAGGTGTGAATCTTGGCGATTGCGTTCAGCGCAGGAAAGTCTGGCTCCGACAGCACTTGGTGTACGACTCGTTCGTTGTCGTTGTACGACACGACGGCCAACTGGCCAGCGGCGCTGCCCGATACGGGAATGGTACCGACGGAGTACAGCGGCGACCCGCCTCCGGGCGTGTCCCAGGTGTGGTTCCGGATGTCGCTTATGCGGTCGTCCAGATCTGGCGCACGCTTCCAGTCGATGCCGTCCTGCGAGCTGAATACCGCAGCGGTGAATCCGCCCGTCACCGGCACGGTGCCGACGCCATAGAACCCTCCGTCACTGGCGCGGATCCTGGCCCCCGTGACCGCCTGTACGCCATCGTGTCGAACCCACACCAGATCGTCACCTGCGGGAATCTCCGGACTGTTCCCTCCGGTCGACAAGGTTTGTGCAGCCGGGGGATCAGCCGGGTCGACGGCTGTAGGTCCGGTCGTTGCCTGGCTCTCCTCGGCGACTGGGTCGTTGACGCCGGCGGGTGAGACGACGTGCAGCTCGCCTCTCCGACGGCTGGAGGTCATTGCCAGCCCTCCGGCGACGACGGCTCCGAGGAGGATCATGCCGCAGGCGGTGGTGGCCAGCCGGCGGCGGCGGAATTGGCGGCGACGGGCACTGCGGATGATGGTGGCGGCTCCGGAGTCGGGAGCCTCGGTTTCGACGTAGGGGGCGACGGCCTCCAGGTGGCGGCTCAGGCGGTCTTCGATCGTGGTCATCGGCCCTCCTCGGGGCGTAGGTGGTCCAAGGTCTGGGAGAGCTCGGCGAGGGCCCGGTGCTGACGGCTCTTCACGGTGCCCAGCCGGATACCCAGGGCATCGGCGGTTTCCTGCTCGGTCCAGCCGAGAAGGAAGCGGCACACGACGACGCCGCGTTGCTTCACGCTGAGCCCGCCGAGTGCGGCGTGGATTTCGGGGTCGGCCATCGGGGGCAGGTCGATGCTGGTCGCCTCGTAAACCGCCCGGGCCGGACCGCGTCGGCGACGCAGGATCGAGCGGGCCCAGTTGAGACCGACGCGATAGGCCCAACCGGCGGGGTTGTCGAGGTGGCTGACCTGCGACCACCGCAAATACGCCCTGGTCAGGGCCTCGTCGGCGGCTTCGGCGGCGAGATCGGCATCGCCGAGGGTCAGCGCCAGACCACGCACCAGCGGGCCCCGGCCGACGGCGTAGAACTCGTCGAACGACCACACCGTGAGCTCGACGACATCGTCAGTCGCCTCGTCAGCAGGCAGATCGTCCCAGGCGGCGTTCCACGTTGCGTTGACATCCACGGCACCTACACGCAGACGGCGTCCGAAAGGTTCCATCGGTCCTTGGTGCATATCGGAATTGCGCATACCATCATATGTGTTACGATCATATGCGATGAATGTGGACCGTTTCTCGATCACCATGGACCCCGAGCTTGGGGCGGCGGCCCGCGAAGCCGCCGCCCGCGAAGGTGTGAGCGTCTCGGCGTGGATGGCCGGCGCCGCGGCAGATCGGGTTCGTCACGCACTGCTCGGCGCCGCGCTCGACCAATGGCAGGCTGAGGACGGCGAGTTCACCGAAGCGGAGCGAGCAGCAGCCCGTCAAGCTCGCGGCCGAACAACCGGCACCAAGGATTCAGCGGCTTGACGCTGATCCTCGACGCGGGGGCGCTCGTCGCCATCGATCGTCGCGACCGCCTCGTCGGAGCCATCCTCGACGAGGCCCGACGAACCCGCGAGCCCGTTCGATGCAGCTCGGCAGTCATCGGGCAGGTCTGGCGGCACGGCGCCCGACAGGCGAATCTGGCCCGGATTTTGCGCGGTGTGGAGAGTGTGCCCCTTGACGACTTCGCGGCGCGACGAGCCGGCGAACTCCTTGCATCGAGTCGAACCAGCGATGTCGTCGACGCGCACGTTGCGCTGCTGGCGGTCCTGAACGACGGCGTCCTCACCAGCGACCCCGATGACGTCGCCCATCTACTGGGTTGTCGAGGGGTCGGCGTGACGGTCATCACCGTCTGAGTCGACGTCCGGGTCGCGGTCAGCCGGTTGCGGTGTTGAGGGCGGTGCGAGCATTGGCGACCTGCGGATTGCCGGGCGAACGGCGGTCGGCCTCGTCCAACGCGGCAGTTGCCTCATCGATCCGTCCGGCGTCGGCATACAGCTTGACCAGGTTCAACAGGGCGGCCGGGCTGCGAGGAGCGAGATCTGCCGCCCGCACCCAGGTCGCCTCAGCCTCACCGAGCGATCCGCTGACGGCCTGGGCGAATCCCAACTCCAGCAGCACTTCGGCGTTGTTCGGATCGTCGACCGCAACAGCCGTCCACGCGTGACGGGCGGCGATCTGATCGGACGGGGTCTTCGTCGTCTGCGCCAGCGAGGTCAGGAGTCCGGCCCGTTCGCGCCGGATGACGGGATCTCGTGGTGACCAGTCGAGCGCCCCGTCGAGCACCTCGACGCCTGCTCGAAACGAGTCGGCTGTGCCCGGGGCGGTGATCGATCGCATCAAGGCGATGCGTACCCGCAACATGTCGGGACGCAACTCGACCGCTTTGGTCGCTTCGGCCACGGCCCGATCGGGCGCCTGGGACGCGAGGGCGTCGAGCGTTCGCTGGGTGTGGCGGTCCGCCAAGACCTCCTTGCTGCCGAACCACAGGGCGACGATCGCCATTGTCGCCGGCACGGCGGCAACCGCCCGGGGGATGCGAGGCATGCTCATGCGGTGTGTCGGAACTCCGGCCACGAGCGTCCCGGCCAGCAGCCAGGCGATCGGGTCGATCTCGGTCAGCGGAAAGAGGAACTGCTGCTGGGCGACGTAGGCGACCAATCCCACGGCCGTCCCCGCCAGCCACGTGGGACCGTCGCGTAGCGCTCGCCATACCCGCCGACCGACGAGGAACCACAGGCCGACCACGCCGATCATCGCCGGGATCCCCCCGGCGACACCGGCATCGAGAATCGCGTCGTGCGCCCGGTCGGGGAGCACCCGGCGCCCGTAGGCGCGCTCGTAGTCGGCCGAGATGTGGCGGCCGGCGACGATCCGGTAGCCCTCGAGCCCGGCTCCGGCGACTGGCCGGTCGACGATCACGCCGACAGCCGTGCGCCATTCGTCGAGACGAGCGGAGCCCGACTCGCGCGTGATCGCATCGCTGACGCGCTCGGTGTCGGGGAGCAGCCAGCCGCCGACGACGAACGCGCTGGCCGCAATCGCCGCCACCGCCACGGCGGCCTTTGGTCGTGTCTGAATCGATGTCCGGCGGACCGTCAGCGCGACGATCCCGCCCACGGCGAGCCCCACCCAGGCCGCTCTGGTCCCCGAGCCGGCAACCGCCACGACGCCGATAGTGGCGGCGATACCGGCGACGCTGCGCCATGCCCGATGCATCCCCGCGTCGAGTGCGACGCCGGTGCACAACGGCACGAGCAGCGCGCCGGCGGCCCCGAGATACGCGGCCGACCCGAACGGTCCGCCGAGGCGGGTCGTCGCTGCCCCCAGGTCGATCGGGGCGATGCCGAACGACTCGGCGATCGCCCACACACCCGTCAGCGCCCCGGCGACGGTTGCTCCCAGCACCACGCGTCGACGCGGCGCGTCGGTCAGCGATTCCCCGCCGACGAAGGCAAGGAAGCAGATCACCCAGGCGACGACACCGAGCCGCCGTTCGGGGATCCCGACCCAACTGTGGAAGCGGTCGACACCGGTGAAGGCGGTCAGGATCCACCAGGCGATGAGCCCGATCCACCACCGCGTCGTCGTCCGATCGGCCCGCAGCCGTCGTCCGCCGAGCAATAACAGGCTGAACGCCAGCGGCACGAGCGTGGCGATGACCAGGTACTTTGCCGGTCCGAACGGCGCGTAACCCCGTGGATCGATTGCCGCGATTGCCAGCGCCGGGAAGATGGTCAGCACCCAACCGCCCAACCGGCACGGGCCGTCGTCGGCGGAGCCGGGCGCTGGTGGGCGAGTGGGCATGCGAGTCCGTACCGTAGGGCATCGGCCCTGGGCGACCGGCGCGGCGCTGCGGTACGCGAGAGTGGACGACGTGTCGACCCGCCGCGCCATCGTTCGCCAACCCAGCTCCCGGATCGCCGAAGGCGAGGTCACCCACATCGACCGTGTGCCGATGGATGTGGCCGCGGCGTTCGGCCAGTACAGCCGCTACCTGGCCTTGTTGGAACGCCACGGCGTGGAGCTGATCCATGCGCCGCAGGCCGATGCCCATCCCGATGGCCTCTTCGTCGAGGATGCACTCGTCGTGGTCGACGGCCGGGCGATCATCACCCGCCCGGGCGCGGCGAGCCGTCGCGGTGAGATCGATTCGATCCGACCCATTGTCGCCGCCCTCGGCTTCGCCATCGCGGCGATCGAGGCTCCGGGAACGTTGGATGGTGGAGACGTGTTGTGCGTCGGCCGCGATGTGTTCATCGGTCTGACGACCCGCACGACGCTTCCGGCGATCAAGCAGTTCGCCGCCATCGTCGCCCCGCTCGGGCGTCGGGTGCACGCAGTCGGAGTCCCCGGATGCCTCCATCTCAAGTCGGCGATCACCTCACTCCCCGATGGATCGCTCATCGCCGTACCGGGCTGGGTGGACGCCGCGGTCTTCGAGGCAGCCGGCTACCGCGTTCACCCGGCGGCCGAGCCCAGCGGCGGTGACGTGCTCTGCCTCGGCCACACCGTCGTGTTGCCCGCCGACGCTCCCCGCACCGCCGACGCCATCTCCGACCTCGGCTTCGACGTCGAGCCGATCGACGTCGGCGAGCTCCAGAAGATCGAGGCCGGGGTCACTTGCATGAGTGTGATGCTCTGACGCCCGGTGGCGCGAACCGCTACGACAGAGTGATCCGGCCGGCGTTTTCGCTGGTCAGGGTGCCGATGACGGCCGCGAGACGGTCGTGTCGTCGCAGATCGTCGAGCAGCCCGTCGATTGCTGCGGGGGGACAGGCGACGAGCAGTCCACCGGAGGTCTGCGGATCGCCGAGGAGGAGCCGGTCGGCTTCGGTGCCGCCGATCAAGCAGCCGCCGACGAACTCGAGATTGCGTTCGGTGCCCCCGGGGGCGAAGCCGGCCTCGATGAGCTGGCGTGCTCCAGGCAGGAGCGGAAGCGCCGAGACATCGAGCGTGGCGGAGCAACCGCTGGCCTTGAGGATCTTGTGCAGGTGCCCGGCCAGACCGAACCCCGTGACGTCGGTCGCCGCATGCACCCCGGCTCGACCGGCCGCGGCCGCCGCCACGTCGTTGAGTTGGGTCATCGAGGCGATTGCCGCCACGTAGGTGTCGTGCCACGCGCCGCCCGACTGCATCGCCTCGGCGGGCAACCGCTTGTGGGCGGTGGCCAATAGCCCGGTCCCGAGCGGCTTGGTCAACACCAGCAGATCACCGGGCTCGGCGCCAACGTTGCGGGTCGGCTCGGGTCCATCGAGTTCACCGACGACCACCTGGCCGAACATGGGCTCGGGCCCATCGACGGTATGGCCCCCGGTCACGACCCACCCGCCCTGGCGGGCCGTCTCGGTGCCGCCGGCCAACACCTCGGTGAGCAGCGACAAGGGCAGGGTGTCACGGGGCCACACCGCAATGTTCAGGGCGAACAGCGGCGTCCCACCCATGGCGTAGACGTCGCTCGCCGCGTTCGCTGCGGCGATGCGCCCCCATGTGTAGGCGTCGTCGACGATCGGTGCGAAAAAGTCGACCGTCGTCACCAGGGCGCGACCATCCGGACGCCGCCAGACGGCGGCGTCATCACCCGTTTCCGTCCCGACGATCAGGTCGGGATGGAGCATCGGTTGCAGCGGACGCAGGACCTGCTCCAGCTCGGTCGCCCCGAGCTTGCAGGCTCAACCGGCGCCGTGGCTGAAGGCGGTCAATCGGATCGACATGAGGCCCAGACGGTAGCGTCGCAACAGTGTTTTCGAACGGCGACTACCTCATCGGCATCGTCGCGGCGCTGATCGTCGGACTGTCGAAAACGGCGTTGCCCGGGGCCGGACTGCTGGCCACGCCACTGCTGGCAATGGTCTTCAGCGGGCGGGCCATCCCGGGGGCCACGCTGCCGGTCCTCATCCTCGCCGACCTGTTCGCCGTCACGTGGTATCGCCGTCACGCCCGACTCGACGTGCTCAAGCCGCTCGTTCCGTGGGTGGGGCTGGGGTACGTTGCCGGCGCGATCTTCTTCATCGTCGTCGGTAAGGCGGCCCGGCCCGTGGAGTTGATGATCGGCAGCGCCATCCTGGCCGTCGTGGTGATGCAAGCTTGGCGGATGCTGCGCGATGCTCCGGCTGTGGAGCCGACGACCATCGCCGCGGCCGGGTATGGCAGTGCCGGCGGATTCACCACCTTCGTCTCGAACAACGCCGGGCCGATCATGAACACCTACCTGATGCGTCTCGGGCTCGACAAGCACGAGTTGGTGGGCACCACGGCGCTGTTCTACTTCCTGGTCAACGCATCAAAGATCCCGTTCTACGCGGCGATCGGCCAGTGGTCCGCTGGTGGCCACTTCTTCAGCGTCGACGCCCTGCGGTACGACGCCATCCTGATTCCCGCGGTCCTGGTCGGGGTGTTCGGCGGCAAGCTGCTGTTCGGCCGCCTCCCCCAACGGCTCTTTCGGTGGCTCGTTGTCATCCTTGCCGGGATCGCCGCCGTCAAGCTGCTCGTCGGGGCTTGAGCGATGGTCGTCCGGTCGAAGGTGAAGCAAGCGGTCAAGGCGCCGTCGAAGAAGTTGGCGCCGACTCGTTCGGTCGAACGGGATCTCTGGGCTGCGGGTCACGAGATGGTGGTGGGCATCGACGAGGTCGGGCGCGGGGCGTGGGCCGGTCCGTTGATGGTCGGTGCGGCGATCCTGCCCCGCGACAGCCGGGTCAACGGAGTGCGCGATTCCAAGATGCTGTCCGAGGCCGAGCGTGAGAAGCTGTTCGATCGGGTCGCCGGTTGGTGCGTGGCGTGGGGGGTCGGGGCGGCGAGCCAACAGGAATGCGACGAGTTGGGCATGGCGCCGGCTCAGAAGCTGGCGACGAAGCGGGCGATCGAGGCACTCGGGGTTCGGCCCGATGCCGCCGTGGTGGACGGCAAATGGGACTTCGTCAGCCCACATGTGGCCCACATCGAACGCAAGGTGAAGGCCGATGCCTTTTGCCTGTCGGTCTCGGCGGCGTCGATCCTGGCCAAGGTGACCCGCGACCGAATCATGCGCGAGCAGGCCGAACACTTCCCCCACTGGCACTTCGACACCAACAAGGGGTATCCCTGCCCGCTGCACAAGACGGCGTTGTCCGGGTACGGGCCGAGCGCCATCCATCGCGTGAGCTGGGTGTTCATGGACAACTTCCTGCCGTGGCCAGGTCGCCGTGTGATCCGGCCCGAGCAGCCAACGTTGTTCTGAGGAGTGCGAATGTCGGGGAGTGCCGACCGGGAGATAGCTGATATGAGGGCCGAACGGGCAGATGTCATGATCGTGGGAGCCGGCCTTGCCGGCCTACGGGCGGCTTGCGATCTTGTCTCGAACGGGTTGTCGGTGATCGTGATCGAAGCTCGTGACCGCGTCGGCGGCCGGGTGTTCAGCCACCGATTCGACGACGGCCAGTGGTGCGAGCGCGGCGCAGAATTCATCGACTCCACCCATACCGAGGTACTCGAGTTGGCCGTCGGGCTCAGCCTCGGTCTTACACCGGTGCCGTCCCAGCGCGACGACTCCGCCCGGCTCGTCGATGTCGGAGGGAGGACGAATCCGCTGGCGTGGTTTCCTTCGGTCGTTGCCGAACGCGACGCATGGCACGCCGCACTCGCGGAGCATGCGGTGTCGGTCAACCCGGATGCGCCGGTCGAGTCGCCGGCCGCCCGCCGTCTGGACGCCCGCAGCGCCGGTGCGCTGTTGGCCGGGATGGGGCTGTCGGCCATGGCGCGGTTGGTGATCGGCCGTGATCTGCGAACCGAGTTCATGGTGCCGCCCGACGAGATCTCGCTGCTGCACGCGGCATGGATGACCAGGCGGGCGGCCGACGCAGGTGACGGTCGGGAGGCATTCCGTGTCAACGGCGGCAATGACCAACTGGCGACCGGTCTCGCCGAACGACTCGCCGATTCCCCTGGGGCTCGGCTGTGGTTGGGTTCGGTGGTCGCCGCTATCGATGCAGTCGAGGGGCTGGTCACGCTCAACGACGGTCGGCAGGTTCACGGCGGCGCCGTCGTGCTGGCCGTGCCTCCGCCCGTCGCCGGTCGGATCCAGATCACGCCGCCGTTGCCGGTGGCAGCAACGGCGATCAGCATGGGTGTCGGGGCCAAGGTCAGCGTGCAGTCCTCCCGCCGCGCCTGGCGCGACGAGGGTTTTGACGGTTCGGTCGTGTCCGATCGCGCCTATGGCCAGTTGTGGGAGACCACGGATGGCCAAGCCGGCGACCGCGGCGTTCTCACTGCGCTGCTGTCGTCGCGCGATGGAGCGGCGCTGGGGGTGCTCCCCGATCTCGACGATCGCATCCGTCGTGAGATTCGCCGCATCTTCCCGGCGACGACCGGCCTGCTCGGCGAGTCGATCACCACCGACTGGACCAACGATCCCTGGAGTCTGGGTTGTTACGCGGCGTTCGCCCCCGGCGAATTGACCGCATCGTGGGATGTCCTGCAGCGGCCGCACGGACGGATTCACCTAGCCGGGGAGCACACCGATGGATTCGCCGGGTTCATGGAAGGAGCCCTGCGCAGCGGAAGGCGTGCCGCTGCGGCAATTTTGTCCGCTTGACGGGGTGCCCAGCCGACCGGCTCTCTACTTTACGTTTTCTTGATCTTTGCCTGACCGAATCTGACGAGCCGTCAGCAGTCAGGTACGCTTCGCGTCGTGGGCATCACACAGGAGCGTCATCACCACGGAATTGTCGAGATTGTCGTCGACTGTCCCCCGGTGAATGCCCTTACGGTCGCTCAATGGTTTCAACTGGCCGCCGAATTGACCGCTGCTGGTCGTGACCTGACCACTCGGGTCGTCGTACTGCGGGCAGAAGGGCGAGGTTTCAACGCCGGGGTCGACATCAAGGAAATGCAGAATTCCGAAGGCTTCGCGGCGTTGATCGGGGCGAACAAGGGCTGTTACGCGGCCTTCGCCGCCGTCTACGACTGCCCGGTGCCGGTGATCGTCGCGGTGCACGGCTTCTGCGTCGGTGGGGGGATCGGATTGGCGGGCAACGCCGACATCGTCGTCGCCAGCGACGATGCCTACTTCGGACTTCCCGAGGTCGACCGTGGTGCGCTCGGAGCGGCCACCCATCTCGCCCGGTTGGTACCGCAGCACAAGATGCGGGCGATGGTCTATACCGCGGCGACCGTCACGGCGGCCGAGTTGCACCACTTCGGCTCGGTGCTCAGGGTCGTGCCCCGCGACCAGCTCCGAAGCGCGGCCTTCGAGGTTGCCGAATCGATCGCGGCGAAGTCGCCTGTCGTGATGCGGGCGGCCAAGGAGAGTCTCAACGGCATCGATCTGTGGGACGTGAAGCGCTCCTACCGTTTCGAGCAGGGCTTCACCTTCGAGCTCAATCTCAGCGGTGTCAGCGACGAACTCCGCGACGACTTCGCCGGAACCAACAAAGCGAACTCCGAATGACGTCTCCGAACTCCAAACTCATGATCATTGTTGCTCGGGGGCTGCGCCCCCGGACCCCGTTGGCGTGCGGCTCGCTGGTGCTCGCGCGCCCGCTCGGTCATGAGGGGTTGGCGTGACCACTCCGTCTCCGTCCAAACTCATGACCGAGGACCAGGCGATCGGCAGGCTTCGGGATGGGATGACGATCGGGATCGGCGGGTGGGGATCGCGGCGTAAGCCGATGTCGCTGGTGCGGGCGTTGTTGCGCTCGCCGGTCAAGGATCTGACCATCGTGTCGTATGGCGGACCCGATGTCGGCCTGCTGTGTGCGGCGGGCAAGGTGCGCCGGCTGATCTACGGCTTCGTCTCGCTCGACACCATTCCGCTCGAGCCCCACTTCCGAGCGGCCCGGCAGAAGGGGTTGATTCCGGAGTGTGTCGAATACGACGAAGGCATGTTGCAGTGGGCGTTGTATGCGGCGAGCCTTCGTCTGCCGTTCCTCCCGACGCGAGCCGGACTCGGCTCGGGGGTGATGGATGTCAACCCTCATTTGCGAACCGTGCAGTCGCCCTACGACGACGGGGAGCACCTGCTCGCCGTCCCGGCCATCCGACTCGACGCGGCGTTCGTGCATATGAACCGGTCTGATGCCCGGGGGAACTCCCAGTTCCTCGGCTCGGATCTCTACTTCGACGATCTCTTCCTGAGCGCGTGCACGCCGGGCAACCGATTCGTCTCGTGCGAACGGGTGATCCCGACCGAGGCCCTCCTCGACGAGGGTTCCTTCCATACCCTGCGGATCAATCGGTCGATGGTCGATGGCGTCATCGAGGCAAAGAACGGTGCCCACTTCACCGGATGCGAGCCGGACTATCCCCGCGACGAGGCCTTCCAGCGGATGTACGCCGACTCCGCCGGCGATCCCGTCGCATGGGCCGGCTTCGTCGACCGTTTCATGCGCGGTGACGAGTCGTCCTATCAGCAGGCGGTCACCTTGTGGAGGGCCGAGTTGTGACGGCCGAACGGGCCGACGTCATCGCCGTTGCCTGTGCCGAGGCATGGCGGGGCGACGGCGAGATCTTCGCCTCGGGCATGGGCACGATGCCGATGCTGGGGGCCCGCCTCGCCCGCTCGACCTTCGAACCCGACCTGCTCGTCTCCGATGGCGAGGCGTTCTTCATCGCCAACGAACTCCCGATCGGAGGCACCGACAAGAGGATCGAGGGCTGGATCCCGTTCCGATCGGTGTTCGACACCCTCGCCGGCGGTCGTCGTCACGTGATGATGGGTGCGTCGCAGATCGACCGGCACGGCAATACGAACATTGCCAACATCGGACCGTGGGCGCAGCCCAAGGCGCAACTACTCGGCGTCCGGGGGGGCCCGGGCAACACGATCAACCATGCGACGAGCTTCTGGATCCCCAACCACACGACGAAGGTGTTTACCGAACACGTCGACATGGTCAGTGGGATCGGCTACGACCGGGCGGCGAAGCTCGGCGCATGGGTCGCCGCACATCACGACCTGCGCCGAATCGTCACCAACCTGGCCGTACTCGACTTCGTCGGGGGGGCGATGCGGCTGGTGTCGACGCACCCCGGAGTGTCGGCCGATGAGGTTCGCACGGCCACCGGGTTCGAGCTGCTCGCCGGTGACGACGTCCCGACCTCACGTGCTCCCACCGACGAAGAGGCTGCGGCGATCGAACGCCTTGATCCACGCGGGCTTCGTCACCGCGAGATTCCGCGCTGAACAACGCTCTCACCGGTGAGGGTGGTGGGCGCGTCGATGGCGACGAGCCCGCTACGGAGCGGGAGGCGTCGCTACGGGCGGTGAGGTAGAAGTCGAACCGGCCACCGACGTCGGGGGCGTGGTAGTCGTCGATGACGGCACCGTCGTGCTCGCTGCAGTCGTCGTGGTCGGCCGAGTCGTCGTCGGCGGTCGGGTCGTGGTCGGTGGACGAGCGGTCGTCGTGGTCGCCGTGATGGTGGTCGTGGTGGTCGAAGGCAACGTGGTGGTCGTGGCGAGCGTTGTCGTCGTGTCGGGAGGCAAGGTGTCCGGAGGCAAAGTGGTCGTCTCGGCCGCCGTCGTCGTGGTTTCAGGTGGCGTGGGCGGTGGGGCCGAGAACGCGGCGCTGATGAACATCGGCCGGTACCGCTCGGGGTGCGGATACGCGTCGGCGAACATATCGCGGGCGTTCTGGGAGATCGATACCACCAGGCCGCCTCCCACCGTCCACGGCATCAGGTGGGCGTGGTAGGTGTTGACCACCCGCCGGTCGGCTGCATGGGGCCCGAGGCCCCGCTGTTCGATGGTCGTCCACGGCCCCCATGGATCAGGAGCCACATCGATGGCCAACTCCTCTCCCCAGTACCCGTCGACCTTGGTGGCTGCGGTCCAGACGCCGTCGAACAGCCGCGGTTGCATCGGGTTCTCGGTCCAGTAGCGCTGGATGATCGGCCGGGCGTCGGCCTTGTTCGCCGACCAGCCGTCCGCTGTGCGGTACTCGGGCTGCGAGGTGAGCTGTCCACGGGGAACACGGGCCAGCCACATCGACGTCGCCGAGTGTGGACCACCCCAAAAACCACCTTCACGCTCGAGATTCTGTTCGAACGTATTGCCGTAGAGGTAGGAGTACCGGTCGTCGGAAGCCACGGCATAGCCGTAGACAGGTCGTACATCGTCGCTCGGGGCGGGCTCGAAGGAGCGACGGGCCAATGTATCGACGTCGTAGCTCGCCAACCAGGTGCGCGCCGGATGCCAACCGAGTCCGTCGCCCGGACCGGGATCGCCGGCATCCTTGTGCATCTCCGACCAGAAGACGTACAACCGGCCACCGGAGAGTTCGCCTCCGAGGGGCCAGAACCAGCGCGTCCGCACATCCTCGCCCGCCCCGAGATCGAAGCTGCTGGGAGCCTTCGTCGAGCCCTGATGGAGGAGGGTGAAGCACCTGCCGGTTTGAACCATGGCGATGTTGTGGGCGAACGCCGCCTGGTTGAGCTTCACCGCTGCGCCTGAGTGATCGATGAACGCATCCTGGAAGAGCCACAGGTACCGATTTCCGCCCAGCGGATACACGTGCTGGTAGTCGGTTCCCAACACGGGCCCCATGCGCCCGGCAAAGAAGGCGTCGAGCGAGCCCGCGTCGGTGCCGTCGGCGCAGCCCACATCGGTCGAGATGTAACCGGCCGACGTCGTGCGGGTCGAGGAGGCCCACGGCGGCTTGGGAGCCTCGGGCGGCGGAGGCGTCTCGGGCAGGGCCGACGGAATCGGACGGGCGACCTGGTTTGCCGCGTCCGGCGGCGCAGTCGGAGGAACCGCCACCGCTGTCGTCTCGACGACGAGCGGAATCGTCGACTCGACGGCTGCGATGGTAGCGGCGGACTCCGTTGCAAGGGGATCTGTCGCCGTCACGTCGGCACTTGTGGTCGTTGTCGCGGAGCGAGGAGCAGGGTAGGTCGAGACCACCGGTGAGGTGGTTGCGTTCGCCGCGATCGGGTTGGCCGAGTCGCCGGGGCCGCCCCGACTGACGGTCGCGCCCACGATCGCCAACACACTGACAAGGCCCGCCACGGCACGTTGCTGGGCCAGGCTCCATGCCACGGGTGTCAATGTACCCGCCGCCGGCAGGTGCTAGCGGCCGGGCGCGTCGCGCTCGCCGGCCGGCAGTTCCAAGCCCGACGATGACCGCGGCAATGCCGCAGTGCCGTTCTCGGGCAACGCTCGCAAATCACCTGCCAGGTCGAGATCGACCTGGACGGCGGTGGGGATCCGGTCGGTGGCCGGTGTGTGCGTCACCCGGCGACCCGCGGGCTTGATTCGCACATAGCCGACCACCTTGCGACCGATGCCGGCGAGTTCGTCCTTGGCCTTGACGACCGCCTCGACCGGGGTGCGGTCGGACACGACCAGCAGGATCAGATCGACCTGCGAGGCGACGGCGAGCGTGTCGGCCGATCGGTCGAGCGGCGGCGGATCGACGAACACATAGCGGTTACGGCTGGTCATCTGCTCGATCACGCCACGCACCTGTTCCCACCGACCGTCACCGCCCTGGTTCGAGAGGGCATCACCGAACACCGCCGCCCATGAGACCTGCATGACCGCGGCCGTCTCGCCGTTCGACTTGGCGACGCGGGCGAACCCCTGGAGCAGCCCGGCCAGGTTCGGGACCGAGTCGTGGTCTGGGGCCGTGACCAGGATGCTCATACCGCCCTGTACCGGGGCCAACCGGGCGAGGTGGAGCAGAATGCGCAGGAGGGTGTGTTGGGCTTCGACGTCACCGTTCAGGCTGGCGGCGCCGGCCAAGGCTTTTTCGGGAACGGTCCCGAGTTCGCGCATGCCGATGCGCGATGGGTCGTCGAGGGCGAGAAATCGGCGGTCGAGGCGATCGCGGATGAATGCGGCGAAGACGCCGATCAACAAACCGGCCAGCAGCCCCCCGGCCAGGCTGATCGGGAGCGAGAGACCCTGTGGCGAGGACGGGATGTCGGCCTCGCGGGTCACCGTGCCGGGCAGTACGTCGGCATCGATGCGGGCCAGCTTGGTGCTCGCCTCGGTCAGCCGATCCGATACGCCGTCACGTTGCTGGCGGAGCACCGCGAGGTTCACGTCGGTTTCGGGGGTGTCGTTGATCTTCGTCTGAAGATCCTTGAGTTCCTGCTCGGCGTCGGTGATCACCCGGTTGAGTTCGTCGCGCTGGGCATTGAGCACTGCCAGGCCGGCGGTCCGGCGGGCATCGAGGTAGGCGCCGGCGTACGCAGCCGCTCCTTGGGCCGAGGTCTGTGCGTTGGCGTCCTTGAACGTGAAGTAGAGCGCATCACCGAATGGTGCGGCCTCGATCGATGTCGACTTGCGCACGCGGCTCGCACCCAGGCCAAGCTTGGTTGCTGTCGCGGTGACGATCTCCTCGGAGCGGGCCGTGACGATCTCGGTGTCGAGGTTGACCGTTCGTGAGCGCCCGCCGCCGGGGGCGATCTCGCCGGCGATCGGCTTGGTCACCACCGTGGTCGTGGCGACATACTGACCGGGCTTCAACAGGGATGCCGCAGCTCCGAGGGCCATGGCGGCAAGCACGATGGCGGCGATCAGCACCCGCCGGCGCTTGAGGATCGTGATGTATTGCCGCAGGATCTCGGGACCCTCGGGATGCGAGGGAGCGGAGGTGATCATTCGGTACCCACTTGAGCTGGACGGGGGAGAACGGTTGGTCGAGCTCGCCGGCCTCGCATGCCGGACGTCAGCCGGTCGAGCATCAGCACCTTACGATGTCGCACGACCACCAGAGCGTACAACCCGCCGGCGAGGATGAGGGCTGGAATGATGGTGTTCAACGCCGAGCCGCGGGCGATTCTGGCGATCAGCAATGGCACGCCGATGGTGCCCAATCCGGCGAACACGGCGCTGCGCAGCGGTGGGCCCCATGGGTGGATGCGATGACGGGCCACCTGCACCAGCGGGATCAGATTGGTCGTCAGGATGGCGGCCATCCACGCGATGGCTGCGCCGGTCATGCCGTACCGCCGATCGAGTGCCAGGTTGAGCCCGACGTTCACGCCGAGCGCGAGCAGGGTGTTGATCGTCGAGGCCCAGCTTCTTCCGAGCATCAGCAGGACGACATCGACGAGGCCGCATCCGCTGGCGACGAGCATCGTGAGGCAGAGAATGGTCAGGGCCGTTCCGCCCCGCTCGAAGCCGGTGCCGAACGCCCGCATGACGACCGGGGCAAACGCCGCCAACGCCAGGTACACCGGCCAGGTGACCAGCACCGTCCAGGTGGTCGACGCTCCGTAGAGCGAACGCACCTCGGCCGGGTCGCCGGTTATCACGGCCTTGCGCAACTGCGGCTGGACCATCTGCTGTACGGCCGTCGCCACGAACACTCCGGCGATCATGCAGCGCGAGGCCGCGCCGTAGATGGCGGCCTCCTTCAGGCCGACTGCTCCGGCGAGGAGCAGCACATCGAGTCGCTGGACTAGGGCCTGTGCTCCGCGGGCGATGGCCCGCGGCCAGGTGTAGGCGATGAAGGTGGCCGGAGCAACCGGTTCGCCGGTGACGTGCCCGGGCAGCCGGGTGATGGCGACCAGACCGATGAGCGTCACGATGGCAAACGGTGCCGCCCAAGCGATCATCATGCCCACCGGTCCGCCGCCGGTCACGGCAACGGCGACCATCATGGCGACTTGCAGAATCGGCCGGACGAATCGATCGAGGATCAAAGCGACGACGACCCGATCGGCCCCCCGCAACACCCCGAGCACGGCCTCGCCGAGAGGACCGGCGAGGACGAGCAACGAGGTCGCCTTGACCACATCGCCGGCGCTCTGCGAGGCATCGCCCTTGCTCAAAAGATCGCTGACCGACCGGCTGGTCACGGCGAGCACGATGGTGATCACCAATCCGAGCACCGCCACGACGGCGATCGACAGTCGAACCATCCGCCGACGCGACGCTGCGTCGGCCGTCGGCAGCCAGAACTGCAGGCCGGTATCGACGCCCAGCGAGCCGATGCCCTGCACGATGGCGAACAGCGAAACGCCGACGAAGAACTGGCCGGCCCGTTCGGCGCCGAGATGCTGGGTGGCGATCAGGATGGTGACGATCGTGGCCGCGCCGCTGACGCCTGCGCCGACGAGACCTTGCGCGCTGCGCCGACCGACCGTTGCCAGGCTGTCGGTTGCCGGGCTGTCAGTCACGGCGCCTGAAATCGAAGTCGGTTCCGAGCATCTCGACGAGTCGTTCGTTGGAGTCGGCCAGCCGCTCGTTGAGGAAGCTGACGCCATCGGCGTCGATCGGCGGGTAGCTGCGGGCGTTGTGCACCTCGTAGACCGCGGTGTGCTTGCTCAGACCGAGGAAGTCGAGGCTGCGGGTGTAGGCATCGTGCGGGTCGGCGAACATCTTCTGGGCCGACAACGCCAGGACCCGATCCTGACCGAAGGTGTCCCACAACCGCTGGATCTGCCCGGCGTACTGCCCGCGGGCGGCATACGAGTGGTGCTGATGCGAGAAGCTGGTAGCGGCCGGATCGGCCAGCAAGCGGGCCTCCTCGCCGTCGAGACGTCCCTCTTCGGCCCGCAGCGCGGCGGCGAAGTCGAGGGTCTCGAAGCTGCGTGCGCTCTCGTGGGCCCACTGGCTGTGGGCGCGCTCGATCGGGTCGCGCAGAATCACGATCACCCGGGTGTCGGGCAGCGCCGCCTTGATCCGTGCCGGTACGGCCGGATGGAACATGTAGTACGGCGAGCCCTCGCCAACGGTGCGCGGGCCGTTCCACAGCGGGATGCGACCCGGGTCGAGGGGGAAGTGGGCGCGATACCAACCCATCGAGGCCGTGGCGTTGGTGTCGAAATAGTGCACGCCCTTACCCAGACGCACCGCGCCGACGTCGGGGTGTTGGACGAGGTAGCGGTACAACGATGTCGTGCCGGCCCGCTGGGCTCCGGCGATCACGTAGTTGGGTGTCAGTCGAAGCGGCGCGGTCACCCGGGCGAGCGGGAAGGTGGCCCGGCGGCCGGCGGCCGCCAGCTTTTTGCGCGTCGGAGCAGGGATCTTCTTCAGGAGGGGGTTCATCGGGTGACCTCGGGGCGGGTGACCGATTGGGCGAGATGCTCACACCATGCGGTCAGGTTCGGGTTGGGGGAGTCGAGTGAGTCGTGCTCGTATCGCACGAGCAACTCGGCGAGGTAGGCATCGAACGTCGCGTTCCGGCCGGCCGGTTCGACGGGCGAGAGCACATCGCAGAGCGCGGCTCGGGTCTCGGTCACGGCCTGGGCGATGGTCCGTCCCTGTCGGTGGACGGCGACCTGCATGCGGAAATGAAGCCGGTCGAACCCGACCGGTACGTCGGAGGCGAAGCGTTCCCAGTCCCAGACGGCGATCGCCGAGCGGCCGGCCGACATGTTCCACGGGACGAAGTCGCCGTGCCACGAGCCGATGGTCAATGGGTGGCCGCCATGCTCGCCGATCAGGCGCTCGACGGCCGGAGCGGCCAGGGACAGCCCGGCGGCCCGCAGGACGAGGGCGTCGGCGAACCCGGATTCGGCGAGGGTCGCCTGTCGGGTGCCCACCGCCCGCGAGATGGCGTCGGCGGCGTCGAGGTGGGTGAGGGCGCGACGCGACGGCGGAGCACCGACCGGCGCCAGAGCCAGCCACCGCGTGTCGCCGATCGACCCTGCACCGAGGACCCGCGGCACGATGACCGGATCGAGCACGGTGCCGGCGAGTTGGTCGAGCACGCCCCGTTCGTGGGCGAGGAGCTCGGTCGTGAGGTCGTTCCAGGAGAGTTTGGCGAACGTCAAGGTCCGCCCGAGGCGATCGATGGCCTGTACCACCGGCTTCTGATTGGCCCGGGGGGGCCCGCAGAGAATCACGAGTCGGTGAATCGGCAGGCGCAGTTCGTCGCGC
>JANMJD010000049.1:0-17970 GCA_031371195.1 Actinomycetes bacterium | reverse complement strand
TCGACGCGAGCGTGATCGCCCGCCTCACCATCGCTGCATTGCTCCTCGGTCCGGCGGCGATCCATTTCGCCATGATCCCCAGCCACGCCGCTGAGTCGGCCGCCGAAGCCATCGGATTCGCCGTCGCCGGCTGGCTCGGCGCAATACTCGGCGTCGGGGCGGTACTGCGCCCCTCGCGCCGACTCCTGACCACGGCCGCCGTCGCCAACCTGGGGATGATCGCGATCTGGGTCCGCAGCCGAACTGCAGGTCTGCCGTTCGGCGCCCATGCCGGCCACAAGGAGGCCGCGACCGGCATCGATCTGCTCTCCACCGGGATGGAGGCCGCGGCGTTCATGCTGTGTGTCGCCGTGCTGCTCAGGCCCGGTTTCGGCAAACGGCTGGGACTCGCCGGCGGCGTGATCGGCGGGGCCGTCGCCGGGTTCGCGATGGTCGCCACGTCGATCGCCCTCGCCTCTCCCTCGGCCCGCGACCACGCCGCCCACAGCCACGGCGACGACGCAGCAGCCACGGCGGCGGCCGATGGCCAGGTGCATGCCGATGTCGCTCCCGGAGCAGATGCAACGCTGTCGAATAGCGCTGCTGTCGCGTCCGGGGCGGGCGATTCGGGCCACAGCCATGCGGGCGACGTGACCGCGGGCGACGCCACCACAGCCGACTCATCCGATTCGGCAGGCACCGGAGCGGCGCTCACCGCAAGTGGCGCTGGAACCGACGGCGGCTCGGCCGGCGCGAACGACGGCCATGACCACGGCACACCGGTGGCCACGCCGTCGAGTGCCCTCGCCAATCGGTGCGACCTCGGGCTCAACCCGGTGTCGTTCTGGGAGGAGACCACCATCGTCCACGGCGGGGCGGCCGTCGCGGACTCCGTCGGCACGGCCAAGCTCGACGAGCTGATCGCCGAAACCACCAGGCCCGGCGGCGAGGCGAAGGACGCCAAAGTGGTCGCCATGCTCGGCCAGGCCACCGATGCCGAGTACCACCAGTGGATCGGGTGGCTTCCCACCTACGTCGGCGCCGCCCACCACACGACTGCGACCGCCGCCGCACCCGACGACAACTCCGGCCATGGGGGCCACCTCGGGCCGCAACCGTGGACGGCGATGACCGACCAGGCCGAGTGCGATCAACTCGGCAAGGAACTCGACCAGGCCCGCGCCGTGGCGATGAAGTATCCGCATCCACCCGACGCCGAGGCCGCCGGTTGGACGAAGGTCACCGGCTACGTGCCGGGCATTGCGGCTCACTACATGAACTTCAAGCTGGTCGACGGCACCTTCAACATCGGCGAGCCGGAGATGCTGCTGTACGACGGCACCGAGCCGACGTCGTCGATCGTCGGCCTGTCGTACTACATGATCCACGACAGCGACTATGAACCGACACAGGGCTTCACCGGCCCCAACGACCACTTCCATCGCCATATCGGCCTGTGCGTCAACGGAACGGGTGTGATCGGCGACTCGACGACCACCGAGGAGGAGTGCGCGGCGCGCGGCGGGGTGAAGCAGGGTGGCACCGGCGGTTGGATGAACCACGTGTGGATCGTTCCGGGTTGCGAGAGCCCGTGGGGCATGTTCTCGGGCGCGTCACCGCTGCTCGAGAACAGCCTGACCGCCGCCAGCGGCACCGACGGCGGCGGCTGCGCCGGCAGTGGCGTCCGGTCGCGGTTCGACATGGCCCCGGGCACCGTCGACAACGTGCCTGGAGCCCTGGTCGGTAAGGCCGACATCGCTCCCTGACACCCGACCCCACGGGCGACGCCTCCCCGGCGCGCCCCGAGAGGATTCCATGTACTCCGAGATCCGCTACGAGGTGACCGATCCGGTCGCCATCATCACGCTCGACCGGCCCGCCGCGCTCAACGCGTGGACGAATTCGATGGACGGCGAGATCCAGGACGCGATGATGCGGGCCCAGGCCGACCCGTCTGTGGTCGGCATCATCGTCACCGGCGAAGGTCGGGCCTTTTGCTCCGGGGCCGACATGAACTTGCTGTCGAGCATCGCCGGTGGCGATCATGACCAGGCCAGCGGATCGTCGGAGAGCTCCGGGGATCGCCCCGCGGCCCCGGCCACCGAGTCCGGCGACTTCACCGGACGGTTTCCCTACCTGATGACGATCGACAAGCCGATCATCGCCGCCATCAACGGCGCGGTGGCCGGCATGGCATTTCCGTTCACGCTGTGCTGCGACCTGCGGGTGATCACCCCCGAAGCCGTGATGCTCACCGCCTTCGCCCAGCGTGGGCTGATCGCCGAGTGGGGTCTGAGCTGGCTCCTCCCCCGGCTTGTCGGTCCGGGAGTAGCCCTCGATCTGCTGTTCTCCTCGCGCAAGGTCGGCGGCGAGGAAGCCGTGCGGATCGGACTGGCCAATACGCTGGTGGAGCGCGAGCAGCTGATCCCGTACTGCATCGACTACATCACCGGGCTGGCCGAGCGTTGCTCACCGACCTCGCTGGCGATCATGAAACGGCAGGTCTACCAGCAGATCCACGTCGGGCTCGGCGAGGCCGAGCGCGAGGCGCAGCGTCTGATGATCGCCAGTTTCGGCCGCCCCGATTTCGCCGAAGGCGTGAAGTCGTTCCTCGAGAAACGGCCTCCGTCGTTCGCGAGGCTCCCTCTCGACGGCTGAGCCGGCCGGCTCTCCATGGCGACACATTCACGGCTGAGCGCGGCCCGGTACGAGATCCGCAAGCTCATGCCACAGCGCAGGGATCTGCTCGGTCTCCTTATGGCCGGGGCGGTGGTCACCGTTGCCTTCGCCGTCCATCGCCGCTCGACGGCGGTCAGTCCGCTGGTCATCTCGGTGGCAATCGGCGTGCTGCTCACCAACATCGGCCTGGTCACCGATCGCATGCGGCCCGGGCTCTCCTATGGTGCCAAGCGGTTGTTGCGCGCCGGCGTGGTGCTCCTCGGCACCCAACTCGCTGCTCGCAACGTGATCGACCTCGGTGGACCGGGGCTGGTCGTCGTTCTCGTCGTGGTGGTCGCCACGTTCTTCGGCACCCAGTGGCTCGGCCGCCGTCTGGGGCTCAGTGGACCGATGAGTCTGTTGGTGGCGACCGGTTTCTCGATCTGTGGCGCATCGGCCGTTGCTGCGATCGAACCGATTTCGGGCGCCGACGAGGAGGAGGTCGCCTACGCCATCGCCATGGTGACGTTGTGCGGTTCGCTTGCCATCGTGGTGCTGCCGTTGATCAACCGCCTCTGGTTCAAGCTCGATGACACGGCGTTCGGCTCGTGGGTCGGTGCCAGTGTCCACGACGTCGCCCAGACCGTCGCCGCCGCTTCAGCGGTCAGCGAGGAGGCCCGCAAAGCGGCCGTGATCGTCAAGCTGACTCGCGTGGTGCTGCTTGCCCCGCTCGTCGCCGGAGTCAGCGTGTGGCGGCGTCGGCAGGGCGCGACCGTCGCCAGTGGCACCCGACCGCCGATCCTGCCGCTGTTCGTCGTCGGCTTTCTCGTGGCGATCGCCGTGCGCTCGACGGGGTGGATGTCGGCACCCACGCTCAAGACATTTCGATCGATCGAGCAGATCCTGCTCGCCATGGCCTTGGTCGGCCTGGGAGCGGGCGTGCAGTGGTCGAAGCTGCGCCGGGTCGGTGGGCGTCCTTTGATCCTCGCGCTTGCCAGTTGGATGTTCATCGCCACCCTCGCGCTGGGGGGTGTGCTACTCACTCACTGAGCCAGGCCGACCCGTCCGAGCGCACCAACGCTCAATTGTTGACAAACACGATCGGAATTAGCGAGAATGGACGTCGTGGCCCTCGTCTCGTCTACTGCCGAACGGCAGCCGATCGCCGTGATGCGGGCCACCGAGTTCCGCGCCGACCGTGATCTCACCTTCGTCGGGCTGCTGGCGGCCGCGACTGTGTTCCTCGTCACCGTCGGCCTGCCAACCGGCGAACGAATCATCCCGCTGACGGCAGTGGCCGCCATCGCCATCGGATGGGCCCGTTCGCTGCGTGAGTCGTGGTCGATCGGTCACGACTGGATCAGCCACCGTCGCTGGTTCGGCGACCGGTGCGCCGACATTGACGATCTCACGGCGATCAACCTGCTCAGCGATGCCGACGACCGGATCGACGCGATCGTCCTGGTCGGTGCTCGGGCCCGGGTGACCGTGCCGGTGCACGAACTTCGGGCAAACCCGGAGTTCGCCGCCGAACTGGGCGAACTGGTCGGGCTCGCGGCCGCCCGTTCGATACGGGGCGCAGCTGCCGCCCGGAGCGTCATCCCCGGCTGATCACCGAACGTGGCCGATCACGGTGACCTGCTGATCACGGAGAACCCGCCCGATCACAGAGACCTGTTGATCACAGACCTGGCCGCCCGCCGAGCGCCCCGACTGGGGCGACGGTCATCTGCCACAATCACGCAACGACGAGTGCAGGAGCAGGCGAGATGACCGAGGCGTTGAACACGACCACCAGCTGGTGGCGACTCGTCGACGATCGCGCCCGACTGACGCCTCGACGAACGTTTCTGCGCGACGAGTCCGGCCGCAGCATGTCGTTCGGCGAGTACCGCACGACGGCCGAGGAGGTGGCGGCCGGGCTCGTCGAACTCGGTGTGCGTCCCGATCACGTCGTCAGCTGGCAACTACCGACGACGATCGAGGCCGCCGTGCTGATGGCCGCGTTGTGTCGCCTCGGCGTGCGCCAGAACCCGATCATCCCGATCCTTCGTCGCGCCGAGGTCGCCCCGATCACCAGGCAGGTCGCCAGCCGCTGGCTGATCGTTCCGGGTGTTCATCGCGGCTTCGATTTCGCGGACATGGCTCGGAGCGCCGTCGATGCGGACTGCGTGGTTGTCGACCTCAGCACATTCGCCGCCGGCGACGCAGTCGCCCTGCCGCGGGCCGATCCGGCCACGCTCCCACCGGTGGTCGACCCAGGCCGGGCCGTGCAGTGGTACTACTACTCGTCGGGTACAACGGCCGCGCCGAAGGGGGCGATGCACAGCGACTTCTCCGTGATGGCATCGTCGAACGCCCAGATCGACCGGATCGGGCTGCAGGCCGACGATCTGTTCCCGGTGCCGTTCCCGCTTGCCCACATCGGTGGCATCATGCTGCTCACCGCGTACCAGCGCGTCGGGGCGCAGCTGCTCCTGCTCGACTCCTTCGATCCGGTGACCTCGCCACCGCTGATGGCCCAGGCGGGGGCGACACTGCTCGGCACGGCAACGCCGTTCTTCCAGGCCTATCTGGCTGCGCAACGGAGTCATGGCGATGAGCCGCTGTTTCCGTTGCTTCGCCAGCTCCAGGCCGGCGGCGCACCGATCACGCCGGAGCTCAACGCCGAGTGTGTACGGGTACTCGGCGCACGCGTCTACAACCAATGGGGGTTGACCGAGTTTCCGGCCGCGACCAGCCTCGGTCAACTCGACCCCGACGAGAAGTTCGACGGATCGGTCGGTCGGATGGCCCCCGGCTGCGACGTCAAGGTCGTCGGCTTCGATGGCGGCATCGCCCCAGCCGGAACCACC
Organism: Actinomycetes bacterium; assembly: GCA_031371195.1. GTDB lineage: Bacteria > Actinomycetota > Acidimicrobiia > Acidimicrobiales > Ilumatobacteraceae > JANMJD01. The sequence goes on along the minus strand of JANMJD010000049.1, from coordinate 12,478 downwards.
GGCGAGTTGTGGGTTCGCGGGCCGCAACGATGCCTCGGCTACGTCGATGCCTCGTTGGACGCCGAGTCATTCGATGCGGACGGCTACTTCCGCACCGGCGACCTCGGCGTCATCGACGACGACGGATTCGTCACGATCACCGGGCGGCTCAAGGACATCATCATCCGCAACGCCGAGAATCTGTCCGCGCAGGAAATCGAGAATGTGCTCATCGAGCACCCGTCCGTCGCCGATGTCGCCGTGATCGGCCTACCCGACATCCGTACCGGCGAACGGGCCTGCGCCATCGTGGTCCTCGCCAGCGGCCTCCCCGCACCGACGATCCCGGAGTTGGCCGAGCATTGCATCGCCCACGGGCTGGGCAAGCAGAAGATTCCCGAACAGCTCGAGTTCGCCGAGCTGCTCCCTCGCAATCCGATGGGCAAGGTGCTCAAACACGTCCTGCGCGACCGGCTCGTCGACAGTTGACCATCGGTCAAGCTTCTGGGGGCCGATGAGCAGATCCGCCTGACTGGCGGCGTTGCAGGAGATCGACGAACCGAGCCGCTGCGGCATCGACGCCCGCCTCATCGCCGGTGGCCACCAGGTCGAGGAGCAGGCCCCGCGAGACCGCCAGACCGAGGCGCACCATCGCCGGATCGGCACGCCCGCCCGTCCGCCGCGCCACCTCGGCAAGCCAATCATCGACGGCCCCGGGTAACAGTCGGGTGAACGGCTGCTCACCCTGCGCGGCCCGGGAGTAGCACTCGAAGAACAGCCGCTCGAACGGTCGGACGTCCGGTCGGCGCAGATCGGCCCACATCGCGGCGACGGCTCCGGCCGGATCGGCCGGCAGTTCGGTCAGCCTCGACATCTGACGACGTTCGACCTCCTCGACGATGGCGATCAACAATTCGTCACGCGAGCCGAAATGATGGATCAGCATCCGATGGCTGGTCCCCACTGCGTCGGCGATCTCCCGCAACGATCGCCCACCGATACCGCCTCGGGCAAAGGCGCCGATCAGGGCCTCGAGCAGCTCGTTCCGCCGGGCTCCGTCAGGCGGACGGGGCATCGAGGCGGCCTTCGGCGGCGGCCTTCAATCCCTGTCCTTCGAGATCGAGATAGCGCTTGGTCGTGCGACGCATCAGCCGTCCGACCAGCGCACCGATCGGCCCGCGCTGGTCGATTTGCTGGTGGACGACCGTCGATCCGTCGTCCTGCGCGACGAGTTCGTGTACGGCCAGCGTCGTGCCTCCGGGTGAGCGTTGGCGCCACGTCCATGAGACACCGGGGGCGACGGCGACGACCTCCCACACGAGCTTGGGGATGCGCGGCTGCTTGATCTCGAAACGATGGCCCGGTTCGATGCCCGGGCCATCGAGGGGAACGATCCGTTCGATCGACGGAGTCCATGTCGACCAACGCTGGACGTCGGCGTAGACATCCCAGACGACGGACGACGATGCATCGATGGCGATGCTGTTGTCAGTGATCATGTACCAAATGGTACATAATCACTGGGAGCCTCCACAAGCGTGACGTCGACCACGCCGGGCGGAGTCCGACCGCTCAGGGCCGCGCCGCGATCAGATCGGCGACGGTTCGTTGCAGCTGTGTACTGAGCGCCAGGTGGGTTTGGCTTCGTACCACCGTCTCAATGGCGACGATGGACTGCAGGATGTCGTGTAGGTGATCATTGGACCGGGCGACAACCCGCACCAGCAGGTCGCCCGGGCCGGTGACCGTATGGATCTCGAGCACCTCGGGCACCCGCCCGAGCGCGGCGACCGTCGATGCGTGCGACCCCTGGGCGATCTCCAACGTCGTGAATGCCAGAACCCCGTAGCCCGCCGACGGCCCGTGGACATCGGGGCCGTACCCGGTGATGACCCCGCGACGCCACAATGCCGCCAACCGGGATTGCACGGTCCCGCGGGCGACATCGAGGACGCGGGCGAGTTCGGCGACCGACGAGTGGGGCTCTCGCCGCAAGCCCGTGATCAGCCGCGTATCCAGCTCATCCAACCCGGTCGGCATTGTGCACAGCTCTCCCCTCTCATCGCAGACAGAATTCATCGATATGTATGTTCTAGAGATAATCCTACGCGTATTTGATGAACAATCTTGCAATAATCTGGCGTTCTGCTTCAATCATGCCATGTCCCAAGCAGCGCTCGAACCACCGCAACGGCGAACGACAACACCCACCCCGAAGCTCACCCCGAAACTCACCAAGGTCGACCACATCACCTACGCCTGTGAGCAGGGCACGATCGAGAAATGGGCATGGTTCCACATCGAGGTTGAAGGGGGCACCCTGATCAACCGCATCGATGACGTGCGGCCCGACGACCCCGACAGCAGCATGAAGATCTGGTGCGTCGACTACGGCGCATTCGGTATCGCTCTCATCGAAGGCATCGATCGGGCCAAGAAATCCCAGGTCACCACGTTCGTCGAGAAGCACGGCGACCACTCATGCCAGCACGTCGCCTACGACACAGGCAACCTCGACGCCTTCCAGCGCCACCTCCAACAACTCGGCGGCAGCCCCCGGGGCACCACCTTGGTGCGCGACGACGGCTTTGGGATACTCAAGCAGATGTTCGCCAAGGGCTACGCCGGCGGTCACCCGGCCGAGGCGTGCTTCCCCGAATACGTCGAGCGCCCGCGCCTCGAAGACGACGGTACCGGCGTGGCCATCACCTTCTCCGAGGATGCCGGCCGCGGGTTCTACGACCAGATCGAGGACGCCATCGCCAACAACGACGACGAGCCGTTCTTCGACTTCCGTGCCATGCCCGACGACTGGGCCGTGCCCCAACCGCGCCCGGTCGCAGAGCGAGGCCGCCACAACCTGCCCGACCCCGCTGGGTCGCGAGGGCCGCTCGTCGCCGCCTGACGACTCGGCGCTCAACCGCAGGCCGCCCACGTCACATCGCGGCGCTCGTCAGATCGCGGCGCGAAAGGCGCTCACGAGTTCGCCGAGCACTTCCAGCGCGTGGGCATGTTCGGCGGGGATCGCCACCATCGCCCGGAAGTCGGTGACGCCCGCCTCGACCAGGGGTGGGATCTGGTGCATCGCCTGAGCGAAGTCGGGCCGACCATCGCCACCGCGTGGGACGCCGAACGAACCGACTACGCCGATCGAACCTGCGTCGCGCCCGAGCGCCGCCACCCCGTGACGCATGCGGCCGATCGAGTCCACCAGGTTGGCCGCGTCCAGACCCCAAGGGATCCAACCGGTGCCGAACTCGGCGAGGCGTCGGATGACCGGGCCGTTGACGGTGCCACTGACCCAGATCGGTACACCGCCGACCTGGTGCGGCTTGGGCATCTGATGGATGTTCTCGAACCGCAGCGCACCGTCGTCGAAACGCGCCGACTCGTCGGTCCACAAGGCACGACAGACGCGCAGGCTGTGTTCGAGCAGTCCACCGCGCCGGTCGAAGTCGAGTCCGGCCGCCTCGTACTCCTCACGCTGCCAGCCAACACCTACCCCGAGGTCGAGCCGACCGTGCGACAACACGTCGAGCGTCGCCGCCGTCTTGGCCAGCACCGCCGGTCGGCGCAGTGCGGCGAGCAGGATGTTGGTGCCGAGGCGGACCCGTGACGTCTGGGCGGCGATGAACGACAGCGTCGTCAACGGCTCGAGCCACGAACCGTCGGGTCCGGTGGGCTGCTTGCCTCCGGGAGTACCCCCAACCGCCGGGCGACCGTATTCATCGAGCCGCTCCCCGAAGACCACGTGGTCCGAGACGACCACCCGGTCGACGCCCGCTTCGTCGGCGGCCCTGGCCTGCTCGAACAGGAAGTCCCACTCAGCCACGGAGTCGGGCGAGAACGCCCGGAGTTGGATCGACAGCTGAGGAGTCACGGATCACATCCTTGTTGCTCGCCGACGGACGATGCTCATTGATCGCGCCGACGCGCCAGGTTTCGGGTCAGTGGGCGAGATCTCGCGGGAGTCGAACACCGATCAGCGGAACTGGCCGGGCGAACGTCCGGACCCGGGCGCCCCGGCGAACGCCTGGGCGATGGGCAGCCATGCCGCAGCAAACCGCCCTTCGGCCACCATGTCGGTGTCGGCGAGATGGCGGCGCCGGGTCACCAGCAGACAGAAGTCGACAAGCGACCCGTGCACCCGGTCGACGGCATCGACGGGACCGAAGGCCACGTGACCGCCGTCGAGCTCCACACGCACGGGCTCGGTCGGTACCGGCAGGTTGTTGGCGACTAATCTGTTGGCCATCGCACGCCACCCGATGAAGGCGACGTGGTGGAGCCGGGGACTCGCTCGACGGGTCACGCCCACGGCATCGAACACGTCCTGGCCGTGGGCCCAGGTCTCCATGATCCTCGCCGTGATGCACGAGGCGAGCGACATCGCCGGCCCGTACCAGGGAACACGCATACCGGGGTCGGCCGCCCGCGCCGTGGCAGCCAACTGCTCGCCGGCCGCGCGCAGCCATCCGACGATCTCGCCGTCGTCACGCGACGAGCATTCGACGCGGATCGACTCGACAAGTTGACCAACGTTGTTGCGGGCCGCATCGCGGCCGGTCACGAACGCCACCGGCTCGGCGATCGCCTGGCGGGCGGCCTCGTCGAACCAGGCGAGGTGCGTGACCTGATCGCGAATCGACCAACCTTCGGCCGGCGTCGGTCGGCTCCAGCCGTCGCCGACCAGCGCAAGCAGATCGAACAAGTCGACCCGCTCGGCGAGCAGATCACGGCACAGCTCCTCGACGTTCATGGCTGCATTCTCCCGCATTCGCGGTAGACCCGCAGCGATCGTCGGGGCCTTGCGTACCGGGGCGGTGCGACCGGCGAAATACGATGACCGGCAACCCCCAGCCAGGCAGGACGGTACGCGATGACAACAGTGCTCAATGGGTTGACCGCGGCTCGGGGACTGCGCGATGTCACCGCAGTCGAGGCACCGATTTCGGAGTCGAACCGGACGCTGTCGCCGCGATTGGTCGACTCACTGTGGTCGAGCGGCCTGATGACATTCTTGAACGTGCCCGAGGCCGGTGGGTGCGAGCCGACGATCGCCGAGGTGATCGAGACATGGATCGAGCTGGCATGGCAGGACGGCTCGCTCGGGTGGATCGGTATCGCCAACTTTCCCTCGGCGATGGCCGCGTCGGCGTATCTGGCGAATGCTGGCTTCTCCGAGATGTTCGGTGACACCACCCGACAGGTCACCGCCGGAGGCCAGTTCTTCCCGAACGGCCATGGTGTCAAGGTCGACGGCGGCTACCGCCTGACTGGATCATGGAACTTCGGTTCAGGCACCGGTCACTCCGATTACGTCGCCTGCGGGTTCCTCCCCGTGGTCGACGGCAGCGCCACATTCGATCTGCAGGCCGGCTTCGTGCCGCGTGACCAGGTGACGTTTCTCGACGGCTGGAACGTCCAAGGTCTGTGCGGGACCGGGAGCTTCGACTACTCGGTCACCGATGTGTTCGTCCCCGAACACCGTTGTTTCGGGCTGTTCACCCGCCAGCCGCACCGCGGAACCAGCCCGCTCTTCAGGATGGGGCTGATGCCGATCACGGCGGCCGGTCACGCCGGTTGGGCGCTCGGAGTCGCCAAAAGCATGCTCGACGACGTCGCCGAATTGTCGCTGACCAAGTCCCGTATGTCCGATATGGAGCCCTTGGCCCGGCGGACGACGTTCCAGCGGAACTTCGCCCACTTCTCGGGGATGTGGCGAGCGGCCCGGGCCGGCGTCATCGAGGCCTTCACCACCGCCGAAGGCGCGGTAGCGGCAGGTGATCCGCTGACTCCACAACTCCGCGCCGATATGCGGGTAGCAGCCACCTACGCAACCGAGGCCGCTCGCGAGGTCTCCCAGTTCGCCCATCTCGCCGCCGGAACGACCGCCATCCGCAACGGAAGCCGCCTGGAGCGCGCCTTTCGTGACCTGTACACCGGCACCCAGCACGCATTCATCAGCGAGAAGACCTACATCGATTCGGCCCAGGTGATGCTCGGACTGGAAGCCGACAAGCCAGGCCTGTAGCCAACAAGCGAGGGACATCGTGAACCAGTTCGATGGCCGCGTGGCCGTGATCACCGGCGCCGGCAGCGGTATCGGCCGGGCGCTCGCCCAGCATGCGGCGGCCCATCGCATGATCGTCGTCGCCGCCGACATCGAAGAACCGTCGCTCGCCGAGACCGTTGGCGACATCATCGACAACGGAGGTGTCGCGGTCGGTGTTCCTACGGATGTCGCCGACAGCGGAGCGGTCGAACAGCTCGCCACGACGGCGTTCGACCGGTTCGGCCAGGTACATCTGTTGTGCAACAACGCCGGCGTCTTCAGTGGTGGACTGTTGTGGGAGCGGACGATGGCCGACTGGGAATGGGTCATCGCGGTCAACCTGTACGGCATCGTCCACGCCATCCGCAGCTTCGTGCCCCGGATGATCGCCCAGGACACCCCGTGTCACATCGTCAACACCGCCTCGATGGGCGGGCTGATCACCAACGCCTACTCGGGGCCGTACTACTCATCGAAGTTCGCCGCCGTCGGGGTCAGCGAGTGTCTGGCCCACGATCTGGCATCGGTCCAGGCGAAGGTGAGGGTCTCGGTGCTGGTACCCAGCCTGATCGCCACCAATATCGGTACCTCTGACCGCAACCGCACCGAACGCTTCGTCGACCGCCACCACCCGATGATGACGCCCGATGCCGCATTCGTCACCCAGATGCTGCAGGACTCCACGGGCGCCGGCATGCCCGCCGCCGACGTCGCCGAGCTGGTCTTCGAGGCGATTCGGAATGAGCATTTCTACATCCCGACCAAACCGAGTTTCCACGATCAGATCCGCGACCGGCACGACGCGATGCAGACCTTGCATCTTCCTGCCAGCCCATCGATCGACTAGCCAACCGCATCCAGATCGGAGCATCATGCCATTGCCGACCGAGTCGCCACCCGGCCGCCGCCTGAGCGGCCGGGTCACCTATGTCACCGGGGCCGCCTCCGGGATAGGACTTGCCTGCATCCGACGATTCGCCGCCGAAGGAGCCGTCGTCGTCGGCGCCGATCTGCACGCCACCGACGTCTGGCGCGACGCGGTCGCCGAGGCGCCGGGGGCCGACTTCCACGTGCTCGACGTACGGGACGAGGCAGCCCAGATGGCGGTTGCAGCCGACATCACCGCCAGGCACGGGCGGATCGACGCCGTCGTGACGGCCGCCGGTGTGGCCGGTGGGGGGCTCGTCCACACGATGACGCTCGCGGAGTGGCAGCGGGTCCAGGACGTGAACATCACCGGTACGTTCCTCACTGCCAAGGCAGTGCTACCGACCATGATCGAGCAGCGCAGCGGCTCCATCATCACCATCGCCAGTGTCGAGGGGTTGGAGGGGTGCGAGGGCGGCAGCAGCTACAACGCATCGAAGGGAGCGGTGGTGCTACTGACCAAGAATCTCGCCTGTGACTACGGTCGAGCCGGCATTCGCGCCAATTCGATCTGCCCCGGGTTCATCGACACGCCTCTGTTCCGTGCGGTGGTGGCCGACCTGCCGATGGCCCCGGCGATTAGGGAGCAGCACAAACTGGGTCGGTTCGGCCGTCCCGACGAGATCGCCGCCGCGGCGTACTTCCTCGCCTCCGACGACTCGTCGTTCGTCACCGGGGTGGCGCTGCCCGTCGACGGCGGCTACGTCTCCGGACACTCATACGGCCTCTCCCACATGCTGTTCGGCCAACGATGACGACGAATTTCCGATGCACCCGAGGGCTGCCGTACGATCCGGTGATCGCAGAGCGACCGGGGGTGAGCTGCACGTGCTGCCGGAATTGAGCCCAGATCAGGAGTTCTTCCGCGAGACGACTCGTCGATTTCTGGATGAGTTCGTACCGGTCGGCGAACTGCGCCGCCTGCGCGACGACCCGGGGGGATTCAGCGACGACTACTGGAAGCGTGGCGCAGACCTGGGCTGGACGTCGCTGCTCGTCAACGAATCGCACGGCGGCGGGAGCATCAGCGGCAGCGGGCTGATCGACCTGACCCTCATTGCCTACGAGTTCGGCCGACGCGCCGCACCGGGGCCGCTGGTCGTCACCAACGTTGCAGCTGCCGCGTTGAGCGAGGCGGGCGACGCGCCGTCCGTCGTCGCCCGGCTGCTCACCGGCGAGTCCATCGTCACCTGGTGTTTCGCCGAGCCGCCGCCCAACGACGGACTCGGCCGGGTATCGCTCGAGGTGCGAGTCGACGGCGACGAAGTCGTGCTCGACGGTGTGAAGCGACCGGTCGAGTCGGCCGGTCGAGCGGACTTTCTGCTCGTGTCCGGCCGCACCGGCGAGGGTCTGACCCAGGTGCTCGTTCCCCGCAATACGCCCGGCGTCTCGGTCGCCCCGATGCAGACCGTCGACCTCACCCGCCGGTTCTCCGTCGTCACGTTCGATGACGTGCGCGTGCCGGCGACCGCCGTCGTCGGCGTGGTCGGCCAGGCCGAGGCACAGGTTCAGCGGCAACTCGAAGTTGCCCTGGTCATCGGCAACGCCGAAGCCGTCGGAGCGATGCAGGCAGCATTCGATCTCACCCTCGAATGGGGCTTCGACCGATACTCCTTCGGTCGTCCGCTCGCCTCCTACCAGGCCCTGAAGCATCGCTTCGCCGACATGAAGGCGTGGCTCGAGGCGAGCCATGCAATCAGCGACGAGGCAGCTGCGGCCGTGGCTGCCGGCGCCCCGCAAGCCACCCAGTTGACGAGCGCGGCCAAGGCGTTCATCGGCCAGTTCGGCAGTGAGCTCATGCAGGAGTGCGTGCAGCTCCACGGAGGAATCGGCGTCACGTACGAGCACGACCTGCATCTGTATCTCCGCCGCCACACCGTGAACCGGGCGCTGTACGGCACCCCCGCCGAGCATCGCCGACGGATCACCGATGACCTGATCGCGCGGGGCGGCACCACCTCCCCGGCCGCCACGGAAAGGATCACATCGTGACGAGCGAGGCGATGGAGAGCGTCGAGACCTTCCAGCTGCGCGCGCGTGCCTGGATCCGCGAACACTTGCATCCGATCGGTCCGATGATCATGACGTTACGGGCGGGCCGCAGCGACGAGGAGGAACTGCAAGCCGTCCAGCGCGACCGCGATGTCCAACGCATGCTGTTCGATGCAGGCCTCGCCGGGGTCTGCTTCCCTCCGGAGTACGGCGGCCTCGGCCTCACGCCGGCGCATCAGAAGGCGCTCAACGACGAATTGGCCGGCTACGAGTACCCGATGCGGCTGCAGTGTCCGACCTTTACGCCGTGCGCGGCGGTGCTCCACGACTTCGGGACCGAGGACCAGAAACTGCGCCACCTGTCGGCCATCCTGCGGGGCGAGGAGATCTGGATGCAGTTCCTCTCCGAACCGAGCGGCGGCTCCGATCTTGCCGCGGTGCTGACCACCGCGGTGCGCGACGGCGACGAGTGGGTACTCAACGGATCGAAGATCTGGACCACCGGCGCGTGGTGGTCGGACTGGGGCCTGTGCCTCGCCCGTACGAATTGGGACGTCCCCAAGCACCGCGGCCTGACCGTGTTCATGTTGCCGATCCGCCAATCCGGGGTCGAGGTTCACCGCATCGAGATGCTCAATGGCAATCGGGAGTTCTGCCAGGAGTTCCTGTCCGACGTGCGGGTGCCCGACAGCGACCGTGTCGGCCCCGTCGACGACGGCTGGACCGTCGCCACGCGGTGGATGTTCCATGAACGGATGCTCTACAACTCTCCCTACGTCACCATGCCCTCGGGGACGGGCCGCGGCGGCGGGGACAGTGGCGCATCGATGCTGGCAATCGCTCGTCAAGCGGGCCGACTCGACGATCCGACGGCCCGCGACCTCATCGGCGAAGCGCACATGCTCGAACTGGTCGGCGAGTCGCTCAAGCGGCGCATCGGTCAGGGAATTGCCAGCGGGGCGATGTCCGATCAGGCATCGGCGGTGGCCCGGCTGTTCGGCGGATTCACCGCAACCCGGCGTTCGACCATCGGCTTCGAACTGGCCGGCGCGGCCGGCGCCGCCTGGAGCGACGACGACGGTGACCTGGCCGAGTGCGGCAACGACTTCCTGATGCGCCAGGTCAGCTGCATCGGCGGCGGAACGACCGAAATGGCCCGCAACGTCGTGGCGGAGCGTTTGCTGGGCATGCCCCGTGAGCGCACTCTCGACCGAGACGTGGCGTTCAGCGCGGTACCGCGAGGCCGCCGCGCGTCCGAAGCAGGCTGATCCGCCACCGGCCTGGCTAACGTCGGGAGCATTCCATTTCACGTCGTTGGGGGGACGAATGACCGCCGTCATGCAAGGGGTTCGGGTACTGGAGGTCGCGGAGCACACGTTCGTTCCCGCGGCGTCGGCGCTACTTGCCGATTGGGGTGCCGAGGTCATCAAGATCGAGCACGTCGAACGAGGCGATGCGATGCGCGGGCTGGCGTCGACCGGGGTGGCGATGATGGGCACGGCCGTGCACGTGCTGATGGAGCACTCGAATCGAGGCAAGCAGAGCCTCGGTCTCGACCTCACGACGGCCGATGGCCTCGACATCCTCTACCGACTCGCCGCCACATGCGACGTGTTCCTGACCAACAAGCTGCCCTCGGTCCGCACGAAGCTCAAGATCGACATCGACGACATCCGGGCCCACAACCCGAACATCATCTACGTTCGCGGCACCGGACAGGGAACGCTCGGTCCCGACGCCGACAAGGGCTCCTACGACTTCCTGTCATACTGGTGCCGCTCCGGGGTGGCCCTTGGTCTGAAGCAGGCCGGCGATCCCGTCGTGCCTCCTCCTCCCGGTCCGGGATTCGGGGACTCGATCGGGGCGATGACCATCGCCGGGGGCATCATGGGTGCACTGTTCCACCGGGAACGCACCGGCGAGGCCACAACCGTCGATGTCTCGTTGCTCGGCAGCGCCCTGTGGTCGATGGGGCAGGCCTTGGCGCTCTCGCTGCAACTGCAGATCCCCTGGGCCCCGCCACCGAACGGCGGCCCCAAAGGCAACCCTCTCGTCGGCACCTTTCCGACCAAGGACGGTCGGTTCATCGCCCTCACCTGCCTCCAGGCGGGAAAGTACTGGGCCGAAGCCTGCCAGCGGCTCGGTCGACCGGAGCTGGCGACCGATCCTCGCTTCGCCGATGCTGCGCTGATCCGGGAGAACGTCGCCGTCGCCACCGACCTGGTGACCGAAATGATCGGTCAGCACACGGTGGCCGAGTGGCGTGACCGACTCGAGGAGTTCTCCGGCCAGTGGTCGGTCGTCCAGGACACGCTCGAGGCCGCCGTCGACCCGCAGACCGTCGCCAACGATTACATCGTCGATGGCGAGACCGCCGACGGGACGCCGTTCCGACTCGCCGCCGCACCCGTACAGTTCGACGGTGCGACACCCGGCTCGGCCCGAGCGCCGGAGTTCAACGAGCACGGCGACGCGATTCTCGAGGCACTCGGCCTCGATTGGGACACGATCATCGACTTGAAAGTGCGCGGTGTCGTTGCCTGATCCGACCGGATCGGCCGTTACTGCACCGAGTACGCCGGTGACCGACCCCGTCAGCAACGCCGTGCAGATTCGCCGGCTCGCCGAGGTGACGTCGACCGCGACGATGTACCACCATGTCGCCATCGATGGCCGCGAGACGGCGTACACCCACCGGCAGCTCCACGAACGGTCAAGCCAGCTGGCGATCGCCCTGGCACGCCGGGGAGTGACCGTCGGCGACCGGTTGGGGATCGGGTTGCGCAACTCACCACAGTTCCCCCTGGCCGTCTTCGCCGCGTGGAAGCTCGGTGCTACTCCGGTACCCGTGCGATGGGACGTTCCCGGGTGGGAACTCGAACGCGTCCGAGCCGTGATCGATCCGCGGGTGTTCCTCGACGGCGACTCGATCGCCTGGATCGACGAGACCGCCGCACTCGACGTGCCCGAGCTGCCCGACACCGTCGCCCCGTACGTACACGGCATCTGCAGCAGCGGTTCCACAGGCGCACCCAAGGTCATCCTGCGCGCGCAGCCCTCGGTGTTCGACCCGTTGATCGGCACGCCGATGGTCGAGTCCTGGCATGCCGTTGCCCGCCCGCAGACCATTCTGGTCATGGGACCGATGTACCACGTCAACGCCTTCGTTGCGCTGACCAACGTGTTGGCCGGAGACCGAGTCGTGGTGATGGAGAAGTTCGACGCCTCGCTCGCCGTCGACCTCATCGAGCGTCATCGGATCTCGACGTTCACGGCCACTCCGACCATGCTGCAGCGAATTGCCGACCTCCCCGGGATCGACGGGCGCGACCTGTCGAGCCTGGCGTGGATCCTCCAGGGCGCGGCGCCGATGCCACCGTCGCTCGTCCACCGATGGTCGACACTGATCGGTGCCGAGAAGATCATCATGGCCTACGGCATGACCGAAGGCCTGGGGCTCACCGCCTTGCGCGGCGACGAATGGATGGCGCACCCGGGAAGCGTCGGACCGGGCTACCGCGGCAC
>JANMJD010000046.1:0-14016 GCA_031371195.1 Actinomycetes bacterium | reverse complement strand
CGGCGAACCGCTGGCCGAGGCCGCCTGGGAGTCCTTGTGGCCGCGGCGCGCCCGGCGGACGCGTGCGCTGCACGACTATGGCCTGGCAACGTTGCTCGGGCTCGATGCGTCGGAGATCGGCGACTTCTTCGACGCGTTCTTCGACTCGCCCCACGATCTGTGGCGGTCGTATCTCGACATCGCCGCGGGGCCGCGCCAGATCGCCGGCTTGATGCAGCGCGTCTTCCGAGGTGTCCCCAACGACGTCCGCAGAGCGTTGGTCACCGCCGACCACCGTCTGCTGCTGCGGACCTTTACGGGGTGATGGCGACGTCACACGCCGAACGGCGGAATCCGGTTCACCGATCCCAGGGAATGGCCTTCTGTTTCGACTTCAGCCCGGCGAGCCCAGGGCGACGGGCACGGGCACTGCGACGCACGGCGAGAACCCATCCGATCACGGCGCATCCCGCGAAGATGAACCACTGCATCGCGTAGGACAGATGCGAGCCCTCGTCGAGTGTCGGAAAGGGAATGGGTGTGATGCCGGCGGCGTCGCTCGGCGTAGATGAGATCAGTTCGACATATGTGGTCGAACTCTGACCATCGAGGTTCGCGGGGACGCGTCGTATCCGGCCCACGAGTTCCATGTCGCTCTGCGGGACGGGCGGGACATCGGCCGTGACACCGATCGAACCCCGATTGACGAGGACGTTCAGCCCTGAAACGGCGTCGTCGAAGGTGGAGATGAGTTGGTAGCTGCCGGCCGCGGCGAGCGACACTGTGTCACGCCCATAGTGGCCGCTCAGGGCGACGGTTCGCCACTCCACCTGGTCCGGGTCGGCCGTCGGACCGATCCAGGTTGGATCGAGCGGCTGCGGTTCGGCGTCGGATCGAGCCGTGACCAGGGCATTGAACGCCCGACGCTCCTCGAGCCGGCGCAGCTGCCAGAAGCCGAGATTGATCATGAGCGCCGTGACCAGGGCGATGACCAGGGTGAACAGCAGCCAACGTGGCCTGATCAGGAATCGGAACATCAAGGCCACCGAGCGTAGCGACTATGACGCTGAGTTGCTATTCGCGTGGTCGCGCCCGTCCCGGTCGCTCCGTCGATCGGGAGGGGCGCGAGACTGGAGATGTGAGCGCCGAGTTGCCCGATTTCTCGATCTCTCACCAGGAGAAGATCGACTGGATGGTCGAGGAGCACGGCTGGGCGCTCGAGGCCGTCGCCCCCGATCCTGAGCGTGACCCACCGCAGCCCGCCTACGCCTACACGGTCGGATTCCCCGAGACGTTCGGCTTCAGTGAGGTGGTCGTGTTCGGCCTGCAGCCGGTGGCGGCCAACGGCCTGCTCGGTCTCGTAGCGGACTGCCTGAGGGGCGGCACCGAGATTCCGCTCGGTGTCGAGGTCGTCGGTCTGCTCGACGGTGAGCTTCGGTGTGTGTTCGCACCGGTCGATCTGGCCACCTGGGGTGCCTTTTTCCCGATCTGCGCGGCATGGCGGCGGGGCGGGCCGTTCGCAATGGCCCAGCTGCTGTGGCCCGATCGCAACGGTTTCCTGCCGTATGAGACCGGATACAGCCGCCCGATGCGCTACGCCCAGCCGGTCATCGGAGAGGTGGCCGAGTACCCCGCGGGATGAGCCCAACCGTGGCCGAGTACTCGCGGGCGCCCGTGAGGGCACCGATCTGGTCGTCGTCGAACGGTTGGAGCAGCGGCTCGACGTCGCGCTCGCCGAGCCGCCTGGTCACTGCGGGAGGCGTTCGTCGATCTCCCAGCGAACGCCGTGCTCGTTGAGCAGGGCAAGGTACGGATCGGCGTCGAACGCCTCGGGCCCGAGCACCCCACATCCCTTCCATTGCCCCGAGGCGAGCAATTCCAATGCCACGACCGGGTTGACGGCGGTCTGCCACACGACTGCCTGGTGACCGTACTTCGCCATCGTCCACTCGTTGTCGACGACATGATGCAGATAGGTCGATCGGGGCTGTCCGTCCACCCCGATCCCGGTGACGAGCGAACCGGCGCAGGTGAGGCCCCGCATGTGATCGCCGAGTTCGGCCGGGTTCGGCAGACAGGCGGCAACGACATCGCGCGGTGCGATTTCGTGACCCCGCACGGTCACCGGACGGGTCGAGTCGAGTCCCAGTTTGTGGAGCGTGCGCAGGATGTCTATGAACTCGTCGCCCAAGCCGTACTTGAACGTCACCCGACCCACGTCGAGCCAGCGTGGCATCAGGATGACCTCTTCATGTTCGACGTTCACGCAGCTCAGCGGCCCGATTCCGGCCGGAAAGTCGAACACCTCGGGCTCGCTGAACGGCGCGGTCGTAAACCAGCCGCGGTCACGCTCCCAGATGATCGGAGGGTTCAGACACTCCTCGATGGTGGTCCAGATCGAGAATGTCGGGGCAAACGATTCGCCCTCGATCACGATGTTCGAGCCGTCGCGCACGCCGATCGATTCGATCGACGAGAAGAGATGGTCGCTGGCGTAGCGGGCGAACACATCCGACAGGCCGGGCTCGACCCCCATGCCGACCAGCGACAGCCTGCCGCGTTCGACCCAGGCATCCGAGGCGGCGAACTGGGCTTCACCGAGCATCACCCCGCACTTCTCGTACGGTCGTCGTGGATGCGGCCGCGACAGGTGCATCGCCATGTCGATGTAGTCCGCCCCGGCGGCAAACGCTCCGTCGAAGATCGGCGGGTTGAATCGAGGGTCGCAGGCGTTGACGATGACGTCGAGGTGGTGGTGGCGGATCAGTTCGGCCAGATCGAGCGCGTCATTGGCGTCGACCCGGGCCCCGACCACTCGCGGGTTGCCGGCCCGAGCGGCGGCCCGTTCGGCGCGTGCTGCGTCGATGTCGGCAACCACCAGTTCTTCGAAGAAGTCCCGTTGTCCGGCGATCGAGGCAATCGCCGACCCGACGCCGCCGGCGCCGATGACTCCGATACGCATGCCCAGGAGCGTAGCCACGCCCCCTCACCACCGGCGCGGCTTCAGCCCGAAACTTTCACTCCGAGCGGTCGGATTCGAAATCGGATCGCGTCAATCGCCGATTCTTCATAGCCCGAGTCACAAGCCGGATTCAGAAGCCGGATTCAGTAGCCGAAGGCTCGCCGTGTCGCTCCGGCCGACACGAGCGACGAGATCCGCCGCGCCAGATATGGCGAGAAGTAGCCGCGGTACCGGCGCTGCAGGTCGGGTTCCATCCAGTCGCGGCCGGTGACCTTGCCGCGGCAGAGCGCCGTGCCGCACCCGCATTCGAATTCGTCGTAGTCGCTGCTGTCGCTCATCGCGTAGTCGAAGTTGAGCTCCTCGCCGGGCGTTATGTCGCGCATGGCCACGACGATCGTTCCGCCGCGCATTCCGGCATTCGGGTCGCACGAGTGGTTGATCCGGTCGCCGTCGGTAGGGGCGGGGGACACGAGGTACAACTCGTTGTCGATCTGGATCGACGCTCCTTGCGTGGTGCGGTCGAGCTGCCCGAAGCGCGACCGGTCGGCGACCCAGCCGCCGAAAGCGGCGATCGTCTCGCCTTCGGCGATGGGCTCGATGGCGAAGCTGGCGAGCCCACGATCGTCCGTCGGACGGACCTCGGCCTTTGGCGTCAAGTAGCTGCAGAACATGTGGAATCCCTCCCGATGGACAACTCGATCATGGTCAATCGACGCAACGATGTTGCCCGGTTTGGCGAGGTGTGTCTACTCACTGACTGGTCAGTCGGAACTGACCGAGTCATCAGTCAGTCACATGTCCCGTCAATCACCCTGACAGTCGGGGTCCGAGGCCACCGGTCGCATGCGTGCTGGTTGGCCGGGCTACCTTCTTCGAGGCGGCCGGGGGCGCCGCCGAGGGGGAGCGATGACCGACTGGAACTATGGAGATCTGCTGGAGGCGGTGGCGGCGCGGGTCCCTGATCGTCCGTGCCAGATCCATGGCCCACGTACGTTGAGCTGGGCCGATACGGATCGACGGGCCAACGCGCTGGCCGCCGACCTGATCGGCAGCGGGCTCGGTCATCAATCGAAGGTGGCTGCGTATCTGTACAACGGCCCGGAGTACCTCGAGACGTACATCGCAACGTTCAAGGCCGGAATGGTGCCGGTGAACACCAACTTCCGCTACGGCGCCGAGGAGATCCGGTACCTGTTCGACAACGCCGACGCCGAGGCGGTGGTGTTTCACGCCGCCTTCACCGAGCTGATCGATGTCGTGCGGGCGCAGCTCGGGAAGGTTCGACGCTGGTATGTCGTTGCCGACGAGACCGGCTCCGGCCCGGACTGGGCTATCTCGTACGACACGGTGGTGGCAGCCGATCCGGGGCGGGTCGTGCCGCCCTGGGGACGTCACGGCGACGACCTGTTGCTGCTGTACACCGGGGGCACGACGGGGATGCCGAAAGGTGTGATGTGGCGCCAGGACGATCTGTTCAACGTGCTCGGTGCCGGTGGTCAGGCGCTCCTCGGGATTCCTCCGGTCAGCGACGTCGCCGAGCTCGGTCAGCGGCTCGATCCGGCCGAGCCGGGCTTCGTGATGCTTGTCGCTTGTCCGTTGATGCACGGCACCGGGCAGTTCTCCGCACTGATCACCCTGGCACTCGGCGGCTGTGTCGTCAGCCTTCCGTCGCGGCGCTTCGATGTGGCCGAGTTGTGGAGCGAGGTCGAGCGGACGCGGGCGAATTCGGTGGTGATCGTGGGGCAGGCGTTCGCCGGTCCGATGCTCGACCAACTCGACGCCGCACCCGATCGATACGAATTGGCGTCGGTCAGGCTGATCTCGTCCTCGGGGGTGATGTGGAGCCAGGACAACAAGCAGGGCCTCCTCCGTCATATGCCCCAGGCGGTGCTGTTCGACTCCTACGGCTCATCGGAGGCGGTCGGTCTCGGAGGCTCGGTGTCGGCCGGCGGGGAGTCGGCGGCGACGGCCAAGTTCGCCCTTGGACCGTCGTGTGCCGTGTTCACCGATGACGGCCGGCGAGTCGAGCCCGGCTCGGGCGAACAGGGCGTGGTGGCCATCAGCGGGTTCATCCCTCTCGGCTATTACAAGGATGAGGCCAAATCCGCCCAGACCTTCCGGACGTTCGAGGGCCACCGGTGGAGCGTGCCGGGCGACTGGGCCGAGGTCAACGCCGATGGCAGTCTTCACCTGCTCGGCCGGGGATCGGTGTGTATCAACACGGGCGGTGAGAAGGTGTTTCCCGAGGAGGTGGAGGAGGCGCTGAAGACGCATCCGACGGTGCGCGACGCAGTGGCCGTCGGCGTGCCCGACGCTCGCTTCGGCGAGGCGATCTGTGCGGTGGTCGAGGCGGAGCCGGGCTCCGTCCCCCAGTTGAGCGAGCTTTCCGACCACGTGCGAGGAGCGTTGGCCGCCTACAAGGCCCCACGTCGATTGGTCGTGGTCGACACCATCGGCCGCGCCCCGAACGGCAAGGTCGACTACCGGCGTCTCGCTGCCCTGGCGATTGATCGCTTGGCGGGCCGCTGAGACGCTGCTAGCGTTATCGGCGCATCACGAGTGGCCCGTTCCGGCGGGCCCGGCAACCTGGGTGGAAGCCCCAAGGTGCCTCCCGCTCCTCGGAGTGGGGATGTGGCCACCGGCATGGTGGCAACGAATGCTTCCTCGCGATGCAGCAATCCCGCCGGGCCACCGGCATCGATCGACGCGACCTGTATGACTGGAGGGAGAGATGATGAGCGGCCCGCCCAATCGACGGACCCGACACCCCTACCCTGCGAGCGGAGCGTGGATGCCGGGTATGCCGGCTGGTCATCGTCGGACCCACACGATCGCCGGTGATCGTCCCGTTGCCCTCGACGGCGGCGGTTCGTTGCGCCATGTCGACATCGCCTACGAGACGTGGGGGCAGCTCGACGCCGACGGCGCCAACGCCGTGTTGATCTGCCATGCGTGGACCGGTGACTCCCACGTCGCCGGTTCGCTCGGTATCGGCCACCCGACTTCGGGCTGGTGGGAGGGAGTCGTCGGACCGGGCCTGGCGATCGATACCGCCCGCTGGTTCGTCGTCAGCGTCAACGTGCTCGGCGGTTGCATGGGTTCCACCGGTCCGGCCTCGCGGCACCCTGACGACGGTAAGCCCTACGGCTCGCGCTTTCCGGTGATCACGATCCGCGACATGATCCGATGTCAGGCTCGGCTGGCCGACCATCTCGGTATCCGCGTGTGGCACAGCATCATCGGCGGGTCGATGGGCGGCATGCAGGTGCTGGAGTGGGCGATCACCTACCCGGATCGGGTGCGTTCGATCGTGCCCATCGCCACCTGCGCCCAGTCGAGTGCCCAGCAGATCGCCTGGGGGGCGATCGGGCGCCGGGCGATCGCCCTCGATCCGAAGTGGCAGGGCGGCGACTACTACGACTCCGACCCCGACAACGGTCCCCACGAGGGACTCGCCATCGCCCGAATGGTCGCCCAGGTGACGTTCCGTAGCGACAACGTGTTCTCCGACCGATTCGGCCGCGAGCTGGCCGATGGGGCGACCCTGCGCGACGGGCTGGACCTGTGGCAGCGGTTCGAGGTCGAGCGCTATCTCGACCATCACGGCGACAAGCTGGTGCGGCGCTTCGACGCCAACAGCTATCTGCTCATCGGCAAGGCGATGGATCTCCACGACGTCGGTCGGGGGCGCGGCGGTCTCGAGCGGGCGATGGCCCGGATCAAGGTTCCCACGCTGGTGATGGGCATCTGGAGCGACATCCTCTACCCGTCCTACCAGCAACGTGAGATCCACGGACTTCTGGCCAAGCAAGGTACGCCGTGTGAGTACGTGGAAATCGACTCGCCGCATGGTCATGATGCTTTTCTGATCGATCTTGACCAGGTGGGCGCACCGCTCGGTACGTTTCTCGATGAGGTGGCCAAACGTGACTGAACTACATCCCGAAACACTGGCGATCACGGCAGGTCGCGGGTCGAACGGGCGGTCGCTGGCGGCGCCGATCTGGCCGACGACGGTCTGGGAGACATCGTCGCTCGACGATGCCCGTCGCCGTTCCGGATCGACCCGACCGTCGGAGTTCTACGGCCGCTACGCCAACCCGACGGTCAACGCCTTCGAGGACGCCATCGCCACGCTCGAAGGGGCCGAGGCGGCCTTGGCGTTCGGGTCGGGCATGGGGGCGATCGCCACAGTGATCTTCGCCCTGTGCTCGCCGGGAGATCACATCGTCGCCCAGCGCCAGCTGTACTCGGGGACGCAGTTGTTCCTGCAGGGTCCCTGCGCTCGCATGGGCATCGATGTGACCTGGGTCGACGGCTCGGAATCAGGAGCGTTGGCCGGCGCAGTGCGACCGGGCAAGACGATGCTGGTGATCGCCGAAACTCCCGCAAACCCGCAGATGTCGCTCGTCGACCTCGAGGAACTCGGGGCGATCCGTGGTCCGTTCACGATGGTCGATTCCACGTTTGCCACGCCCATTCTGCAACAGCCCATCAGATATGGCGTGTCGCTGGTCGTGCACTCCGCCACCAAGGGCATCGCCGGCCACAACGATGCGATGCTCGGTGTGGTGGCGGGGGACAAGGACCTCATCGACGACATCTGGCGGTATGCGGTGCTCCACGGGGCCACCGCCTCACCGCACGACGCCCACAACGGTCTGCGCGGCATCCGCACGTTGGCCGTCCGTGTCGAACGGGCGTCGGCGACGGCGTTGCGGTTGGCGTCATTCCTCGCCGACCATCCATCGGTTGCCCGGGCGAACTATCCGGGTCTCGACGCCCATCCCCAGCGCGACCTGGCCAAGCGCCAGATGTCCGACGGCGGCACGGTGCTCAGCTTCGACCTGACGGGTGGTCTCGGAGCCGGTCGCCGGTTCGTCGAAGCCGTGCGCCTGGCCCGACTCGCCACGTCACTCGGGGGGCCGGAAACGCTGGTCTGCAGCCCGGCAAACTCGACGCATGTGGGCCTCACCGACGAGGAGTTCGAACGGGCGGGCATCACACCCGGCCTCATACGCGTCTCGGTCGGTTTGGAGCACGCCGACGACCTACTCGCCGACTTCGCCCGGGCTCTGTCGGCCATCGCCGCCGACGAGTGAGTCGAGCACTTCGACCGCGGGCGAACTCGCCGGAATCATCAACAGATAGTTCGGTTCTCCGCCGAGCAGAAACGTGATCGACCGCCTCGGGGGATCGGTTCCTCGACCGATGACCGGATGACTCTGCATCTGGCGCTGGCCGGGGGCTATCCCGCGGATCGTGACGGTCACCCGTCCTGCACTGACCGTGGCACGCCCGGCTCGCCAACGCCCCTCGCTCAACGTCGACCGGCGGTCCGCATCGTCGCTCGCTCGGCCCGGAAGGCGGATGGGCTGCATCCGGCAGGTGAACGCCTGACCGTCCTTGGCGACCCAGTGAGGATCGATGCGCCGGGCGATCCATGCGAGGGCGATGAGCACGGCGATCGTGCCGACGGTCCACATCACATCCGTCACTGCAGCAAACATCGCCGTCAGCTTCTCGCATTCGCTTCGTTCCCGCCACACTGGGCCCGTGCCCGAGATACTCGAAATCGAGCTGTATCGACGCGAGATGAATGCGCTGATCGATCGTCGGGTCGAGACGGTCGAGTGTCCGGACCTCTGGTTCGTCCGACGCGCCGGGTCGCCGGCTGCACTGGCAACCGCCCTTGAGGGCGGCCGGGTCACGGGCCTTCGTCGCCATGGAAAACTGCTGCTCATCGATCTCCTCGACGACTCGCTGCCCACAGATGTCACCGTGTTGGGCCTGCGATTCGGGATGACCGGCCGCCCGGTAGTCGATGATCGACCTGCGCCCGTGACCCTGGAGTACGCGCCGGCGGCGGCGCTCGACAAGTGGGTCCGGTTCGGACTGCGGTTCGAGGGGGACGGGCGGCTGCGGATCGTCGATCCGCGCCGGTTGGGCGGGGTGGAGTTGGATCCCGACCTCGGTCACCTCGGTCCCGATGTGCTGACTCTGACATTCGACGATCTACGCGTGGCCTGTCGATCGGCCGCGGCGGTGAAGACCGTGCTGCTCGACCAGCGGCGCCTCGCCGGCCTCGGCAACATGCTGGCCGACGAAGTGCTGTGGCGGGCATCGATCGACCCCGGGCGCCCGGCGGTCGGCCTCGACGACGGCGAGATCGAGCGCCTGCGTGACACGATCTTCGAGACCTTGCCGGAGCTGCTGCGACGCGGTGGGAGTCACCTCGGTGACCTTTCGGCCGGCCTGCGTCGGCCTGGCGGACGATGCCCTCGCGACGGCGCCGAACTCGTCGTGCGCCGGTTCGGTGGACGCACGACGTACTCATGTCCGCTTCACCAGCGGCGAACGTGAGAGGATGACCCGTCGTGGTCTGTCTCTCCCACCTCCATCAGGCGCTCGCCACCCTTGGACGGCTCGGCGGCACGCTCGTCGCCCAGAACACCGGCGGGGCGATCGACGATGTATCGGCGACGCGGCGCATCCAGATCATCGTTGCGGCGCTGGCTGTCGCCGGGGTGGCGCTCGGCGCATTGACGGTGTGGTTGTGGCGGTCCACCAAACCGCACCTCGACGTCCTTGGTCCGCTCGAGGTCATGGGCAAGCGTCGTTTCTGGCGGAGCGATCCCAACGGGCGACAGCGGGTGCTCGACGCCGCCCGACCGGAAGGGGCGACAGCGATCCCCGAGATCAAGCCGCCACCTGTCGACCTCGCGGCACTCGCCGCGTCGCGGTCGTTGCCCTCGATGGACGACCACGGCGGGTTCGGTGATCTGGTCGAGGCGTCGGTTCCGGGCGAGCACGCCGGTGCCGGCATGACACACGCCCCGACACCGCGGGTCGATGGGACGGCGCCGCCGTCGACGCATCCGCCCTCGACGCTTCCGGCGGCGTCGAGCGCCGGCGCACTCTTCGACCAGGCCGACTTCACCGACATGTACCCCCGACCGCCGGCGGATGCGATCCCGTCGCTCGATGCCGATCCGGTGGAGGTCGTCGAACTTCCGAGCAACCTCCGTGAACTGCCCTTCCGTCCCTTCGCTCGCTCGTTCGGCGAGGCAGTGCCACCGCAGGGCGGTCCGGCCGCGGACGCCCTCGTACGGCGGCCGTTTCCGCCGCCCATTCCCCAGGACCTTGTCGACGCCGAGATGGAACCCATCGACATTCCCGATCCCGATTAGCCTCGTCAATCACCCCGCACCGGTCGATCGAATCGCTACGTTGGAAGCCATGGCCGACGGTCTCGATATCGATGCAATGATCACGCGGTTCCGCGAACGTGCGACGGCGGTGAAGCGACGCCCGCTACCCCCGGTCGGAGGCGACGAACGCCAGCAGTTCATTCGCCAAGCGCAGACCGACTTCCGTGATTTCGCCATGATCGGTGACGCCACCGGCGAGATCATCGACGGAGTGCTGACCCTGAGGATCGACCTTCGCCCGGCGGACGCCCGCTCGTGATCGCCTCCGTTCGTGACACAGCCCGGGCCCGTCGCGACCAGTTGCCGATCACGGCGGCCGCCATCGCCATCCTGGTGTGGTCGATCGGGCCGCTTCTCGTGCGCGGTGTGGGCACATCGTTCCCGACGGTTGTGTTCTATCGGCTGGCGACGGCGACCCCGGTGATGGTGGCGATGGCGTATCTCACCGGCGGCAGGGTGAGCGTCGCGCTCCTCAAACGGACGTGGCGGCCGGGCGTACTGTTCGTCGTCTGCCTGATGACGAGTTTCGCGTCGTTCGTGTACACGTCGATCGCCAATGCGACCTTGATCGGCGCGCTCACCCCGGCGTTGGTACTCCTCGTGTCCGGACGCGTCGCCAACGAGGACCACACCCGGTTGCAAGTGATCTGTGCCGTAGTCGGCCTTGTCGGCATCGCCATCGTCGTGCTGGGTGCCGGCGCCACCAGCGGAGCATCGCTGAAGGGCGACCTGTTCGCTGTTGCCAACCTCGTACTGTGGACGGCATACCTCTTCGAGGTCAAGAAGGTCCGCGGTGAGGGAGTGCATGCCGGCGCATACATCGCCACGGTGTTCATCTGGAGCCTGGTGATCGCCGCGCCATGGGTGCTGTTGGTGTCCGACGATCTGGGTGCCGTGCATGGCACCGACTGGTTCCTCTTCGCGGCAATGGTCGTTGGGCCGGGTTTGCTGGGACACGGCCTGATGACCTGGGCACAACGCGAGGTCGACGTCAACGTCGTGGCACTGCTCGGACTGGCGTCACCGGTGCTCTCGACCGTTCTTGCCTGGTGGGTCTACGGTCAACGCCTGTCGACGGTCCAGGTCCTGGGAGCGACCATCGTGTTCGGGTCGTTGCTTGTGCTGCTTCGGGAGCAGATCGCTTTCGCCTCGTCGACCGTGTCGGTCGACGAGTTCGAGGAACGCTGACGAATTCGGTTGTCCGATCGTGGCCGGGCGTTGCTATCGTGCGAACGAAAGTACTGCGGACGTGGCTCAGCTGGTAGAGCATCACCTTGCCAAGGTGAGGGTCGCGAGTTCGAATCTCGTCGTCCGCTCCACGAAAGACCTGATGAGAGGCCCTTTTTGAGGGCCTCTCATCATTTTTGGGTCGACCGCTCTACCATTTTGCTCTACCATTCCGTGGGCGAGGGTCGTGGGCATGGGGTCCGACAGCCGATAGAAGGGTGTGATGGGCGCATCAACATCACCGTCGGTGAAGGCTGCTTCGACGCCTGCGAAGGGTTCGCCGCCGTCAGCGCCTCGGTTGTGGCCGAAGGGCAGCGGCGGGATCTTCTTCATCCGTGATGGGGTGTGGCGGGTCGATATCGAGGTGTCACGCGACAAGCTGACCGGTCGCCGTCGCCGGGTCAGCCGCCAGATCGAAGGAACCCGCAAGGACGCCGAGGCGGCGCTCGCCCGGTTGAAGGTCGCCTCCGAACAGAACCGGCTGCCGGCGGGTGGGACGTCGGCGAAGTCGGTCCGGGCGGCGTTCGATCTCTATCTGGCCGCGGTGGAGGCGGGGACGATCGCGCTCGCGCCGCGGACGTTGCTGACGAGTCGTTCGGCGTCGAACACGATGTCGCGAACCGTGCTGCTCGACGGGCGCTCGTTCGGTGCGGTGCAGCTGCATCGACTGACGTGGAAGGAGATCGAGGAGTTGTTCGGCATCTTGTCGGGGAACGGTGCGAGTGTTGCGTGGGTCCGTCGTTGCGCAACGGTGTTGTCGAACTCGCTGAACCTCGCCCGTAAGCGTGGTCTGATCGACTCGAACCCGTCGAAGGATGTGGATCGCCCGAAGCTGGTGCGTGCCAAGCCGGTCTCGCCGACCTATGACGAGGTCGTGGTTCTGGCGGCGAAGACCAGGGAGCAAGACCCCGAGTTCGCCGACGCCGTCGTGGTGCTGGCGTCGACGGGGATGCGCAAGGCCGAGTACCTGGCGTTGCAGTGGGCCAACGTCGATGTACGCGGCGGCGAGCTGCATGTCGATTCGGCGTTGACCGATGCGGGACCGGGCAAGGGGGTGATCCGTAAGTCGACGAAGCGCAGCGATTGGCGCGACGTGCCGTTGAACGCGGGAGCGACGGCGGCGTTGCAACGCCAGTTCGAGCGGCTGACCGAGCGGTGGGGCCGTGTGCCGCAACCGGCGGACTACGTGTTCCCGAATCTGCGTGACCCGCAGCTTCCGTATCGACCGGATTCGTTCGGTGATCGGTGGGATACGTTGCGCGGGTCGTCGCCGGTGACCTTGCTGCAATTTCGGCACTACGCGGCAACGAAGATGCTCGACGCCGGCGAGTCGTATCGCACGGTGGCCGACATTCTCGGGAACAGCGAGAACACGCTCCGTTTGCACTACGACGGTCGTACCGATGTCGGCAAGCGCCGGGCGATCACCGCGTTGGAGCTGTAACCCGCTGAGCATCGGCGGCTGTCACAGGTCGATGCCGAGGTCGGGCCAGTTGTGTTCGATGGTTCGGGTGGGTGGTTCGGGTCTTCGGATGAGTTCGGGGGTGTGGGTGCGGATGGCGTTGGCGAGCGCGTTGAAAGCGGTGGCGTTGGGGCCGTGGTCGACGGCATCCATGGCGTTGACGGCTTGGGTGGCGTGTTCGGGGTCGATGGTTTTGCCGTTGGCCCAGTCGCGCCAGGTTTCGAGGGCGTCGAGTTGGCGGATGGCGGTGTCGTAGCGTTCGGGGAGGTAGCTGTAGTCGTCGAGGAGGTCGGTGCGGCGGTGGTCGTGGCGGAGTTCGTTGACCCGCCGGGCTGTGCGTCCGGCCTCGTTGCGGTAGGGGGCCATCTCCGCGGCCGCGGTCGCCAGGTGCTGTTCGGCGAACTTATGGCCTTCGGTGGCGGTGGCGAGGCGTTCTTTCGCTGGGCGTCGTCCGATGAGACGGTGTTCGTCGAGGTTCTGAGTCGCGGCGGCAAGTTCCTGCTTCGCCGCAGCCGCCCGGCTTGCAGCGTGGTCGTACAAGTCCGCGTATGGCTTCAGCACGGCCGCGGCCGCTTTGGCTGCCTCGGCTGCGTTTTGGCGGGTTGCGGCCCGGGTGGCCTTGGCCGTCTCCATCGTCTCCAGTTCGTCGGCGGCTTGGTTGGCTTCGGCGACGGTGTCGTCGCGCAGGGTGTTCCACCAGTCGGGGATCTGGCACCGTGGGCGGAGTTGTGGGACACGGGTGGGTTGGGGGAGTTGGGCGGCGAGTTCGCGTCGTTGAGCAACCGCGGGGGTGTCGGCACGGTCGCTGGCGAGGACTTGTTCGAGGACGTCGCGGGCGGCGTCGATGGTTGGTTCGGTGGTGATGACGTAGGCGGTGTTGTCGTCGCGGCCGCGGGTCATGGTCACGTAGAACCCGCGGCCGGTCGTGGCCGGGGGATCAGGTTGGCGCTGATGGTGCGGGTGTCGGACTGGTTGCCGGGTTCGGTAGCGGCGTACCCGAGGTGGACGTGTTCGGCAATGTATTCGGCGGGAAGGATGACGTGTCACGACGTCCGTGGCGTTGGGCGGTGATGTCACCGGTGTCTGAGATGTGGGTCACGGTCCATAGTTCACGGTTGCGGACCACGTCACCGTCGGTGCTGCGCAGGTGACGGTCGTTGCGGCGGGTGGCGATG
>JANMJD010000041.1:0-30488 GCA_031371195.1 Actinomycetes bacterium | reverse complement strand
GACCCAGGTCGGTGATGACCAGGTCGTAACGCTCGTTGACGAGTTGCTCGATCGCTTCGCGAGTCGACACCACGTTGTCCAACACGACACCATGCGGTCGAAGTAGCCGCCGCTCGAACTCGTTGTTTGCCGGTCGATCATCGACCCACAGAACGCGGGCCGCTTGTCGAGGGGTGGCCGCCAACGCTGGAATCGCCGCGACGAGCATCGCTATGTCACCCGACAGCGACGATCGTCGCAGCCGATATGCATTGCGCGTGGTGAACCACCGAAGCTCCGCCGGCAGTTGACCATCAACAGGTAGCGCACCGTCATCGACGAGGACCGGCACCACCGGGCAGTGGTGGAATTGCGCCCTGCGCCATTCGAAGGCCACCACGCTGGTCGGCTGGTGAAGTCGACTGATGTCGAAGTCCGGCCCGACGAGCGCCAACATGACATTGGCGTCGGCGATCGAGTTGCTGATGACCTGCGGGTAGAGCTCTCCTGCGCCGATGCTGCCTGTGTCGACGAACGAGTCGTGCCCCTCGCATCGCAGGGCGTACCCGATCGCATGGGCTGCGAACAACGTGTCCGCACGCTGATAGGAAACGAAGACTTTCACTCATACCTCCCCACGATCATCGCCGTCGGACCAACCAACCCGCCGGCACGCCGATCAACGCTACTCCTGGTTCCGAGCAGCTCCGTCGGGCCGGCATCTCAGCAGCGATAGCGGACACCCTGCGCGGACCAACCAGTCGAGGATCGGTGGATACCGGACGCTCGTCGTCGGGGCGCTGTGTTGGGCGCTCGTCGTCGTAGCGGATTGTGATGCTGGGCGACGCGTGGAGGTGCCCAGACGGCAGAATTGTGGTGTGAACTCGGAGTCCGTGTTGGTGATCGACGGCCGACAGATCGATCCGGCGCGGATCGCTGACATCTGCGACCGCTTCGGCCTCACAGAACTGGCACTGTTCGGGTCTGTCGTTCGGGGCGAGCAGACCGACGTCAGCGATGTCGACCTGCTCTACGTTGCCGGACCCGACGCCCGGCTCGGCTTCGCCATCAACCGACTCGAAGACGAACTCGCAGCCCTGTTCGGTCGTCCGGTGGACCTTGTCTCGCGTAAGGCGCTGCACCGGATGATCCGCGACCGAGTCGAGCAGGAGGCCCGGACACTGTATGCAGCGTGACCGCCTTCTGTTGGCGGAGATGATCGACGCGGCCGAACGCATCGTCGAACTCGTCGGCGATTGAACGGCCGAGGACATCGTGGCGAATCGAGACCGGCGCGATGCCATCTTGTGGAACTTCGCGGTGCTCGGCGAGACCGCGAGCCAAGTCAGTACGCAGACGCGATCGCTTCGCTCTGACATTGGATGGCGTGATCCCATCCGAGTCCGTAACCGGATCGTGCACGGCTACGCAACGGTCGATGTCGACATCCTCGTGGCCGCAGCTCAAGACGACATCCCTTCGCTGCTCGGACTGCTCCGGTCAGCCGCTGAGCAGCTGGCTGCCCACGACGAATAGCCCCGTCGCGTGCTGCTGGACGCGGCACCGACGTGTTGACGAGCGGGCACGTTCGAACGCTTCGTCTCCACAATTCGCCACTGGCCCAAGGCGCTTCCGGTCACGAGAGCGATCGTCCGTGGTTCCGATCGGGGCGCAGTAGCTGAGCGATATCGTGCGGTGCGAGGCGGTCTCGAATGCGATCGCAACCGGTGGATATCGACCGCTCGGCTTGGGGAGAAGTGATGCGAAGCTGCGACGATGACGAGTTCGAAGTATGCGTTGATCGAGCGCGAGCGCCGGTTCCTGGTCCGACAGCTACCTAGCCAGGAGCCGTGGGCGAGGCGGTCGATCACTGATCTCTACGTCGAAGGCACCCGCCTTCGGCTGCGACGCAGCGACGGCGTGGTCAATGGGCGGCCAGAGATCGTACGCAAGCTGACCCAGAAGCTCCCCGATCCAGACGCGACTGGTGGGCGCCGCGGCCACATCACCACCATGTATTTGGATGAGGACGAATACAGGTGTCTGTCGAGGCTTCCAGGTCTTTGGTTGCAGAAGGAGCGGTTGAGTTTCCCCCCGATGGGTGTCGACGTGTTCGACGGCGCGTTAGCGGGGCTGCTCGTGGCCGAGGCCGAGTTCCGCGACGACGAGTCGATGACGGCGTTTGTAGCTCCGTCGTGGTGCGGGTCCGAGATCACCGAGAACCTCGAGTTCACGGGTGCGAACCTGGCGCACACGGCAGTCTTGCCGACGTTGGTTGCGCAGGCGGCGTTGGCCACAGCGTTGGCTTCCGTACGACATGTCCGGTGATCGTCGCTCCCGACGGCTCGATACCGGACGATGCAATAGCGAGCCTCAGCGGAGCAGTCCGGTGGTATCGCGCTGGCCGGGGTCGGCTCTGACGGGCTTGTGTCGGGCCGGGGGTCGGGTGAAGCGCCCCGCGATCGGTGACAGGCTCGTGAGGATCCTGCGGTTCGCGTCTGCGACTGCGGGCTGATTCCCGCCGGTCCTGGGTACAGGTGAGCCGTGAGTGATACATCGCCCCTCCCCGCTTCCGACGAAGCCGATCCCGACAAGCAAAGCACACCCGCCGGAACGGTGCGAGACCTCGAGAAGAAAGCCGCCGAAGAAGGTGCCACCACCGGTGGCGGCGAAGCCGGTGAACCCCTCGATTGACGTCGAACATCGAGAACATATCCTTCGATCGATGACGATCCGGACTGCGTCGAGCATCCCGGCACGCTGGGATGATGTCGTGACCACGTTCGGACGTCGCGGTGACGATCCCGCGTGGTGTTGGTGCCAACGCTTCCTGGACCGGCCCCTTGACGACAAGGTAGGAGCCGACAACCGCGAGGCGCTCCACCGCGAGATCTCGACAGCGTCCATCCCGCCCGGTCTGATCGCGTATGTCGACGGGACGCCAGCAGGCTGGACGAGGGTGATGCCCCGCGCCGAACTGCCGGGCGTCGTCGCGAACCGGGCGGTGCGTCGCTTGTTGACCGACGACGCCGGAGCGTGGTGGGTCACCTGTTTCGCAGTCGAACGGCGCTACCGCTCGATTGGTGTCGCCCGTGCCCTGCTCGACGCAGCCGTGACCCACGCCCACCAGCACGGTGCGACCGCCGTCGAGGGCCATCCCGTCGACACCGACGCTCTCCAGGCCGAACAGACGAGTGGCTCAGCACTGTTCACCGGGACAATGCGACTGTTCGTCGCCGCCGGATTCACCGAGGTCGGCCGCACCTATCCGAGCCGCCCCATCATGCGGCGACAACTCTGACCCAGACCGATCGCCTTCGAGGAGATCTACACCGAGCGGACGAGCACAGAGAGATCGCCGCGGTTGTGTGCGGGCGCGTGATACGCAGTTTCGACCGCTCGCAGGCCCCGGTGCGACCGCCGGCTCGCGAATACCGATCAAGTCGCCGTGGTCTCCGCGCCGATCGGCAGCGGTCGATATCGGACGCAGGTCGCGGGCCGTTGGGCCGTTGGGATGGATCGCGACGCCCGTTACGTCGAACTCTCGGCCGTCGATATCGAGCGCGGTCAGTGTGGCATTTGGACCATAGATCCGGCGTCGATCACCGCGCGACGCACCATCATGGGCACGGCGCATCCCGGTGGCGAGCGCCGACGGCACGTGCGTCGCGCTCGACCCAGTCGAGCGTCTGGACGGACCCGCCGTCTGGACCCAAGCGCATACGTCGCGATTCTTCTCGTCGTGGGTTGGGTCCGGCGGCCCGCGGGTCAGACGGGCTACTCCGCTTCGCCGATCGGCTCCTGGCCAGTGTGTAAGAAGCCGCTGCCAGCGGCGTAGTAGACGAACACCGGGCCTTCGTTGCGAAGCATGTCGATCACCGATTCGAACTGCGACTCCGGCACATACATCCGCATCCACGGTGCCACGTCGGTGTCAGGCGGGACCAGATTGCCCGCGGGTACGACATGTACATAGGCCAGCGTTCCACCCGTCGCCAGGCTCCCACCGTTGCCGTAGAGCCGAATGATGGCCCTATTGCCTTGGTAACCGTTCGGGCCGCCATGAATCTGATAGTCGTACTTCGTCACCTGTCCGCTTGTGGCCATCTTGACCTCCGTGGTTCTCGCATTCGACCGACTACCTTCGAAACTGTATCCGACCCCAGGAATGTCGATTTCGCTCGACGCTCAAGAGTCGCGATGTCCGATCCGGCGCGAGCGACGCGGGGACCGTTTGCGGGGGCGATGCCGAGCGCACAGTGCCGGCGCCCACCCCGATCGGCCTCGGTGGATCCCGCGCACGTCACCGAGCATCACGCGCCAGCCGCTTACTCGCGAAGGCCGACGGCTCTGGGCTCGCCTTGGAACCGGCGGCTCCCGAGCGCAGAGGGCCAAGGCCGGCCGCGCCGCGATGAGTCCCGACCGCCCTGCACCGTGTCAGTGTGATCCAGCGGCCACCCCGCGACGAACAGACGTGGAACCACACAGCGAGGACGCAACAAGGAGAGCCTTCGATGATCGGCATCTACATCGTCACCACCAACATGACCATCGAACAGCACACCACCGGCCGCAAGCGCCTACGGGAAGCGGGCGCCCCCGAAGCGGCGATGAAACTCCACTCATGCTTCGGTGAGGACGGCAAGCTCCAGGTGTTCGACATCTGGGAGACGCAGGAGGCCTTCGATACGTTCCTCACCTATCTCGGGCCCGTGATGAAAGAACTCGGTGTCGAACTCGCTCAACCGCCTGTAGTCATGCCGGTCGTTGATCTCGTCCAGAACTAATGGGTGGCGACCGGTCGTGCGAGGCTGGTTCCGAGCCGCTGGCCGGTGAGCACTCTCTGAAACTGGGATTCGATTCGTAGAGCTAGACCGTGCCCCGGCCAGTTGTTGGGGATGCCTGTTGCGCTTATGGGGTGGGTGCCGTTGAGCACTGATCCATTAGGTCGCTGCCGGGATCCTTCGGTTCGTTGTCAACCGACCGAGAGGAGCCGGGCAGGTGGTTACCGAGCGAGCCCCACGGACGTGACCTCAAGATTGGCCAACCCCAAGGACACCACCATCATCACAAGATGGTGGATCCCGAGCGTGACGACGTCGGGAGCGGGGACCGCTGGCGCGGTTACGAGGGTTGGCAGGTGAGACCGATACCGGTCGTCGGGCTGAGCAGTCCGCGCAGGTCGGTGAGGGATTTGGAGTTCTCGGGCAGATCGAGCTGGCCGACGAGGTCATCGACGGCGGCACCGCTGAGCGACCAGCCGAGAGGCGCTGTGACACCGGGATGGTCGACGAGCGAGACGCGGAAGAAGCGGCTCGGGACGGCGACCCCGTTGTTCAGTACGTTCACGCCACCGGCGAGGGGGCGGCTGAACTCGGCGGCGGCCTGCTCGATCGGGCCGTACGACAGGTCACTGAACACGTTCGCCGCGCCGAGCAGCGGAGCGACGAGCTGGGCGGCGGCTGAGGCCGGGCCGGCACTGCCGTAGCCGGAGTAGCCGTTGTTGATCTCGAGGAAGATCGGCACGATGCAGTGGTCGTTGCGTTGGTTGTACGCGGTGACCAGCGGTTGCAGCACCCGCCAGGTGTCCATGATCGATCCCGCGCCGGAGTTGTCGCGGTAACCGCCGTCGCCGATCGACAGGCTGTCGCTGGTCTCGTCGCCGACGTTGTCGCACTGGATGGTGCCGGTGGGCGAGACCGCTGGGAACCGTGCCGACAGGAACGCCGCCGTGGCGAGGTCGATGTTGCGCCCGCAGAGGTAGTCGGCCAGATCGCGGGTGCCGGCCTGATCCGGGGCGACATTGCCGGTGATGACCCGCTGGTCCTTGCAGGAACCGCGGCGGGTTGCGCCGGGATTGAGTAGCGGCGGGTTCGGGAGCGGTGGGTCCAGGGTGGGCTGGCTGGTCGGTGTCGAACTCGTCCTCCCACGCTGCGCCGACCGTACAGCCGAGATGTTCACGCGGCAGCCGTCGTCAAGATTCGTGCCACTGAAGAACACCAGCGGATTGGACCATGTGGGTGTCGACCGGTCGGTATAGAACGGAGCGGCTCCGGGGTCGGACTCGGCGACCTTGAACTTCTGCCGCCACGACTCCTGCAGGATCTCGGCCCGATCCAGCCCGGTGTCGAAACTGGCCACGGCGTTGGGGATCTCGACGAACATCTGCCACGCCAACTCGGGTGAGAGCAGGTCTTTGCCCAGGCGTTGAGAGATCCAGTCGTCGGCGAGCGGCCCGTTCGTTCGTTCGGCTAGCACCGAGGCGATGCCGACGCTTCCACCCGAGGCCCCGCTGGCGACGAACAGCCGCTTCCAGGCGTCGGTCTTGGAACAGGCGCGCTCGGGTGCCCCTACGAAGATGCAGCTGAGCACCGCGGACGTGAACGTCGCCGCCTTGATGCCTCCGCCGGCCGCGGCGACGAACACCATCGGCACGGCCGCATTGGCGGCACCGTCGGTCGGCAGGTTGGCCCGCAACCAATCACCGAAGGCCGCTTCGGCGGTGATCTGGCTGACCTCCGGCAGTACTGCATCGGGAATGGTTTTGAGATTGTGGTAGCCGCCCCGGGCGAACTGGTGGCTCAACAGCCCCAGTACCACCAAACCGAGGATGACCGGCAGGCGACGCAAGCCGATGAAGTCGAGGGCGGCTGGCAGCTTGCGGCTCTCCATCAGGTAACCCAGCGTTCCGAAGACCACGACCAGCGACGTCAGAAAGGTGGCGATGATGGCAACCACACCCAACCGTGGTCCCCAGGTCCATGGATCGCGAACAACCAAGAAGTACGCCGAGAAACACACGACGATCAGGACGAACTCGATACCGAAGAAGTACGCCCGGCGAGCGGTCGCCGTCTTGTCACCGCTGAACGCCCACGGCGTGACCCTGCGGGCGAGGCAGAACCCGAACACGGCGAGTGCCGCGGCGATCGCCGAGTACACGATCAACCAGCCACTCGAATGCGATCCCATGATCGACGGCATCGAAGCCCGGATCAACGACAGCATCAACGTGGTCAACGGAACCATGACGAGAATCGCCGGCACCAACTCCTTGGCGTGCTCGGTCGGTTCAACGATCTCGGGCGCAGGCACCGGCGGGGCACCCGGTGCGGCACGGGTAGTCGTCGAGTCGGCTGGTCGCCCATCCGCTCCCACAGCGGTCCCAGCCGCGCCTGCGACGGGTTCCGTGGCGAGCGGCAGGCTCAGCAGGGCGACGACCAAGACCAAGACGCCGACGCTGAGCACGCCAGCACCCCACGCCTGACGATGAACTGCCCACAAACCCGACCGGGCGATGAGCCCGGCAACAATCAGGACCAACCCGATCCCGGCGAGGCGCAACGTACCGGCCCTGCCCAGCGTGTCGCGTTTCGGATTGGCGTCGCTGCCCAGACGTAACGCGATCGTGCCGAGCGACAACGACAGGATCGAGGTCATCACCAGCCCGAACGCGGCGAGTCCCGAATTGCGAAGCCAAAGCCGCGACGCATCCTCGCTCTGCGCGCCCGGAATGCTGACCAGCAATAACACCGCATGAAGCACGACGACCACGATCAGCACCCGGTATGTCGTGCCGGTACCGCGCCACCAAACGAGGCGATCCTGAGGCTTCTTCTGGCGTTCCAGTTGGATCAGGCCGATGAGCAACGGCAGTACGAACAGCGGCAGCAAGAGGCCGCGCACGAGCCCCGAAACGCGCAGGGCATCACCGACGATCCAGATCGGACCACCGTGTTCCAGGATGAGCAGTTCCGAGACCTGGTTGACCAGACCGAGCACGACATAGACGACGACGCCGAATTCCGAGAACCCCAGCAGCGTGTGGATCGGCGGTGAATCGGTCACCCGATGGCGAACCGCTTTGGCGAGCCCGTAGAAGACAAGGAACGTCAGCGGCACCAGCACGAGTTCAAGCAGCGTCTGGGCCGTCGCCAGCGTGACCGGTCGATGGCTGAGCAGCGGGTGCAGCACGTTGGGGTCGTTGAGGCGGTTGTAGCCCTCATCCCAGATGTTGAACGCCCGCCGGATGGCGGTCGGACCGTTGTGGAGCGAATTGGTGCTGACCCCGTTGACCCCAGCCGGATGAATCTTGCGGATCCCGTTGTCGAGCGACGTCCGCGCCACGTCCACGGCCAGATACAGCACGATCACAGTGGCCAACATGGCGTCGGCAAGGTTGCGGGGTTTGGCGAGCTTCTTCCCGACCCCGTCCCAGGCCTTGTCAATAGATGTGATCAGAGCGCCGACGCGCGACCCCACGACTTTGACGATCCACTTGCTCAGATCCCTCAGCCAACCAGGCACGGCCCAGACGGTACATCACCTGCTCGACTGCGAAATCGGAGACCGGACGCGTCGAACTACCCAGCTGCTGGCGCAAAGCGGTGGATCCCGGACGCCCGACTTAGCTAAGCGCTCCCGGCTGGGCAGTCAAGATGGCCGCGGGTCTACGCGACACCATCTCCATCGTCGGCAAGGACGAACTCGGAGCCTGGAAACTCCGACTCGGGTACCGGGACGCAAGCGCCAATCTGGAGGTGGCGTTCCGGTCCGCTCGCCTACTATCTCCGGTCACGCTGTTCCAACTCACCCACGAGCGAGGCGACTCGGTGAGAACGACCCAGGCCGGCGAGGTGCTGGCCTGGGTCTTTCCATATCAGTCGGTTGTCGCCGTCACCGGCGTTTGTGGTGCCTGAATGTCAGGGCAGGTATTCCTTCGCTGAAACGGCCTCGAGACCCGCGATGGTTATGACCTTTCCACCTTCTTGGTACTCCGCGACGGGGAAGGTGAACGAGCAGATGGTCGGGTATGCCGGTGCGGTTCCACACTCGATTCCGGAGCCGCTCGGCCATTGTGTGAGGCCCTTCGCTGAGCCGACGAATTCGTACAGCGAGGCGCCGGTTACGGCGTCGCCGTTCGCCTGCATCATGTTGGCGTACATCGTGAGCGACATGATCTCGATAACTGCCAGGGCGCCGAGACCCAAGGCTGTCGAGTCCACTTCTTCAGGAGCGACGCCGAGCGCCGGCGCCAGGATGTCCTGCAGAATCGCCAGCTCCGGAGTGTCCTCCTGGGTCTGCACGCCGATGAATGACCAGCCAACAGCATCGTCACCGACTTCGTCCAGCACTGTCTTCCCAGAGCAGATGGCAGTGGTGATGGTCGGGATCGTGATGCCGAGCGCCGCCCGGCCGCGAATGGTGCCAATGCACCCGTCGTCGGAGTAGAGCGAGAACAGCACGTCAGGGTTGTCCTTGGCCGCCTCTCGCATCAGGCCCTGGTAGCCGGCGTCGGTCTCGTTGTCGCCGCCCTTGACGGTGATGTGGGAGATACCGGCGATGTCGAGCGCGGCGGTGAGTGAAGCCTCGGTCCCGTTGGCGCCGGGGTTGTCTGCGCTGACGATGGCAGCGGTGGTGGCCCCGAAGTGCTCCTTGGCGACGGCGGCCATTGCGCCGGTCGTCGTGGCGTTGCCCCCCGTGAGGAACAGTGCGTTGGCGGTGTAGTCGCCGGGCAGGATCGGCAGCACCCCGATAACCGGAATGTTGGCTGCGGTGTAGGTCGGGTAGTCAGGGAACAGGTCGAGACCGATGAGGACGAGTTCCACGTTCTTACCGGCCAACTCCTGCGCACATGCCTGAGAGGTTTCCGGCGAGCCCTTGGCGGCGCACGTCTCCAACTTGATCGGTCGGCCGCCCATGCCGCCGTGCCGGTTGAGGTAGTCGACGGCAGCCTCGATGTCGACTCGCATCTCGGGGAAGTCGAGCCCTGGCGTGCCCTCGCTGTTGACGAAGCCGATCACCATCTCCTCGCCGGTGGGTGGTGCGAGATCGGGGAACACAGCGGACGGGCTGACTTCTGTCGCTGGTTCCGGCGCGGTGTCAGGCGCGCTGACGGGAGTGGTCTCGGGAGCGGCGCTCTCCGGTGTTTCCGACGGCGCCGAGGTGTCGGCACCGCCCGTCGCTTCCGGTGTCGTGTTGACGGGAGCTGCAGTAGAGGCTGCGGTCTCGGAACTGCCGCTGCACGAGGCAGCCAACAACGACATGGCGGCCAGGCCGGCGCTCAGCCATCGGGCCGAGCCTCTCCGACGCGACGAGCGGATACCTGGTGTGTTCATGTGCTCCCCATTTCCACGACACGGGCTGACCCGATGTCTTGTGAGTTCAATGTGAACTGCCCTTGCTGCACGTGCTGCTGCCCAAGCCGCACGCTGCAAGCGCACCGTAACACGGCGCCGAAGCGGTATCTACCCCTGGTAAGTTTCGGCCACGTTCCCGGTTCTGGCTCTCTCCGACGGCGTGGTCGTCGACTGCTGCGAAGGTTCGGCGTACTACTAACGCGTCGAACAGTGGAATGCCGCGTTCGTTCGCCGGATCAATCGTGCGCAGGCTCGCCCCGAAGGAAACGGTGAAGAACAGCAGCCCTTCGGTGTAGCCACGACGGACGCTGTCGTCGTGACTTTGTTCGGGGCGACACCATAGGCGTGTAACCCAGTCACGTAGCGCTCGATCAAACTGTCCTCGTGTGCGCGTCGCATCTCGACGGTCACGTTGTCGGCACAGAAGTACACGAGATCCGGTCTGGCCCGGTGCTCGCATGCCCATCTGCCAGTCGGTGACGGCGACAGTGCCATCGTCACCCAAAAACATCTTGTCGAGCCGGAAGTCCCCGTGAGTGATCGTGACCGGGTCGTCGCCACGTCCGGCGATGCAGCCGAATGCCGCCGACGAACTGTTCGCACCATCGCAGGCAGGCCCCTTCACCCCACTGCCGGCTCCGCAGTGCGGGGCGCAGCTTGCGGTCGCGGACCTGACGGGTGAACGTCGGATACGACCGGTCGAACCCGAGCACGCACACCTCCTCAACAACGCGGTCGCCCACGCGTGCGGGTCCTCCGTCAGGCAGGCCTTGACATACGGTTCGATCCGAACACCCTGTTCTGTCGGGGTCTCGCACGCCAACGCTTTGATCCCCGCGACCGCTTCAGCAGGGAACACTCGGGGGCGGCCCGGACGCCCCGATCCACCAAGCCGGCCAGCCTCTCGAGACAGAACCGTTTCCGCCACCGCGACACGACATCGACATACACACCGACGCGACCAGCGATCACGGTATTGCGCAACCCAGCGGCGCTCAACAACACGATCCTGGCCCGCACCACCTCCGCCCGTGAGGCAGTCGAGTACCGGGCTACCCGCTGCGCATCATCTGACCAATGAACTGCCTGCCTGGATAAGCTGTCTGCAGCTTGACGACCACCGGCGGCGGGCACGTTGCACCGGGCGACGACCAAGCCGTCCGATACAACTGCCCCATGAAGCCTCGCTCGGCTGCAATCGGCTCGCCCTCGATCGAATCGATCCTCATGTCCATCTGCTCGGCGAACCACGCGGCGGTGACGTCCGCCTGACCCTGAGGCGTGGCGTTCACGGCCGATGTTCCGAGAGCCGCACCGGGTCGCTCAGTCCGCCACGGAAGCGGGAACCCAGTTGCCGTGGAACCCGAACGGCACTCGGGGAAGGTGAACTCTCGCGACCGGCTCGTCGCTCATCGTCGAGGCGTCGAAGATGACGAACTCACTCTCGTTGCTTGCGCCGTCGTACACGTATGTCATCAGATAGCCATCGTCCTCGGCGCCCGAGTTGGCCGACGGAACGAACACGCTCTCGCCGGGCATGCGACCCATCCCCAAGTCAATCTGAGTACGAGTGCCCGCAACACGGTCGTACTTGAGGATCGCCCCCGGCGCCGACATCGGGTCCTCGAACGCGGACTCCGTGGCGTTGGCCATCATGTAGCCGTAGCGGTGCTTGAGCCCCACGACCGAGTCGGCGACACGGGGGAACTCGGCGGGCAGATCATCGATCTGCTCGTCGCGAGTGACACCAGTAGCAAGGGCGATCGTCCAACGGTGCAACGATGGCGGCGGGAAGTCGATCGGGCCGTCGCGCCAGATGTGGGGGAGGCGGGCGACGTCGATGATGATCGTGTTGCCCTCCTCGTAGGCGTTCATTGGATGAAAGACATAGCACGGGTCGATCTCGTGCCATTTCACGTCGGCATCGCTGCCGTTGCGTGGCATCACACCCAGACGGGCCGGGTACGAATCGCTCCAATGGATCGGCATCTCGCCACGGATCGCCATGTCGAGATCGAACACGGCTGGCAGATCCATGAAGATGATGTAGTTCCGCGTGATGTTGAAGTCGTGCATCATCGTCGGTCCACCAACGGTGATGTTCTCGACCTGGACGAGGTCACCCTTGGCATCGACCCGCAGGTAGGTGAGGTACGGCGGGAAAAGCGAGTAGCCGAATGCCAGAAGCTCACCTGTGGCCGGGCACACCTTCGGGTGAGCGGTGAAGGAACCCTTCAGCTTGCCTCCGAAATTGAGGACGCCCGTGGTCTCCAATCCGCCGTCGAGCACGTACGGGAAGTGCCCCTCCTCGAGCGCGAGCAACCGTCCGGCATGACCGATGATGTTCGTGTTCGCCTTCGAGGCCGCCATGTCGGTCAAGCTCTCGTCGATGTCGATCGCCTTTTGATGCGGGTGGTCGATGAACGGTGTCGCGACGTACCGGTTGCGATACCACTGGGCCTCTCCGCCGTGCAGTCGAATGCCGTGGATCATTCCGTCACCGAGGAACGGATGATCTGCGTAGCCTGTGAACGGGTTGGCACCGTTGCGCAGGTAGCGGCCATCGAGCTCCGCGGGAATCGTGCCGGTCACGCGCAGTTCGGTGAGCGTGCGTTCCTCGGTGAGCGGCGCGAAGTTCCCTCGAAGGAACAGAGGCAGATCTTCGGTCATCGACATGTTCTGGCTTCTTTCGGTTGGATTCGTCGGCGGATTGAGTGGATTGAGGTGTGTTCGGCAGGACCGCGACTCGTCGCCCGAGGCGGGTGTCAGCGGACGATGGCGTCGGGCACCCAGCTGCCGTGTGCGCCGTACGGCACCCGGCGCGGCAGGTGGACCGTGGCCACCGGCTTGGCGGTGAAGTCCTGTGCGTCGATGATCAGCAGCTTCGACTCCCCGGAGTTCGTGTCGTGGGCCAGGCTGATGACCCACCCCTCGTCCTCGGCAGCATCGGGCGACGCGGGGGCGAACACGGGCTCGGCGCCGCGGACGCCCTCACCGAGTTGGTGCTCCTGACACGTGCCGTCGTGGAGGTTGTACTTCCAGAACGCCGAACCGTAGACCGGCTCCTCACTGTTGCCTTCGCCACCCATGGCCATCAGATAGCCGTAGCGGGCGTCGAGGCCGATCATCCGGTCGTCGACGCGACCGAAGTCGCCGGGCCGGTTGTCAAGCTGCTGCTCGGTGACGGTTCCCCGGGCCAAATCTATCGTCCAGCTCCACAGGCGGCCGACCTCCGCGTAGTCGTCGTTGCTCGTGCCAAAGGCCTCCGGCTGGCGCGACACGTGCATCACGATCGTGTCGCCCGACTCGTGCGAGTTGACGCCGTGGAAGACGTAGCACGGCTCGATCTCGAACCAGCGAACATCGGCGTTGGTGCCGGTGCGGGGCATGACGCCCAGACGTGCGCCGGCATCGCGATTGAACATGAACGGAAAGCCGGTCTGCAGCGCACCGAGATCGAAGCAGATGGGAAGGTCCATGAAGATGACGTAGTTCTGCGTGACTTGGAAGTCGTGCATCATCACCATCTTCGGGATCTCGATCCCTTCGATCTGCTTCAGCTCACCATCGGCCCCCACACGGATGTAGTGGAGGTAAGGCTGCCCCGCGCTGAGGTAGCTGAACGCCAGGAGCTCGCCGGTGATCGGGCACACCTTGGGGTGCGCGGTCATCGAACAGGTGAGGGCGCCGCCGTAGTTCTGCACGCCCAGCGTGTTCAGCTCATTGTCGATCCGCCATGGCCAGTGGCCCTCTTCGAGGCACAGCAACTCGCCGTTGTGTGGCATCACGTGCGTGTTGCCGGTGCCGCGGGTGAGGTCGCCCATTCCGGCCACCGGGTCTGAGATCGGATCGGCGATGTTCGGCGTCTGCACGAACCGGTTGCGATACCACTCGGCCTTTCCGTTGGCGAGACGAATCCCGTGAATCATGCCGTCGCCGAAGAACCAGTGATCGGAACTGCCTGAAGCCGGGTTCGGGCCAGTGCGCAGGTAGGTGCCCTGCAACGCCGGTGGGATGGCACCCTCGACTCTGAGGTCGGTGATGTCGAGTTCGTCGAGCACGGGCGCCCAGTTGCCCCGGAGGTGCCACTTGGTCGGATTCTCGGTCACGGTCATGGTGATGCTCCTGCGGTTTGACGTGCGGTACGGGTTACTTGACGGCTTCGGGTGAACGCGCCCACATCAGGTTCGCGTCGGAGCTGAGCGTGTAGTCGGGGATGAACTCGATGATCACGCGCGACATGACGACACTGAATGCCTCGCACAGCGGTGTTCGTCCACATGAAGACGCACTCGCGCTGGGTGTTCACCAGCTTCTGCTCGACTTCCTCGGAGAGGGCGCACTCGGTCAGGTCTTCGTAGTCGCTGGCCATCGCTGGAAGGTAACACGATCGGCGGAGAAAAGCTACTGGCGGTAAGTTACTGCTGACCACTCCGGGTGATCCAACGCGCACTGGTCGATTCAGGCGGCTGAGAACCCGCTCCAGAGCAACTCGGCGAGCTCCTCGGCAAGCTGCTCGGCAGTGCGGTCGGCTTCAGTCACCCACCACAACGAGACCAACTGCAGCATCCCGACAACGCCGTATGCCCAGGGGAGCGCGACGGAGGGGTCGAGGCCAAGATGGATGCGCCTGCGGGCCAGCTGTGCGGCCATCGGCGTGGTTGACCGTTCCGCCAGGTACAGGGTGCGCATCGGTGATTCGTCGGAGGTGCCTCCGGTGACATAGAGGAATAGCTCGCGGTGCGCGGCGACGGTGATGAGGTTCGCCTCGATCAACGAGGCGAACATCGCTCGACCATACGGCTGGCTGTCGACAGCGTTGCCTGCGGCCGCGATCATCCGATCAGCGAGGCGTTCGGCGAGCGCGTTGGCGACATCCGTACGGCCACCGACTCGTGCATAGACGATCGGTTTGGTCACTCCGGCCTCGATGGCGATCGCGTGCAGCGAGACGCCGGCACCGTCGCGTCGGATGACTCGCTCGGCCGCGTCGAGTACTACTTCTCTGTCGACGACGTGTTGTCCGCCAGCGGGGCGACCCGGCCGACGGCGCACTCGGATGGTCATCTGGCCAGTCTGCCCGGTCTGCTGTCACGGTTACTCACAGGTCAAGACCTACCCGCGGTCAAGTTCCGCTGTCAAGGACGGTCCGAGGCCCGGGAGGTCAGATCGAGCGGTCGTAGCCTTCCCAGAACGGCTGACGGATCGTCGCTTTCCGGATCTTGCCGGTGCCCGTGCGCGGCAGTTCGGCAACGAAATCGAACGACCGCGGGACCTTGAAGCCAGCGAGCAGTTCGCGACAGTGGGCGGCGAGGATGGCGCGCAATGCATCGTCGGCCACGACGCCGTCAGCCGCCACCACGACGGCTTTCACTTCTTCGCCGAAGTCCTCGTTGGGCACGCCGATGACGGCGACGTCGGCAACCAGCGGGTGGCCACCAAGCACACCCTCGATCTCCGCCGGATAGATGTTGACGCCTCCGGAGATGATCATGTCGATCTTGCGATCGCGGAGCCAGAGGTAGCCGTCATCGTCCAGATAGCCGACATCGCCGGTTGTGAACACGCCGGGTTCGAGATGCGAATCGGCGGTCTTCTCAGGTGCGTTGTGGTATTCGAAGTCGCTGCCCATCGCGTTGCGGAAATACAGCGTCCCCGAGGTGTTCGGGCCATAGCGAGAGCCGTCGTCGCCGATCACGATGATCTCCATGCTCGGCAGGGGTGGGCCGACACTGCCTCCCTTGGCCATCCACT
The DNA here is from genome assembly GCA_031371195.1 of Actinomycetes bacterium. Classification (GTDB taxonomy): domain Bacteria; phylum Actinomycetota; class Acidimicrobiia; order Acidimicrobiales; family Ilumatobacteraceae; genus JANMJD01. The sequence goes on along the minus strand of JANMJD010000041.1, from coordinate 14,616 downwards.
GTTCCGAGTCGATCATCGTGATGACCGAACCCTCGGTGGAGCCGTAGTACTCGGTGATTTTCGGCCCCCACCAGTCGATCATCGCCTGCTTGATGCGCGGCGGGCACGGCGCGGCGCCGTGCAACACAAGCTGCAGCGACGAGCCGTCGAAGCCGCGCTTCACGTCCTCGGGTAAATCAACGAGACGCTTCATCTGGGTGGGCACGAGGTGCACGTTGGTGGCGGCGTACTCGTCGATCAGACGCAACACTTCGGCGCTGTCGTACTTGTGCTGCATGATCGTTGCCGATCCAAGGATCATCGGCAGGAACGAGTAGGCCCACTGGGCAGAGTGGTATACGGGGCCGCACAGCAGGCTGCGCCCAGGCCCTTCCACCAGGCTGGCGAACCCGGCGCCGATCAGCTGCCAGATCGCCGGGTCGGCACCCTCAGGCATATTGGCAAGCGAGCCGCGCACGCCCTTGGGATTGCCGGTGGTGCCGCTGGTGTAGAACATCGGCCCGCCGAAGCACTGGCCGGTGGGTTCATCGGGTGAACCGGCCTGGAAGAACGCCTCGTAGCTCTGGAAGCGGTCGTTCGCCTCGCCGCCGATGACCAGCGCGAGCCCGACGCCGCTGGAGCGCTCGTCCGCCAGCGCCTTGGTCGTCTCTGCGAGGAAGTGATGGCCGCAGATGATCGCCTTCGACCCCGAATCGTGAAGTGTGTAGGCGATCTCGGCGGCGATGAGGTGCCAGTTGAGGGGCACGTAGGTGATGCCCCCGTTGGCGCATGCGAAGGCGACCTCGAACCATTCGTTGCAGTTGCCACTCAGGATCGCGATGGTGTCGCCGGCGTTGATCCCGGCGGCGCGAAGGCTGTGGATCAGCCGGTTGACCCGCTCATCGAGTTCGGCCCACGTGCGTGGGCCGCTGTCGTCAGCGAGCGCGAGATCGCCTCCACGTGACGTTGCGAACGATGCCGTGAGTACCGACATGACGGTTACGTCCTCGCGTTCTGGGACGGTGGCCATGAGCCGCCGGACTTGCTGAACGATGGTGAGGCTAGTCGCCATGGCCCAAGGGCTCGAAGTGGAGTGCCTGTTACCTCGGCGGTTGCCCGGTGGCTCACCTCGTTCGACCGCTCTGTACATTCAGCCCATGAGCGTGCTCCCGACGACAACGAGTGAGATCAGTGCCGAGTGGATGACCGCCGCATTGAGAGGGTCGGGAACGATCGGCCCAAACGTCACTGTCGCATCCGTCGTGCTTGATCCGGCAGGGGCCGGCGTCGGCTTCATGGGCGAGGTGGCCAAGGTCGGGCTCGTGTACGACGGCGACGCGGGTGAGGCGCCCACGACCGTTGTTGCCAAGTTCCCCACCCAGTCGCCCGAGATCAGGGCCATGATGCACCCAACCCGGATCTACGAACGCGAGCACCGCTTCTATGCCGAGGTGGCTGCGCAATCGCCGGTGCGGACGCCTGCCACCTACCACGTCACCTGTGAGCCGGCCGACGTGCCCGCCGATTAGCGCTACATGCTGCTGATGGAGGACCTCTCGGGGCTGACCCTCGGCGATCAGGTTGCGGGCGTCCCACCGGCGCTGGCTCGCGCCGCGCTCGTCGGGCTGGCGGCACATCACGCCCGCTTCTGGAACGGCGCCGGTCTCGAGGCCGCCGACTTCATTCCGGTGATCAACGGTCCACTCAACCAGGCTGGTTCGGCGATTTACGACGCGTCGCTCCCCGGCTTCATGGCGGCCTTCGCCGACAGCGTCAAGCCCGAGTTGGCCGCGTTCGTCGCCGGCTACGCGACGGCGCGTCCCCAGGTGCTCGACGACCTGGCCGCCATGCCTCATACGTTGGTGCACTTCGATTTCCGTGCCGACAATCTGTTCTTCGAGGACGACGGCACGGTGGTCGTCATCGACTGGCAGGCGATCAGCCAAGGCGGCGGCGTTGCCGACGTTGCCTACTTCATCTCGCAGAACATCAGCACCGAGGATCGGCGAGCGCACGAGGCCGAGCTGTTGCAAACTTACCACGACACGCTGGTCGCCAATGGTGTCGTGGGCTACGACTACGACACGCTGTTGAAGGACTACAGCGTCGGCGTCAGCTGCGGGTGGATGATTCCGGTGCTGGCCGTCGGCAGTCTCGACTTCACGAGCGAGCGAGCCATCGCACTCTGGACAGCGGTCATCGAGCGCGCCCAGAACGCATTGCTCGATCAGGGCTTCGGTGAGTAGCGCTCCTTCTTCGGTCCCCAGCAGCGGGTGAGTTCCGGGTGACGACCGGTCTCGGCGGGGTGCTACTTTGCGCAGGCTTGCCTGTTGGCAACGATGTGGGGATTCGAAGGAGCGGTCTGTTGTCTCGTAGCTCTTCGGTGGGCATTGGCCGGGCCACGACGTGACCGACTATCTCTACTACCTCCTCGCTGGGACCGGGGCGGGAGCGATCATCGCGGCATTCGGGCTCGGGTTGTTGATCACCCATCAGGGGTCGGGAGTCGTCAACTTTGGCTTCGGGGCGATGTCCGCATGGGCTGCCTACGTCTACGCCGACCTGCGCCGCGGCGCCTACCCGTTGCCATTCCCCGGTCTGCCCGCTCGCTACCACTTCGCGGGTGGCGATATCGGGATTCGGTGGGCGATGCTGATGGCATTGGCTACGGCTGTCGTGCTCGGTGCAATCGTGTATCTGCTGGTGTTCCGGCCACTGTTCCGGGCACCGGCACTGGCCAAAGTGGTCGCCAGCATCGGGCTGGTGATCGTGTTCATCTCGCTCATCGAACGTCGCTTCTCCGAGTCCAAGGGTCTGCGGGTGAAGGCGATCTTGCCCGACGAGCCTGTCACGTTTGCGAAGGGCATCACCTTGCCGCGCGACGGACTGTGGTTGACGGTGGTGGTGCTCGTGCTCGCTGCCGCATTGTGGTCTGCATCGCGTCACACTCGGATCGGTCTGGTGACCAGAGCCGCCGCCGAAAACGAAAAAGGGGCGGTGCTGCTCGGCTACTCACCGACATTCCTCGCCGGTGCCAGCTTCGTGCTGGCGTCGCTGATCGGGGCTGTCGTCGCGATTCTGGCGTCACCGATGATCCAGTTGTCGTCGGGCATCTTCACTTTCCTGTATCTCATCCCTGCGCTCGGCGCTGCGTTGATTGGGAAGTTCCAGAATGTGTGGCCGACGGTTGTCACCGGGATGGCTATCGGCATCGTGCAATCCACGTTCACCAAGATGCAGGGCGACGTCAGCTGGTTTCCGGAGTACGGCGCACGGCAAGGCCTTCCGTTCCTCGTGATCATCATCGCCATGGTCGTGTTGGGCGAGCGGCTCCCCGAACGTGGGGCGGTCGACGCCTGGAAACTGCCGACGGTGCCACCGGCCAAGGTCACCGCGATCAGCGTGGCGGTGCCAGCGGCGCTGGCCATTGCCGGTCTGTTCGTGCTCGGCCCGCTCTGGCGCGGCGCGATCTTGACATCGACCATCGCAGTGGTGTTGGCGCTCTCGTTGGTAGTGCTCACCGGCTTCGGCGGCCAAACCTCCCTCGCTCAAATGGCGTTCGCTGGTATAGCCGGATTTGCCCTGTCCAAAATGGCTATCCGGTGGGACATACCGTTCCCGATCGCGCCGATCCTGGCTGCAGTCGTAGCCGCCGTCTTTGGTGTGCTCGTCGGGTTTCCTGCGCTGCGCGTGCGCGGTACCAACCTGGCAATCGTCACCCTGGCAGGCGGCGTGGCGATCTCCGAGTTCGTGTTCAAGAACCCCGACTATGTCGGCGATGCCTCGACCGGCGGCGCCAAGGTTCCCAACCCGAAGCTCGGCCGTTGGGATCTCGGCCTGATCCTTGGCGACCAGGCGTCGCGACCGATCTTCGGCGTGTTGCTCGTCGTGGTCGCGGTGTTGCTCGCGTTGGCAGTCGCGAACCTCCGCAAGAGCGCGACCGGGCGGCGGATGCTGGCGACCAGGTCGAACGAGCGGGCAGCCAGCGCGGTCGGCATCAGTGTGTCGCGGGTGAAGGTGCAGGTGTTCGCCGCGTCTTCGTTCATCGCCGGAATCGGCGGCTGCCTCATCGCCTACCGCTTCGGCAGCGTGTCGGACGCTTCCTTCGGCGCGATTGCGTCGCTCACCGCGCTGGCCATCGCCTACCTGGGCGGGATCACCTGCGTCAGTGGTGCAGTCGCATCCGGCATCACCGCTGCATCCGGAGTGGCGTTCTACGCAATGGCACAGGTCACCGGCAGCCTAGGCCGGTGGGAAGCGCTGATCGGTGGCGTGCTGTTGATTCTCACGGCGGTACTCAACCCGGAAGGGATCGCCGGAGGCATCAGGTCGAAGTCGCAGGCCGCTCGCATCGCCGCACAGGCGCGCACACAGGCATCGGCCGCCCCGGCCTGAGCGGTGCTGCTCAGCCCAGTGTGAGGTCGGGCGGAGTCAGCGCCGCAGTGTCGTAGTAGTCGGCCGCGTACACGACGGACCCGTCGACGACTCGTCGCACGCTGGTGCCGCGCAGCGTTGCGTCGATCCCGTCGGACCCGGCGGTGAGGCGCTTCCACTCCTGCACCGAGGTGGTGCCGTCGGAGAGCAACGGGCCGAGCGGCGCGAACACACTGGCGTCCGCCGCAGCGGCCGCCTCGCCGAGCCAACCGGTGATGGCCGCCTCACCGAGCAGTTCGCCGGCGATCGGATCGATGTACACGGAGTCCGTCGGATGAAACGGCTCGGAGATCCGCAGCGGGTTGCCGAGAGTCGCTGGTGAGACCGTGATGTCGATGGCCCAATCGATGACCGGGCACGGTGGCAACTGCGGTGGAGGCGGGCCCGTCATGTCGGGCGGCGGTGGCTGGCGGAACGCTGCGGTGTCGTACACGTCGCAGGCCCACGTGATCCATCCGTCGCGATATCGCCGCACGCTGACGCCGCGCGACAGAGGGATCTTCTGGCCGTCGAGGTTCATGACCATCTGCCATTCGTCGAGCGACGTGTCGCCCTGCCCGTCATCGAACCACACGGCTTCGGCCATCGGGACGAAGTCGATGAACTCGATCTCCGCCATGGCGGGGACGAGCCACTGCCTGATTGCCAGCTGCCCGGTGAACGCGCCGAAGATTGCGTCGTAATACAGCGAACCCTCGGGCGCCATGAAGTCGGCCATCAGCTGGATGGCCAGCCGGCCCACCTCGGGGTGACTGATCGCTTCGATCATCCCCTGGCCGGTCAGCCCACTGGGTGAAGTGACCACACGGTCGAGTTCGACTTCCTTGCCACTCATCTCGGCGATGTACGCTGTGACGAACTCATTGACGGTGATCCCCATGAGGGCACCGTAGTCGCCTTCGCGTGAGCCGCTGACCGCCTCGGACACCTGAGCCGATTGCCATCTCATCGGGAGCGGCGCTCAACCGTTGGCGTGTCGCGATGCCGTGTTCGTCGAGCTTGGGTGGCCTGCCGATACGGCTAGCCCGGCCGACGCTGGCCTCGGGGGTGTCGATCGCAGCCATATCGAGGATGGACCTACCTACCTTGCGCGCCACCCAACGTTACGTTGGTCCGTCAGGCTGTGTCGGTTCCGTGTCGCCCTTTCGGGCTGCCGGGCCGTACCTTGCGGTGCATGTCAGCGCATCCCGAGAACTACGAAGACGTCACCGTGTACGGGCTTGACGACGATGTCGAGCTGGAGATGCTCCGCCTCCAGAACGAGTGCACGTTCATCTGGTCGAACAAAGAAGGCTGGCCCGTCGGCGTGATCATGTCGTACGTCTACCGTGACGGGAAGTTCTGGCTGACCGCCACGAGTCAGCGGGCGCGGATCAGTGCGGTTCGACGCGATCCTCGCGTCTGCATTGTGGTCACCTCGACCGGCTCGAAGATGGCGCGCAACAAGACGGTGACGTACAAGGGCACCTGCACCATTCGCGACGATCAGGCGACCAAGGACTGGTTCTACCCGGCCCTGGCGGCTGTCGTGCAACCGGGCGACCAGGAGCGTCAGGACCTGTTCACCAGGTTTCTCGACTCACCGCGCCGGGTGATCCTGGAAGTCGAGCCGACACATCGCATCGGCTACGACGGGGGCAAGATGGGCAAGGCCACTGCCGAGTGGATCGCCGAGCAGAAGGCCGCCGAACAGCCTGCGCCGGGCGCGGACTGAACGGCGGATCGCCAGCAGGTGCTGGTCTGCGCGGTGAGGCGGTGGTTGGGCGGTCCCGATGCTCACAGGCGTGCCGGTGGTGGCGTCGCCGACCCACTTGCCGAGCAGATCATGCCGCCAGCGGATCTTGGACTCCTGGTAGTTGGAGAACGTGACACCCGGCTTGCGGGTGGTTTCAGGCCCCGTCGCACCTTGGCCTGGCCAGCATGCCCAACTCGGGCGCATTGGACCATGGGTCATCGACACCCGGGCTCGTCGTCGCGCGTGGCCTGTGGACCGGCGCGCAGCTAGCGATCAGCGCCTGCCTGGTGGATGGGTCAGCGATGGTGATCGCGGCTTCGACGGCAATCAGGCTCATGAGATACTCCAGTCGCCGCGTCGGTGAGAGTCGGCGCCCGCAAGTATGGCAAGGTGCCGTATTCGCAGTCCGACCCGGAGCAGAGGCATTCATCACTCAGCGTTCTCGGCCGACCGGGTTCTCCGTCAACCCATCTGGTGAACCGAGTGCGGACTTCGCACCTACGAGGAGCAGACAATGGGCATCGCGCACGACCTCTACGACATGACGGGCACGACGGCGGTGGTAACCGGAGCGGGACGCGGCATCGGTGAGGGCATCGCTACCGTGCTCGCCGACGCCGGTGCAGCAGTCGTCTGTGCTGCTCGCCGCACCGATGAGATCGAACGCGTTGCCGCCGAGATCCGCGCCGCCGGCGGTCGCGCCATTGCCATCACCACCGATGTCACCGACAAGGACGCCGTCGCGGCGCTCGCCCGGGCTGCTGTCGACGAGTTCGGTTCGCTGGACACATGGGTGAACAACGCGGGTGGCTCGCCGATTCGCTCCCCGTTGACAGAGCTCGACCCGGCGGAGTGGCACAACACGATTGACCTCAACGTGACGGCCGTGTACCAGTGCACGCTCGCCGCCGTGCCGCACATGATGGTCGGCAACCGGGGCGGCTCGATCATCAACATCACCTCGATGGCCGCGTTCAAAGGCACGCCCGGCAGCGGCCACTACGCCGCCGCGAAGCGCGCCGTGAACTCACTCACCGAAACGTTCGCGCTCGAGTTGGCTCCGCTCATTCGGGTCAACGGCATCGCCCCGGGCGCGGTGCCGACCGAGATCATGATGAAGGCGCTCGGCGTCAACGAGGACACCGTGCAGCGGTATGCGCACAACATCCCACTGGGCCGGCTCGGCACGCCGACGGACCTCGGCGCCGTCGCACTTTTCCTCGCATCCGATGCATCGGCTTGGATCACCGGCCAGACCCTGTCGGTCGCCGGGGGTCGTCAGTAGTCCGAACGCGGCAGCGAAGCCGACGGGGTTACGCCGGAACCTCTGCCTTCTTGACGGCCACCGGGATCGCGCTCGACACCACCATGCCGGTCACCGGGTCGTGGCCGACGTCGACCGAGACGAGTCGGCGGGTGGGCGCGCCGATGTCGCGCACCTTCTCGTCGGTGAGAGAGCGGCCGCCCCACGAGTGGGCCATCGAGATGACGCCGCGCTTCACATCGTCGGCACCTTCGACGACGCCGTGCAGCACGGCAAGCGGCGAGCTGATCTCGATAATGTCACCGTCGGCGAGACCAAGCTCGCCGACATCGAGCGGGTTCATGTATGCCGGGTTGGTGGTGCCCTTGCGGGCGAGCCCCGGCAGCTCGGTGCCGGTGGAGTTGAGCACGTGCTTGAGCCGGCGGCTGACCAGACGGAAGGGGTACGCCGACACGTCACGGCCGGCGAATGTGGACGATGTCTCGGCGAGCACCTCGGCGAGTTCTGCCATCAGGTCGTCGGGTGCCGGAGTAAACGTGGCGGTCGCGCCTTCCTCGGCGGGCTGGGCGACAAGCCGCATGTGCATATGCACCTGTCGCTTGTTGGCCCGCACCTCATCGAGGGGCATGCGCGACCCGGCGTAGCTGCGGTCGATGATCTCATCGGTGCTCGGACGCACCGTCATGTCCGGGGAGCCGCCCGGGTACGGGAGCTGGGTACCAAGGCGCGAGGCCAGTTCCCAGAACACTTCCCATTCGTTGAGGACATCGCCATCGCGTTCGACGACGGGCTCGGTGTAGTTGGTGTAAGGCGCTCGGAACCACCGGTCCATCAGGTGCGGCACGTCCGCCCGCTCCAGCGACAGCGTCGGGGCGATCACATAGTCGGCAAACTCCGCAGTGGGGGTCATCCGGTGGTCGATCACGACGAGCAGTTCGAGATCATCAAGTGCCCGCAGCGTGAGCTCATGATCGGGGAAGGCCACCGCCGGGTTGCCGCCGCTGACGATCAGCGCCCTGATGCGACCTTCGCCCGGGGTGAGAATCTCCTCGGCTAGCGTGGCGGTGGGCATTTCGCCGCGGTAGCCGCGCAGTTTGCGGATGCGGGCCAGCGGGCCCTTGGCCGGATCGCGCGGCGGGGTGGCCTGGGCGCGGTGGGGAGCTTCGGGATACAGCAGCAGGCCGTTCTCGAGGAGATCACCCTCCCGGTTGACCCGGCCGAGGATCGTGTTGAGCACGGCAACCATGTGCTCCGTGAGACTCGAGTGTGCCGCCATGTTTGGCCCCGTACCGGTGCCAGCGGTGCCGAGTGGGCCGGCTGCGAACATGCGTGTCGCAGCGACGATGTCGTCGGCCGCCAGCTCGCAACGCTCGGCGACAAGATCGAGGGTGAACCCATCCACGGCGGCGTGCAACTCGCCCATCTGGCTCATCCAGCGCTCGCAGAACTCATGATCCTGGAGCCCTTCCTCGAGCACGATGCGGATCATCCCGGCCATCAGTGTGGCGTCCTGGCCGGGGCGGATCTGCAGGTGGATGTCGGCGAAGCTGGCGAGCTCGGTCCGCCGCGGATCGATGACGATGAGCTTCATCCCTTCGGCCTTGCGGCGGCGCATGACCACGAACGGGTTGGTGCCCTGCAGGCCGCCGAGCGGGCCATACGACGAGACCATCGCGTTATACCCGATCGCCATGTGGACGTCGGCATCGGTGAAGCTGTTGTAGCCCGCTTCCCAGCCCCCCAGACGGAAACCGGCGAGCCCCTTTGCCGGCTGGTCGATGGTGACCGACGTGTAGAACGACGACGAGCCGACACCGTCATGGAATGCCCGCGCGGTGGGCACCGCAACGGAGTTCTGGTAGCCGCCGGTGCCGGTATAGGAGGCAACGGCGCGAGGCCCATAGGTGTCGATGATTCGGCGCAACTCCGTGGCGATCGCATCGAGCGCGTCGCTGCTGGTGACCTCCTCGAAAGTGCCATCGGGCCGACGGCGCAATGGCGCACGCAACCGATTCGGATCCGCCATCTGATCGGGGAGCTGGCGTCCCTTGATGCACGTGTAGCCCTCGAACAGCGGGTCGTCCATCACCCCTCGCACGGCGATGACCCGGTTGTCCTGTACGTCCACTTCCATCGGACAACTTGCGTGGCACACACGGCAGAACGTCGTTGTTGTCTGCATTTCAGGCCTCCAGGGAGCTTCCGTACGGCCGTAAACTATCTCTTCGGATAGTTTCGCAGCGCAGTGTGGTCGGTGGGGCGAGAATCACGACACTGCGTTCACGCCGGCCCCGCCGACGCCTCAGAGACGTAATCATCCACGATCTGAATCCCGACGATCTCCGCGACATCGCCGGCACGATCCCCTTCGACATGGTCGAAGAAGTGCTGTTCATCGGCAACCACGAAGAGTTGCCGGGCCAGTTTGAGGCCTACGCCCGCAATGGCCTCGATCATGTCGTGCTGGCTGACGTCGCCGGCGTCGTCAGTGGCATGGACGAGATCATGGCGAGAGGTGCGGAACTCCCCGTCCTCAGAACGTGCTGTCCGAGCTGCGAGTCCCGCCGGCTCCTGCGGCGATCCCGTCATCATGCGCGAGGAACTGTGATGAGCAGCAACGACCATCCGGCACCGCGGCTGCCCACCACATCGGCAGCCGCCACGACAACGTCGTCCAACACCAGGCTGGAGAGCGGGAGGGCGGCGATGCTGTCGAGCGGCGAGACGACGACGCCATCAGTAGCGGGGTCAACGAGAACCAGAGTGATGCCGCCTATGCCGCGCCATCGCGGTGGTGACCGATACGAGTTCGAACGGTCGAGGATCCTCGGCGCTCACGTGGCCGAAAGCCCGGCGCGGTGCGCCGTTCGCCACTCAACCCACTCCTCGACGGAGACTTTGTTCCCGCGGATCGAGAAGCCGGCATCGTCGTCGGTGCGGCCAGGAAGCGTCATATGGAGCGCCGCTCCGCTGCGACCAACCTCAGGAGGATGGACCCGACCGCGACGAGCCATCACATAGAGGCCGATCACTTCATCGAGGGACATCGAGTCGATATGCCAGCGGGTGAACTGCGCAACGCCGCGACGGAACTCGTCCTCACCCACCTGTGCGATGAGTTGATCAACCCGGGCCTTCACCCAAGGCTCGATGTCCGTCAACACCCGGCGTCTCCTCCAGACGGGAGTCTACGCGAAGGGGTGTACGCAGGTTCTGCGCTCTCGCAGTTCGTACCCGGTGCAGTTTTGCAGCAGCTTGATGCAAAACTGGGTTACTCCCGGCGTGGTGCGCGGCGGAGTAGAGGCGTCATCCGGCTACGGCTTTGACGACGACGAACGAGAACTCGCCCACCGCGTCGGCGTCGGCGACGACAGCGCCTCGGTGTTCGATCACCTGCTGCGCGGTCCCGGCTCGCGTTGCTCGGCGAACTTCTCGACGCCGGCACCTATCGGGCGTCGACTCCCCAACAGACGGTCGGCTGGCGCCGGAGGCGACGAACAACCAACAACCCCGACGCCCGAGCGTGGGGACGGCGAACCTCAGCTGGCGATGCGGAGCACGGCGTGGCCTTCTTCGACCATGCGAACGACCGACTGGTCGTGACGTAAACCGGTCTCGACGCCTACCACGAGATCCTGTCCGACGGCGCCAGCGAGCCGTTCGAGCGTCTCGAGAGTTGGTCGGGTACCGCCGTTCTCCATCCGGGCGATCGCCGACTGCGTCGTACCCATCCGACGAGCAAGTTCGGCCTGGGTCAGGCCGGCGTCCGTGCGCAACCGATACACAAGCTCCCGGAACGCCGTGACGCGTTGCTCGTCGGCCGCCGCCGCCACAGCCTGCTCGCTACGCGGCTTAGCGATCTCCGACCATGCGGTTCGTTCACTCATCGTCGTCTCCTGTCATGTCGTGCTCGGTCATACAACGCTGCATCGCTCGTCGGGCTTGTTCCACCTCGCGACGTTCGTTCGGTCGTGTCTTGGCGAATAACGGTCAACAACACGATCACCCGACCCGGCGCGATCCAGTACGTCACGCGCGTCGCCCGACCAGCGAGATAGAACCGCAACTCACGCAGCTTCCCATCGAGCTGCTTGGCGTGCGGTTCGTCCCGCAACGGACCGAACCGGCCAAGCCGATCAACATGGAACTCGACACGAGCCTGTTCTTCCTCGCCGAGAGACTGATACCAGCTGGTGACCTCAGGCTCCAGCTCGATCTCACCCCACGATATATAGCACTCACGCTATACAGGTGCCGACGGTGTGCCAACATCCGCCGTGTCGCCGTCGGCGCTACTCGACGGCCACACGGTCGGCGCCAATCAGCTGGCTCGGCGGATGATTCGGCTGATCGTTGCTGAGGCTTCGGCGTCGCGGCCGGGCACGACGTGGGCGTACTTGTCGAGCGTTGTGGAGACCCGCCGATGGTTGAGACGGCGAGCGACGACCACGAGCGGGATGTCAGCGTCAAGCATTTCAGTAGCCATGAAATGGCGCAGATCATGCAAGCGGAAGCGGCGCCGGCCAGCGTCGCGGCGGTGACGGATGAAGGCCTTGGTCACCCGGTTCGGTCTCCACGCTGCGACACCGTGGTCGTCGCTGAACACAAACTCCGCGCCTATCTATTGGTCGTCGTGGTGGGAGGCGAGCAGTTCGATCGTGTCACGGTCGATATCGACCGAATGAGTAGGCGCGTCTTCGTCGCTGCCAACACCGGCCCACGCGGGCCCTCAACCCAGCCGGCGGCGAACTCGATCCATCCTCGGCCAAGTTTGATGTTCTGCCAACGCAACGCCAACATCTCCCCCGACGAGCGCCGGTGACCGGGCGAGCACGACGAACAGACACAGCAGCGGATCACGTTCCGCGATCCGTTCGATCAGCCGATGGAGCTCGTCGGGTGTCGGTGGCTGCATCTCGACCCGTGCGACCGTGATCCGATGCGCACGTTCGACCGGGTTGTCCCACACCCAACCAGCCCGCATGGCGTGCGAGAACGCGGAGCGCAACACCACATGCACCCGAGCAAGCGTCCCTGCCGCCAGCGGCCCGCCCGTCATACTGCCCGTCTTCGCCAACCCGGCGTACAGCGCGTTGATCCGGGTCACCGTGACATCGCTGACACGGATGTCGCCGAGGCCGGGTAACAGGTATCGGTTGAGCACTGATCTGGTCTGACGGAGCGTTGTGGGTGACCAGCCCGGCGCAGCCACAGCGAACCATGCCTCCAACAGTTCGCTGACCGGTGAGCGGGCACCGACCTGGCGTTCCGATTCGACCGCCGCGATGATCGCGGTCAACTCCCGTTCGGCTTCGGCGGTTCCCGCGGAAGGTCATTGACCGGTAGCGCTTGCTCCGGGTCTGCGGGTCGACGCCGACGAACACTCGCAGTTCGAACGATCCAGCACTTCTCTGACGTATTGATCCTTGCCTCCGCCGAGTCTCCGACCCCGTCGTCGCGATCAGACAAATCCCGCGGCAGTAACGCCCAAGCCGCGGCCACGAACAGCGACCGAGTCGACGTGTCGACGTCCAGCCGGCGGGTGGGCAACGGATGGGCAAGATGGGCAACGTCAACCCGGCGGCCGACCTCGAAAATGACGAAAACCCCGCCGAAGCAGGGTTTCCGTGGAGCGGACGACGAGATTCGAACTCGCGACCCTCACCTTGGCAACGTTCCCGAGACCGTCCAGGCAATCCATTCCCCTGGTAGATGGCTATGCGCCGTCCGCCAGAGTCCACCAAATCCGCCCGAATCCGCAGAGAACGTAGACCGCTCTACCATCGCTCTGATCAGCTCGCGAGGAGCACGACCGTCTCTCGCACCCCGACATTCAGGGCCGCGGCGATGTCTCCGAGGCGGGCCAAGCTGGCGCCGGCATATCTCGACGACTCGTATCGCTGGATCTGCTGCTCGGCGACACCGAGAGCGTCAGCAAGGTCAGCCTGGGTCCAGCCACGGGCGATGCGGGCCTTGATCAAAGCATCGGCAAGACCAGCCAGTGTCGACGACTCGAAGCTCGTCTCCGCGCCGGAGCGCAGCTGTTCGTACTCGGCGATTTCGGCGCGGACGTCGTCGATCTGGCCGACGAGGGCGGATTCTTGCAGGTCGCGGAATCCGTCGTCCCCGGCGGTTCCGGCGCGCAGCGAAGCGAGCAGTGCTTCGAGTTCGCCGACCTGCTTGCGCGAGTGCTGGTATTGGCGGTCATTCGAAATCATTCCCATGTCTCCTTCGTCGGATCGATGACGACGATCCCTTTCGCGATTCCATCGCGGTCAGTCTGGAAGAACGCGGCGAACCGCTTGCCCGACCCACCCTCGACGATGTTCGGGAAGAACTCGCCGCCGAACCTCAGCTTCTGCGCTGCTCGGTGATCTGACAGATCGAGCAGTTCAGGCAGTGTTGCACCGAGCAGTTCCCTGTCGACGCCGTCGACTGACCAGACAGCGTCGAAGTCATCCGGTTCGTCCTTCGCTGTGACGAAGCTCCCGTTCAGCCAGACGCGGGTGCAAGCCCGCGCCGGCAAGCGCTTCGAGGCACTCCTGAAGTCCGTCGAGTAGACGACGGCGCCGCACGTTCCATCCCAGACGTTCACGAATCTCAGTCCAACCCGCGACATGCTCTCCTGGCGGCAGGAGCCCACTTGTCGAATCGAACGGCGGAATCGACACGGACACAACCTATCTGTTGTGTAGTGAACGTGCAAGGGTTAGGCTGACCGCTCTTCTCGCCACGCCCACACGGATGACGATTCACGGGCATCGGAAGCCGGCGCGGCATGCGGATCGCCTCTCGACCCACTCCTCAACGGTGACAGTCCTTCCATCGATCATGAAGCCCAGCATCGTCCCCGGTGGGCTCTCACCGACTCGACCGACCCGCACACACGGATCGGCACTCGACTGATCGACGACCGTGTTGCTCACCGCAGAGGCGTCTCGCTGAGCGGCGTTCTGCGACGCACGAGGATCGTGTCCAGGTGGCTCATGATGACCGCGGCGCCGTCGCTCTTGAGGAGTGAGAGTCGCACGGTGACGATGCCTCGATCGGGTTTGGAGGACGAGGGCCGCGAGTCGACGAACTCATACCGGAGATGGACCTCGTCGCCCGGACGGAGCGGCTGATGGAAGCGCACTTCGTCGTAGCCGAACGATGCGATCACGGCGTGCTCAGGGAGCTGGTGAATCAGGTGCTGTTTGACAGC
>JANMJD010000025.1:0-2603 GCA_031371195.1 Actinomycetes bacterium | reverse complement strand
CGATGGCCTCAAGGCTGCTCGGGGCATCGCCGAGTTCGCCCGGATCGCGGTGGACGAGGTGCGGTTCGTCGACAGCGACCACGCCGACGTGTCGTTCCGTATCCAGTGGCAGGACGGTCCCTCGTCGTACTTCCCCAATCCGATGTCGGGCACCGCGCTGTACCAGACCGGTTCGTGGCGCGTCGGCGGTACAACGCTGTGTGTGCTCGCCCTCGGCTCGGGACAGAGCTGCGCCGGGGCAGGAGCCGAACGGGTCAGCCCGGCGACCGCCCTGCGACTGTTCAACGTACCGGCGGGCTACCACTGGAGCGGCGATTCGCAATCACCCGACATGATCACTGTTCCCGGCGGCGGATCGTGGACGAAGACGATGGCATCGATCGACGCCGACGGGACGACGACCATGGTCGCCAGCAACATCGCCATACTCACCGAGGTGCTCGTCGGCGCGTCGGCGATGGACCCGCAGAGCGTGGAGTTGGTGCTCGCATCGGGCCACTTCGGCGTACCCGACGGAACGGCCGAGTTGCTCGGCGACCGGCCGGCGCGCCTGTTCGAGCATCCCGGAGGCACCGAGCCCCGTGGCACCGAAATGGTGTACCTCCGCCCCGACGACGTGATCGTGCGGATCATCGCCTCGGGCCTCACCGCCGCGCAGGTCCGGGCGGTTGCCGCCTCACTCGGCCCTGTCGGCGCGCCGGTGTCCGCCGGTCAACCGGCCGACACCGTGCTCACCTGACGGCTAGGCCGTCGCCAGCAGATCGATGATGACCACGAGATCGGTCTTCGCCGGGAGCCCGAGGCTGTCGTTGCCGGCGTCGCCGAAGGCCTCGGCATAGGGGATCGTGATCTGGCGTCGACCGCCGACCTTCATACCGATCAGGCCTGTGGCCAGGCCGGGAAGGGTCTGGGCGGCGTCGACCGGGAGGGTTTGCGTCTGACCCGACTCCCACGTCGAGTTGATCGGCTTGCCCGTGTCACCGCGGTAGGCGACGAGGTGGATCACGGCGTTGTCACCCTCGACCAAGGCGACGCCATCACCCGGACGAAGGTCGTCGGTGACCACCGCCGTCGTGCCGACAGCCGGTTTCACATCACCCTGCGGGGCGTCGGCCGGGTCGACCTTGGGCACGATCGAGACGATGTCGATGACGAAGGTCAATGCGTCGCCCGCCTTGATCACGTCTCCTTGCGGCTGATCGCCGTAGGCCAGATCGGCCGGGATGTCGAGCTGGCGCCGACCGCCGGCCTGAGCGCCGATCAGACCCTCGTCCCACCCCTTGATGACGAGGCCCTTCCCCAGCACCACCGGGTAGGGCTGGCCGCGGTCGTAGCTGTTGTCGAACTCGGTACCGTCGGCCGATCGCACTCCGATGTAGTGAACGATCACGCTGTCGCCGGCCTCGGCCTTGGGGCCGGTGCCTGTCGTGAGATCGGTGACCACCAGCTCCGTCGGCAACGTGGCCGGAATCTTCACTTCGGGCTTGGGCAGCGCACCGGGCACCGACGATGCCGCCGCGGTTGCGTCGGCGGTGGCCCCTGTGGTTGGCGTGACTGAAGACTCGGCCCCAGACGACGAGCCGCAGGCGCCGGCAAGGACGACAACGGCCACCAGCGCGGCAAGACGAGCGGAGTTGATCGGCGACATGGGCATCGACGGTAGCGGCGAAGTCCGCCGGTGCAACGTCACTCGGCGGTCGTATGCGCCCGCAGGGCGCTACTCCCAGAGGCGGGGCGACTGCTGGTCCGAGGGCGTCAGTCCGTACGCGCCGCGATGTCGGCGCCCTCGATGATCTCGCGCAACGCGGGCCACGCCGCGGCGAAACCGGCGTGCAATGGTCGCCGATCCACGTGGGTGAGAGTCACCCAGTCGACGGCGTCGGTCTCGAAGTTCATCGAGCCACCGAATGACGCGGCGACCTCGATGACGATCGTCGTATATGACCAGTCCGACGCCGGCGAGAACACACATTCGCCGAGTATCCGGTGCTCAGGCACCGTGCCGATCTCCTCGGACGCCTCGCGTAGCGCACCCTCGTAGGCCGATTCGCCCTCATCGAGCGCACCGCCGGCGCACGACCATGTCCCGCCCTCGTGCGCCCAGGCGGAGCGCTTCTGGAGCATGACCCGGAGTTCGTCGTCGTGACGGGTGACGAACACCACGCCGGCCGCGCCGAAGATCCCCCAGCGCACATGACCGTCACTGCACCGGATGAAACCATCTCCGCTTCGCCGCCGTCCCATCGTCACCGGGCCATACTGCCCCACCAGGGTGACTTTCGGCTCAACCCGGCGAATCGCCTGTCGGCGCAGCGGTCCGATTGGTACAACTGTGCAGGTGGCAGGCGTCGTGACTACCGACATCGGCGCCGGCCGCGGATTTCGCTGGGACCGCCTGACGGTCGCCTCCACGCTGACCTACTGCCTGCTCGTCGCCGGCCTCAGCGTCGGTGCCGTACTCGGTGAGCTGCGCGACGAATTCCATCTGTCAGGGTTCGTCACGGCACTGCACGGTTCGACCTTCGGCATCGGTCTCCTGCTGATCGGGATGATCGGCGTTGGCGTCGTCGACCGGGTGGGAAGACGCCGGGCGATGGCGGCCG
>JANMJD010000514.1:0-25274 GCA_031371195.1 Actinomycetes bacterium | reverse complement strand
TTGCGTACCGTACCAATTGGCCGGTTGGGCAGACGTTCGATCCCGCGTTCTGCGGTGACATTTGACGAGCGGTCGGCGACCAGAATCTCACCGGGAGTGGCGCGCGCATATCGTGCACATTCCGCTGGATTTCGCCGCGTTTCCCCTGGTCACAGCGTTTTGGGGCCACGCCTCGAAAGCGTGCGAGGTGCAAGCCTCCGAGGGTTCAAATCCCTCTCCTTCCGCCAAAGACATGTGTTGAACAGGACTTTGTGGCTCGATTTTCGCCTTCGAGCGCGCAGGTGTGCACCTTTTTGACGTCTTGAGACAAGATCGCCCTGCTCAGCGCGACGCGCTCGACGCAATCGAGTACGCGATCGAGTACGCGATCGATGACTACGACCTCGCCTGGCAGGCGTACCTCACCAGCGGCGGGTTCCCGCGTGCCGTACACGCACTGGAGACCACCGGTGGCCACAACTGGTCGTTCCTCGAAGACCTCCACTCCTGGCTGCGCCGCGACGTCGATCCCGAGAACACCGGCCAGGAATCGATCATCCACCTCCTCGCCGGGCTCACCCGCCGCACCGCCAGCCCACTCGACCGCGCCGCCACCTCCGCGACGCTCGGCTACGCCAGCAAAACCACCTTCGAACGCCGCCTCGCCCGACTCGTCGCCTCGTTCGCCGCCCTCTGGTGCCCACAACGCGATGGCCGAGGACGCGCCGTGGCCGGGGCACAATCAAAGCTGTATCTCACCGATCCCGTCCTCGCCTGGATCCCCTTCCTGCTGCGCTCTGGTCTCGACGCCCCCCACTTCACTGTTCTCACCGAACAGGTTCTTGCCACCACAGTCGCCCGCCGACTCGACGATCTTGAACCCGGCCGATGGATTGCCGGTGACACCATCGGCCACCTCCGCACCGGAAGCGGCAACGAGATCGACGTCACCCCCGTCCCAACGTCGACCGCCGCAGGCCCGCGCTCGACGACGCCCCTCGAATCGAAATGGGTCGACAGCGGCTGGCGCAAAGAAGCCCTCACTATCGAAGGCCGCTTCGGCACCGGGGCATCCTTGCCACCAAGACGATCCTCGACACCACCTACCCCACCTGGGCCGTCCCCGCTCCCATTCTCGCCGCAATGCTCGGCTGACTCGCTATCCCCACGACACACCGCCGACGTCGAGGACCGCCGTTTGGCGCGCACGGGACGAGCGAACGCGTAATCCGACGCGGCGATCTGCGGCAGGCCGCCGCACAAGGCTGGAGCAACGTAGACCTGGAAGTCATTTTGCATCGGCGACGGCAGGCATGCGGCCTCCAGGGTCCGCCGCGGCGTGGAGCATGCCGATCGGAGTTCGGCGCCTCAAACGCTCGTGCTGTGCGCACCCGGTGCCGGGTGACCCCGACGTTTAGACACCCACATGCATGGGCATACCGCAGTGCGTATGGACGAGACCCCCTACGCCCACGCACTGCTCGACGAACGCGACCGGGCTCAGGCAATCATCGCCAGCCTGCCCGACGGTGTGCTCGAGTACGACATCGTCGACCGGCGTTATGTGACGGTGAACATTCCGTTCTGCGAGATGATCGGCTATTCCCACGACGAGGTGATCGCCAGCGAGGGCCGATCGCCGTGGTGGGGCCCCGACGAACACGACGCGATCACGACCCTGCGCGGCAGCGCCGCGGCCGGCGAGATCGTGCGTTACGAGATGGGCCTGCAGCATCGCTCCGGGCGAGCTTTCCAGGCGATGGTGACGGCAAACGTCATTCGCAGCCGAGGACGTTCGATCCTGCTCAGCTTCTTCCACGATCTCACCGACGAGCGACAAGTGGCCGAGGAACTCAACCTGGCCTGCGAGCGGGTTGCCGTTTTGGAGGATCGAGACCGAATCGCTCGCGACCTGCATGATGGGGTGATCCAGCGGATGTTCGCCGCCGGGCTTCACGTACAGGCGGCGATCGGTCGACCGGACCAGGATGCCCGGCTGGCGGGCGTGATCGATGAGATCGACGAGGCGATCAAGGACATCCGAACGACGATCTTCACCCTTCATGGCCAGCGCGGCCTGGGGACCGGGCTGGAACACGCGCTACGGGTGCTCGTGGCCGAGTCGAGCCGCCTGCTCGGCCACTACCCCGACCTCGACATTGACGGCGACCTGGCTCAGATCCCCGACGAACTCGGGACCGAGATGTTGCTGCTCATCAGAGAACTACTCACCAACGTGGTGAAACACGCGCAGGCCACTCGGACCGTGGTGCGCGTCGAAGCCGCAGACGACAGCGTGTCGATCAGCGTTCACGACGATGGCGTGGGATACGACCTGGCGCGGATTGCCGCCGGCTCGGGCTTGAAAAACCTGCACGAGCGGGCCCAGCGAAGGTCGGGCATAGCCCGGATCGATCGCCTCGTCGCTCGCGGGACGGCCGTGTGCTGGAAGGTCCCGATGCATTGCGACGTCGGTCACTGATCAGATCGCGGGTCACCCTCGGCGTCGACGAGATGCCGACGGAGCTGAGCCAGACTTGCGGCGATCAGGCGACCGACGTGGACCTGGCTCGTACCGATCCTCTCGGCGATCTGGGCCTGGCTGAGTTCGTCGAAGTACCGCAGAAACAGGATCCGCCGTTCCCGGGGGCGCAGTCGATCGAGGAGTCCGGCGATCACGTCTCGATCCAGCACCTGGTCGAAGGCGTCGTCCACCGGCGGGCAATTGTCGCTGCCTGTCGGGTCGAGCGGGTAGGCCCGGTAGGCGTGGTTGGCCTCCAATGCCTCGATCACGGCCGTCGGCGATACCCCCAGCTTGGTGGCGATCTCCTCGACACGGGGAAAGCGACCCATCTCTTTGGCGAGACTGTCGTTGGCTTCGTTGACCGCCGCCCGAAGATCCTTCGCCCGACGTGAAACGTGCAGGCTCCAGGTGTAGTCACGAAAGTGTCGACGCAGCTCACCGACGATCGTCGGCGTGGCATATGCACCGAACTGCACGCCGCGCCCCGGTTCGTAGCGATCGATCGCCTTCAGCAGTCCGAGACGGGCAACCTGCACAAGGTCATCGAACGGCTCGCCACGATCGACGAAGCGCCGTGCGCTGCGATGTGCGAGCCACAGCGTCCGCCGGGCGATCTCGTCGCGCACCAGCGGGTCACGCCGTGTCGAATACCGTTCCAGCGCCGCCTGTACCCAGGCCTCATCCTCGGCGGATCGAGCGGGCGGCGCCATCAAGCCGACATGAAATCGACGACGGCCCAGATCTGCGCATGATCGTCGACCTGTTCGATCCCGTGGTGCGACGACACTCCGGCCAGCACCGTGCGACAGAGGATGAGATCGATGTCGTCGACGTCGAAGGCACTGTTCGCCGTGCGGCCGCGCACCGTGAATGATCGGTCATCGACGACGAGGTACACGTCGATTGATCCACCGTCCCCGTGCTCAATCAGGGCGATCAACACTTCACTCACCGCCATGTTGATGTCGTCGATCTGATCGACGTCGAAGCCGCCCAGCGAGGCAACGCCGCTCGCCGCCAGCCTGACGACGCGCGATGCCAGGGGATCGCACGGCACCCGCATCTCCACCGGGCCGAACGGGTTGAGTCCGCTGATCGGCCCATTGATCGCCATCTCGGTCATGCATTGCTCATTTCGACAGCTGGTGAGGTTGTGTCCCATGCGCAGTCTGCCCGCGATCCGACCGGTCATGCACCGCCTCTACCCGACTGGCCAACCGGCCAAACGCGAACAACGTGGCGGTCCCGGGCAGAACGAGTCGTCGACGAAGGTTTAGCCCGAACGAGGAACGGGCAGACGCTTTCGCCGACCCAGTCGACCAGACTCAGAGGAACCCAGATGACAACCGCACTGACCGTTCCCGACCACTTGCCCAAACCGCCAAGACCGCCGTACAGGCCGCCAAGGAGGCCGGTGAGCCGCAAGCGAAGATCGACGAGCTGCAGATCACCGCCACCGGTTTGACCGAACAGCGCAACACCCTGTTCAAGGGCGAGACCCTTCGTGGGCTGCTCCTGTCGGCCTATGCGTGGTCGACCGTCGGACGAATCGCCGGTATCGCCGCCATCGGAGCCTTCATCGCAGCGGTCGTAGTGCTGGTGCTCGTCGTCCTCGGCATCGTCCACCATCGCAGCACCCCTGCGGTCTGACGGTCCCCCCGCCAAGGGCTCACATGATGACGATGAGATCCCGCCGCCAAGGCTCACATCACGACGATGAGGTGTGCCGCGACGGGCGGCCAAACGCGATGCCACGATCGTCGTGTATGGTGCGTCACACGAGTTAGCCGCGTCGCTCCGGACCCTGGTTGCGCATCCGCCTCCAAAGGATGTCAGCCATGTGTTGTCAGAGTCCCAACGAGCCATTCGCCCGGCCACGGTTCGATCGAGCCTGCAATTCGGCATTGATCGCCACCGTTTCGCAGGAATCGGGGACGAGCGTGGTCCATCTGGTCGGCGATCTCGATATTGGCAGCTGCCACACCGCACGTGACGCGTGTTTGCTCGGTGGTCATGACGTCATCGTCGATCTCGCCCGGGTGACGTTCATGGACAGTTGCGGCTACGGCGCGTTGGTGTCGGCGAGCGAATCGCTCCAGCAAAGCGGGTTATCGATGACGATGCGCAACGTCGCAGGTCAACCGGCTCGTCTGGTCGGACTCCTTGCGGCCCAAACGCGTTCTGTCGCCGCGGCGACCCGATGACGGAGCAAAGTACGTCGGGATGCCGAGCATCCGGGCCGGTACATCATTCGGGAACTCTCACCGGCGGCCGACATCGCCGTTGCGGCCGAGCTGAGTGGTCGTGTCGTAGGACGGTGGCGCATCGGCGAGCGGATCACCGCCGGTCGGAGTGAGCACGGTGCCGGCCGTACCGGCCAGGATCGCGGCTGTGTCCTGGAGCCGCCCGATTCCGGCGATGCCGCCGGTGGTTTCGACGAAGCGACAGGCGGCTTCGACCTTGGGCCCCATCGAACCGGCGGGAAAGTCGTGTCTGCGCAGTTCCGCCGGCGAGGCATGGGTCACCGGCCTTTGCTGCGGGGTGCCGAAGTCGAGGAACACGTTGGCGACGTCGGTAAGGATCAACAGGGCGTCGGCGTCGAGCGACTCGGCCAGCACCAGGGCGGTGAAGTCCTTGTCGACCACGGCTTCGATGCCCTCGAGACGGCCGTGCTCATTGCGGACGACGGGCACGCCACCCCCGCCGGCACAGACGACGACGGTGTCATTGACCAACAACAGCCGGATCAGTCGGGTCTCGACGACGCGCCGGGGTTCGGGCGAGGCGACGACTCGTCGCCAGTGCTCCCCGTCGGGTTTGACCGTCCAGCCGCGTTCGGCCGCGAGGGTTCGGGCCCGGGTCTCGTCGTAGATCTCGCCGATGAACTTCGTCGGGTTGGCGAAGGCGGGATCGGCGGCCGAGACGAGGGTCTGGTTGATGATCGCCGCTATCTGTCGGCCCGGCAGTTCGTTCTGCAGGGCTTGCAGCAGCCAGTAGCCGATCATCCCCTGGGTCTGGGCCCCGAGCACATCGAAGGGAAACGACCGGGTGAGGTTGGGATCCGACGCGCTCTCGATGGCCAGCACGCCGACCTGCGGGCCGTTGCCGTGGGTGATGACCAGTTCGTGGTCCAACGCCAGCGGGGCGAGTGCGGCGACGGCGATGGCCACGTTGGCTTGCTGAACGTCGTTGTCGGGGGTTTCACCCCGCTTGAGCAGGGCATTTCCTCCCAGAGCGACCACGATGCGCATCAGTCGGCGTCGGTCACGAGCCGAGGGTGGCGACCATGATCGCCTTGATGGTGTGAAGCCGGTTCTCGGCCTGGTCGAAGACGATCGAGTGGGCCGATTCGAACACGTCGTCGGTGACCTCCAGTCCGTCCATCGCGGTCTTCTGGAAGATCTCCTCACCGACGGCGGTGTGGCGGTCGTGGAACGCCGGGAGGCAATGCATGAACTTCACATCGCGGTTGCCGGTCGCGGCGATCAGGTCGCCGTTGACCTGATAGCCGCGCAGCAACTGGACGCGATCGTTCCAGATCTCCGGCGACTCACCCATCGACACCCAGACATCGGTGTAGACGAAGTCGACGCCCCGAACCCCCTCGGACGGAGCATCGGTATGGGTGATGCGTGCCCCGGTCCGCCCGGCGATGTCGAGGGCCGCGGCGGTGACGTCAGCGGCATTCCACAGTTGCGGTGGAGCTACGATCCGGACGTCCATCCCGGTCATCGCGCCGGCGATCAGCAATGAGTTGCCGACGTTGTTGCGGGCGTCCCCGCAGTAGGCGAAGGCGATCTCGCCGACCGGCTTGGGGCTGTGCTCGATCATCGTCAGCATGTCGCACAGGCTCTGCGTGGGATGCCATTCGTCGGTCAATCCGTTCCAGACGGGCACGCCGGCGAACTCGCCGAGGGTCTCGACGAGGTGCTGGGCCGAGCCGCGATATTCGATGCCGTCGTACATCCGTCCGAGCACGCGGGCGGTGTCCTTCATCGATTCCTTCCTACCGATATGTGACCCTCCCGGATCCAGGTAGGTGACCGACGCTCCCTGATCGGATGCGGCGACTTCGAAGGCGCAGCGGGTACGAGTCGATGCCTTCTCAAAGATCAGGGCGATCTCCTTCCCGCCGAGGCGGGGGACCTCGGTACCGGCGTACTTCGCCGCCTTCAGGTCCTTGGACAGCTGGAGCAGGTAGTGCCATTCCTGGGGGGTGAAGTCGAGTTCCTTGAGGAAGTTGCGGTTGCGCAGGTTGAACGACATCGCTCAGATCCCGTCCCGTTCGATCGGGCAGGTCATGCAGCGCGGCCCGCCTCGACCACGACCCAACTCGTTCCCGGCGATGGTGATCACCTCGATGCCGTGCTTGCGCAGGTGGGTGTTGGTCGTCACGTTGCGTTCGTAGGCAACGACGACGCCCGGGCGGACGGCCAGCACGTTGCACCCGTCATCCCATTGCTCGCGTTCTGCGGCGCGGACGTCCTGAGTGGCAGTGAGCACGTTGATGCTGTCGAGCCCGAGGGCAGCGGCGATCACCCGATGCATCTCGTCGGCGGC
Organism: Actinomycetes bacterium; assembly: GCA_031371195.1. GTDB lineage: Bacteria > Actinomycetota > Acidimicrobiia > Acidimicrobiales > Ilumatobacteraceae > JANMJD01. Next base: position 18,211 of record JANMJD010000514.1, on the reverse strand, counting down.
GTGGGCCGTGATGTCGAGTTCCTTGTCGTGGTCGCCGGGTTCGATGGTGTAGGACGCCAGCATCCCCAGCCCGGCGTATTTGGTGAAGGTGTCGGGGCTGACCATCGACATCACCGTGTCGAGATGCATCACGCTGCGCGCCTCGGGCATCTGCACGGCCACGATCCTGGTGACGGCTCCTCCGGCGAACAGGCGGCTGGCCAAGCGCTCGACACCCTGGGGCGAGGTGCGTTCGCTCATCCCGATCAGCACTGCACCGCGGCCGATCACGTGGATGTCACCGCCCTCGGTCGTGGCGACGCCGTTGGCGGTGCCGGGCGACCACATCTCGAAATCGGCCTCGGCGAACAACGGATGGAATCGATAGATCGCCTCGTAGTGCACGGTTTCGCGCATGCGGGCCTTCCTGCGCATCGAGTTGATCGACACTCCTCCGTAGATCCAGGCCGATGTGTCACGGGTGAACATCGTGTTCGGCAACGGTGGCAGGAGCAGTGCGTCGATGTCCATGGCGGTGAACGGGATCGACTTCGGCGCGGCGATGTGTTCCAACACCTCTCGCTTCGACATCCCACCGACGAGATACATCGTCAGGTCGTCGATGGTCATCGAGTCGAACAGATTGCGCAGGTCGTCGACGGCCATCGGCCCGAAGACCCGCTCGTCGAACACGCTGTCGAGGATGTGGCGCTTCGCCTCGGGAATCGCCACCGTCTCCCGCAACAACTCGTCGAACATGTGCACGAGCACTCCGGCGTCACGCAGGGCATCGGCAAATGCGTCGTGCTCCTGACGGGCCTTTTTCACCCACAGGATGTCGTCGAACAGCAACGCCTCCCGATTGCTAGGAGTGAGCCGCTTCAGTTCCAACTCGGGTCGGTGCACAATCGCCTGGCGGAGCCGACCGACTTCGGAATCGACGTGAAAGCTCATGCGGACCTCTCCATGCAGGTGCGCCGAAATGCGTCGACCCTTGGCAATCAGGCTGACGTGGCGGGTGCCGCCGTCCCACCGCCAACCGACCCGGCTGTTCGGGACCAACGGCACTACGTCCGACGACATCGGTCCGTGAAGGTGATGGTCAATCAAGATCCGACCCAAGGGATCCAATACAAGGGGACAGCGATGACGACCGTCGAACGAGACGCCGCAGCGATCGATGACGACGAACCGGTGACGCGTCGCTGGAAATTTCCGAGCGCGTTCACCGTGTTGTTCGTCGTGACGATCGCAGTCTGGGTGTTGGCGTTCGTCGTGCCGTCCGGGCAATTTCAAACCGACGCCGAGAGCGGCCGGCCGATCCCCGGGAGCTACGCCCGCGCCGACGCGGGCCTGACCTTCGGAGACCGGACCTACGACCTGTACATGGCCCCGGTCAACGGGCTGTACGGCGTCAAGTCCACCGAGACCGGCAAGATCGGACCGTACGAAACGGGTGACCTCTACGGCGCGGCCGGGGTGTTCCTGTTTGTCCTCGCCATCGGGATCTTCATCACGATGACGATGAAGTCCGGGGCGATCGACACCGGAATCGCCCGGATCAGTGCCCGATTCGGTGGTCAAGGCGTCGCTCTGATCATCATCCTGATGATCCTGTTCTCGATCGGTGGAACGACCGAGGGGATGGCCGAGGAGACCCTCGGTTTCTACGCGCTGGTCGTGCCGCTGATGCTCAAACTCGGCTACGACCGGATGGTCGCCGCCAGCGTGATCCTGCTCGGCGCCGGCATCGGCACGCTCGGCTCGACGATCAATCCGTTCGCCACCGGGGTCGCCTCGGGGGCGGCCGACATCTCGATCGGTGACGGCATCGGCTTGCGCCTGATCATGTACGTCGTGCTCACCGCCATCACCATCTGGTACGTGGTGCGCTACGCCAACAGGATCAAGGCCGACCCGACCGCTTCGCTCGTCGGCTTCCGCCCCGGCGACGTCGATGCGGCTGGCGTCGCGGGCACCACGACGGACGTCATTCCGGAGTTGACCGGCCGCCAGCGAGCGGTGATCTGGCTGATGGGATCGACGTTCGCCTTCATGATCTTTGCCATCGTCCCCTGGGCGCAGGTGATTAAAGGCCCCGATGCCGACTCGTACGGGTGGCAACTCGACTGGTATTTCCCCGAACTCGCTGCGCTGTTCATCGTGATGGCCATCGTTATCGGCCTGGTCGCCGGCATGGGTGAGAAGGGCATGACCGACACCATCGTGCGGGGGGCCGGCGACTTCGTTTCGGTCGGCTTGATCATCGTCCTCGCCCGTGGCGTCACCGTGATCATGAACAACGCCAAGATCACCGACACCGTGCTGCACTCACTCGAGAGCACGGTCAGCGGCACCGCCAAGGGGATCTTCGGGCCGTTGCTGTTCCTCCTCAATATTCCCCTCGCCTTCCTCGTGCCATCGAGTTCCGGCCACGCGGCACTCGCCATCCCGGTGCTCGCCCCACTCGGTGACTTCGCCGGTGTCGGTCGCAACGTGGTCGTCACCGCCTATCAGTCGGCCTCCGGGTGGATGAATCTGTTCACCCCCACCTCGGCCGTCGTGATGGGCGGACTGGCCGTTGCCAAGGTCGACTACAACCGATACCTCCGCTTCATCGCCCCCCTGCTCGGCGGACTCCTGGTGATCATCGCCGCCTTCGTCGGCGTCGGTGCCGTCCTTGGCTGACGGTGAGCGAGCCGTGCACGCGGTGAGACGTTCATCACGTCCTCAGCCCATTCATGTCCGCAGCCCATTCATGTCCGCAGCAAGGTCGCAATCGCCTCGTCGAGATGGGCGAGGTAGGCATCGATCGTGGCGGCCGCATGGATGCCGTGCGCGGCTCCGGGGACGAGATGGATTCGGGCGTGGGGGTTGGCCGCCAGTAGCGGCGCAACGTCGCCCGGTTCGAACACCGCACCAAACGCCGGATCGGCACGCAGCACCATGACCGGGCATCCGATCGCGGCAAGGGGATCGAATCCCTGCCAGACCATTCCGTCGACGGCGGCCTGCATCGTGGCCGGATCCCAACGCCGCAACGATCGAGCGCGTTCGGGAACCTCCTCGGGCGAGGCGTGCGTGGCGGCGAGCCCTTCGTACTCGGCAAGGGGTGCGTCGATCGCCTGCAGGGCGCGGACGGCGGCGATCAGCGCGGGGAAGAACGAGGCAACCGGACTGGCGGCTCGTCGAACGTCGTCACCCTCGAAGAACGGCGGGTCCTCGAGCAGCAGCGAATGCACTGCGGCCGGGTACAGAACGGCGACGGCTGCGGCGACCACGCCGCCGAGTGAGTGCCCGACGATGAGGGCTGGAGCGACACCGAGAACTTCGATCAACGCCGCGACATCGGCGGCATACTCGCCGGCCCGGTAGCCGTCGATCGATGACGTCGGCGAGGAGTCCCCATGCCCCCGCAGATCGACGTTGACGATCTGCACGCCGTCGCCGTGCATGTCGATCATGTGGGCGATCACGTCGACGTACGTCTCCCGGCTGCCCGAGAGCCCGTGGAGCAACACCACCGCCGGTCGCTGCGAATCGTTACCGATCCGGTCGTACACACAGTTGATTCCCGTCGGAAGCGTGATTTCCAAGGCCGTTCCTCGCAAGAGTGTTCGTGCGTCGTGGCACGGACGACTGAGACTATTTCACGCGGACTCACCCACGATGACGCCGCCAACGCGGAACTCATCGCCCGGGCGCGCTCGATCGCCGGAGCGCGTGACGTCGAACGGGTACATGCCATCTCGCCGACGATTCTCACGGTCCTCAACGCGCTCCCGGCCGACATCAGAATGCGGTGAGCGCTCGACGGACTCGTCGCCCGATGCGGTTCGCCGAAACCGAATAGGGTCCCGGCCGTGGATGACCTCGTGATGTTCGGACGTATCGCCATGGCTGCCGGGCTCGGGTTCGCCATCGGATGGGAGCGCGAAGTTCGTGGACATCCGGCCGGATCGCGCACGTTCGCCCTGGTGTGCGCCGGAACCACGGCACTGGCCACCATCTCGATCCGGGTCTTCGTTGCAAACCCCGACCGGCTGATCGGCGGCGTCGTGACCGGCATCGGATTCCTCGGCGCCGGAATCGTCCTACGCGACCCCCGTGGCCACGTGCAGGGTCTGACCACCGCGGCCGCGATCTGGGCCGTGACCGCCGTCGGGGTGATCGTCGGCACCGGCCGATTCGTCCTCGGCGGCCTGACGGCGTTGCTGTACCTGGCCATCCTCGAGTTCAGATCGATTCCGCTGATCGGACGCCTCGACGCCCGACACTGGAGCGATCGCTTCACCGACGACCCAAATAAACCTGGCGATGGGTAGGTGCTCCCACCAGCTCGGACACTTCTGCGACGACGAGGTACTCGTCGGCGAGTGCCTGGTGGAGCAGGGGCAGGGCACCACGTTCGATCTCGACGATGGTGAGGTGGACGTCCTCGCAGATCTCGTCGATGAACTGCACCGCCATCGGGCTGTCGACATCCAAGCGGTCGAGACGGCTCAGCAGGCGGGCGGCGTGCTCTCGTGTTGCAAAGGATACGTGATTGACGTCATCACCCACCTCAGGGGCGAGGCGGGTGACGAGCGGGAAGATCAGCCGACACACCTGATCGCTGACGCCTTCGCGCCCGCGTCGACCTGTGTCGAAGTCGAGTAGTTTGACCCGCGTGTCACGTCCCGCCGGTGTCGACATGCCAGCCGCCGACATGCCAGCCGCCGACATGGCTGGGGCGCCTCGGGCCGTGCCGGCTACCCTCGAGCGCACGCAGCTGGGAATGTACGTATTCCTCGCCTCGGACCTGATGCTGTTCGCACCGTTCTTCGCCGCGTACTACCTTCTGAAGACGAACGCTTCGGTATGGCCTCCGGCCGGTGTCGATGTGAACGTTCCCCGGGCGGCAGTGGCCACCGGAGTGCTGGTCAGCTCGTCGTTCACCCTGATCGCCGGTGATCGGGCGGCCGAGCGCGGCGATCTGGCCCGGGCTCGTCGGTGGATATTTGCCACCTTCGCATTGGGGGCCATCTTCCTCGCCAACCAGTTTGCCGAATACGCCGGGCTGTCGTTCTCCGCATCCGACCACCCGTACGGCTCGATCTACTGGCTCCTCACCGGGCTGCACAGCGCCCACGTCACGATCGGCCTGGTCGCCCTCCTGGCGGTGGTGGCCCGCACATTCAGGGCGACCGACGCGGCGGCAATGGCGACGTGGACCGCCGGCGTCTCGGCATTCTGGCACTTGATCGACATCGTGTGGATCGGCGTCTTCACGACGATCTGGCTGATCCGATGAAGTCGCTCGGATGGTTCCTGGGCGCGCTCGCCGCCGCGGGAACCGCCTGGTCGGTCGCCGATCATGCCGTTGCGGCAGCTTCTCCACCGCCATTGACCGGTGCCGAGTTGTTCGCCACGCAATGTGCGAGTTGCCACGCCGCAGACGGGGCCGGTGTGGCGGGGCGGGGCCCGTCGGTGCAGACAGAGGGCCGCGCCGCGGCCGACTTCGTGTTGCGCACCGGGCGGATGCCGATGGCCGACCCGGCGATGCACACCCGCCGCGGCCCGGCCCGCTATACCGAGTCGCAGATCGTGGCGCTCGTCGACTTCGTCGGCTCACTGGGCGCAGGACCCGACATCCCGGTCGTCAATCCCGACGCCGGCGATATCGCCGCCGGTGGGGCGATCTACCGACTCAACTGCGCGGCGTGCCACGTCGCCTCCGGCGCCGGCGCAGCCATCGGCGGCGGGCGGAACGCCCCGTCGCTGATGCAGGCAACCCCGACGCAGATCGCAGAGGCGATCACGATCGGCCCGGGAGCGATGCCCGCGTTCGCATCCTTGCGTCCGACGGACATCGACGACCTCGTCGCCTACGTCACCGATCTTCAACGCAGCGACGCCACCGGTGTGAGCTCGTTCGGCGGCACCGGACCGGTGGCCGAGGGTCTCGCCGCGTGGCTGCTCGCCCTGCTTCCGATCGTCGCCGTGACTCGCTGGATCGGCACGTCTCACGAGGGTCGGGACCCCGAATCCGGCGACCCCGACTCCGGCGACCCCGACCCGGGCGCCACAGATGATGCTGTGGAAGCCTCATGACGCCCGGAACCCCCGTCGCCGAGAGCAAAGCGCTCGACCACCAACGGGAGGCTCGAATCGCCACGGTCGCCTTCGGCGCCGCAGCGGCAGGCGGGATTGCCGCGGCCATCGCCTACGCCACCAACGAGACGGCACTCCCGCTCGGCCTGAGCCTCACGGTGGCCTTGGGTGGTATCGGGATCGGCTTGATCGCCTGGGCGAAGTCGATGAGCGTCGAGGAACGGGCGGTCCAGGAGCGTGAGCCGTTATGCGTATCGACCACCGAGCGGGCCGATCTCGTTCGCCAAGGGCAGCTGACCGGTGCCACCGTGGGTCGGCGCCCGTTGATCAGCGTGCTGTTCGGCGGGTCGCTGGGCGCTCTGTTGATCGGGCTGATCGGCCCGCTCGGTTCACTCGGCCCGCGGCCTCGCGGCGAGCGAAATCACACCGCGTGGAAGACCGGGAGTCGGCTCGTCACGTCGCAGGGCGAGCCGATCGCCGCCGGTGGGACCCGCTTCGACCAACTCGTCACCGTCTTCCCCGAAGGTGCCATCGGGCGGGATGACTCGCAGGTGGTGCTGATGCGGGTTCGGCCGGAATTGCTGACCCCGGCCACCTTGGCTGCGGGCGCGATCGACGGCTGGGTCGCCTATTCGAAGATCTGTACCCATGCCGGTTGTTCGGTCGGCCTGTTCGGGATCGACACCCGGCCCCCCAAGGAACTCCGCCAGCTCGTCTGTCCATGCCACCAGTCGGTGTTCGATCCACTGGACGCGGCGCGACCCGTCGGCGGGCCGGCTCCCCGCCCGTTGCCGCAGTTGGCCCTTGGCGTCGATGCGGCAGGCCATCTGATCGCCCGCGGCGACTTTGCCCACCCGGTCGGGCCGATCGCCTGGGACGAGGGCTGACAGCCGTGTCGCGCCGGGCGCGCACCGGGTCGCGTCGGGGCCCCGCCCGCAGGTCGGTCGATGCGGTCCTCGATCGCACCGGGACGGCCTCGGGCCTCAACAAGTCCCTCCGCAAGGTCTTTCCCACCCATTTCTCGTTCCTGTGGGGTGAGATCGCCCTGTACAGCCTGGTCGTGCTCATCGCCTCGGGCGTGTACCTCACGCTGTTCTTCCGCGGTTCACAGGAAGTCGTGACCTACACGGGCTCGTACGGTCCCCTGCGCGGTCAACAGGTCTCGGCCGCCTACGACTCGGTGCTCCGATTGTCGTTCGACGTCAAGGCGGGCCTACTGATCCGCCAGATGCATCACTGGGCTGCGCTCGTGTTCGTCGGGGCGATCGCACTCCACATGGCGCGCGTCTACTTCACCGGAGCGTTCCGCAACCCGCGCGAACTCAACTGGGTGATCGGAATGACCCTGCTGCTCCTCGCCCTGGCCGCCGGCTTCACGGGCTACTCACTTCCCGACGATCTGCTGTCGGGCAGCGGGCTGCGGATCACCCACGCGATCATCCTGGCCATGCCGTTCGTAGGGGAACGCCTGACCTACCTCCTGTTCGGTGGCGAGTGGCCGGGAACCGACATCATCGGACGGTTGTATCCGGTCCATATCCTGCTCATCCCGGCACTGATCCTGGGGCTGCTCGGGGCGCATCTCGCGCTGGTCTGGCGACAGAAGCACACCCAGTTCCGCGGGCCGGGCCGCACGGAGCACAACGTCGTCGGCGAACGGGTCTGGCCGGCGTTCGCGATGAAGTCCGTCGGTCTGCTGTTCTGCGTCGCCGCGGCGATCACGGCGATGGGTTCGCTGTTCACCGTCAACTCCATCTGGTTGTACGGCCCGTACAACACCGGAGCGGCGACCTCATTCTCGCAGCCCGATTGGTACATCGTCTTCCTCGAGGGATCCCTTCGGCTCCTTCCGCCGTGGGAGACGCGAATCGGGCGTTTCATGATCAACAACGTGATCTATTCCGGGTTGGTGATCCCCGGGGTCATCTTCACGGCGCTCTTCGCCGTGCCCTGGATCGAGCGACGGCTGACGGACGATCATGCGGTGCATCACCTGCTCGATCGGCCCCGGGACGCGAGCGGGCGCACCTCGGTGGGGGCCGCGGCGATCAGCGCGGTGGCCGTGCTCTTCCTGGGCGGGTCGCAGGACATCATCGCCGACACACTCGACATGTCGATCGGGCGGGTCACCTCGATCCTCCAGGTGAGCTTCTTGATCGTCCCACCTGCGGTGTTCGCGGTGACCCGCCGGCTGTGCCACTGGCTCAGCGCCCGAGCATCACCGGAGCGGACGGAACGGGATACCGAAATCACGCGCGACGCCGGCGGCGGCTACCACGTCGCCCACGTCGCAACCCGACGCACCGTCCCGGCCGACGGCCCGCCCGCCGACGCCGGAAACGATGGCCACGCGTGACTGCGGCTCCCGCTGTTCGTGTGCTGGCCGGCACCACGCCGCTGACCGACCAGGCGGTGAAACTCGACCGGGCGTGGTCGGTGTTCCTCTGGCTGGCCGTGGCGGTGGGGACGCTCGTCGTCGGCCTGATCGCCTGGGTCATCGTGCGCAACCCCCGACGCCGTCATCGACAGCTACCGCCGCAGAACCACTACAACATCCGCCTCGAGATCATCTACACGGTCATCCCCCTGGTCGTGGTCGTCGGCCTGTTCGCGGTGACCGTGTCGCTGATCCGCGCCGTCGACGAGCCGAAACGACCACCGGATCTTGTGGTCGAGGTCACCGCCTTCCAGTGGCAATGGCAGTTCGACTATCCGGCACGCGGCGCACAATCGGGCTCGGTCGGCGAGAAGTTCCCGGTGCTCGTGCTCCCGGCATCATCGACGGTCCGCTTCGATCTCACTTCGCGCGACGTCATCCACTCATTCTGGATCCCGGGCTTCCGGTTCAAACGCGACGTGTTCCCCGGCGAGGTCACCTCGTTCCAGGTCGACATCGGGGCGACGACCGGCTCGTACGTCGACAGTGGAGTGTGCGCCGAGTTCTGCGGGCTGGATCATTTGAAGATGCGTTTCGACGTCATGGTGGTCAGTCGGGCGGAGTTCGAGAGCTGGATTGCCGCGCATCAACTGATCACCTCGACGACCGACCAGGGGGGATCGCCATGACGACGACCGATTCGGCCGATCGATGGGTGGTCGACGATTTCCTCGACCGGTCCGAACCGACGGGACTCCCCCGGACGCTCGGCGACTGGCTGACCACCACCGACCACAAGGCGATCGGTGTGGCCTATGCGCTGACCGCCCTGGCATTCCTGGCCGTGGGTGGATTCCTGGCCGGGATCATGCGGGCCGAACTGGCCAAGCCGGGCCTGCAGGTGGTCGACGCCGCCACGTACAACAGCCTGTTCACGATCCACGGCAGCGTGATGGTGTACCTGTTCGCCGTGCCCTTCGGGTTCGCCCTGGCGAACTACCTCGTGCCGCTGCAGATCGGCGCGCCCGACATGGCCTTCCCGCGGTTGAACGCCCTGTCGTACTGGCTCTACCTGTTCGGCGGCGTGACCATGCTGCTCGGGTTCGTGACCGATGGCGGGGCCGCGGCGTTCGGATGGTTCGCCTACGTACCGTTGAGCAGCGCCGGCGGATCGCCCGGGCTCGGTGCCGACCTGTGGATCATCTCCATCATCATCACCGGCACATCGGGCACCCTCACCGCCGTCAACGTCGTGACCACGGTGACCACGATGCGGGCACCCGGAATGACGATGTTCCGGATGCCGATCCTCACCTGGAATCTGTTCCTCAGCAGCTTCATGGTGCTGCTGGCATTCCCCGTGCTGTCGGGCTCACTGATCATGCTCGAGGCCGACCGGGTGGTGGGCACCCACATCTTCGATCCCGCCGGCGGGGGTTCGGTGATCCTGTGGCAGCACCTCTTCTGGTTCTTCGGCCATCCCGAGGTGTACATCGTCGCCCTGCCGTTCTTCGGGGTGGTCAGCGAGATCTTCCCGGTCTTCGCCCGACGTCCGATCTTCGGCTACAAGGGACTGATCCTTGCCACGTTGTCGATCGCCGCCCTGTCGACGTCGGTGTGGGCCCACCACATGTTCGTCACCGGCAAGGTCGTGCTGCCCTTCTTCGCCGCCACGTCGCTGCTCATCGCCGTGCCGACCGGGGTGAAGGTGTTCAACTGGATCGGCACCCTGTGGAACGGTTCGCTGAGTTTCGAGGCGCCGATGCTGTTCGCCATCGGATTCCTCGTGACGTTCGTGATCGGCGGCCTCACCGGGGTCATGCTCGCCTCGCCGAGCCTCGACTTCCAGCTCTCCGATTCGTACTTCATCGTCGCCCACCTCCACTACGTGTTGGGCGGCACGGTGATCTTCGCCATGTTCGCGGCGATCTACTTCTGGTGGCCCAAGGTCACCGGACGGATGTTGTCGGAGCGACTCGCCCGGCTGCAGTTCGTGCTGCTGTTCATCGGGTTCAACCTCACCTTCTTCTTCATGCACGTCCTCGGGCGCGAGGGCATGCCCCGCCGCGTCGCCGACTATCGACCCTCACCAGGGTTCGAACGCTGGAACATGCTGGCGTCGCTCGGCATGATCGTGTTGACCGCATCGTTCGTACCATTCGCCGTGGCGGTCGTGCGGTCGTTGCGATCAACGCCGACCGGCGCCGCAGACCCATGGCAGGCGAATTCACTCGAATGGGCCACCTCCTCGCCACCGCCTCACCACAACTTCGGCTGGCTCCCGCCGATCCGCTCGGAGCGCCCGGTGTTCGACCTGCGTTGGATCGAGCATCCCGACATCACATCGCCCGCCATGCACCGCGCCTGGCACGATCGCCGCGACACCGACCCCCGCTGGCGTCCGCTGGTCGCAGGGGCGACTTCTGCCGAACCGCACGACGAAACGACCGATCCCGGCGGCAACCCGTGACGTGCCGATGGGAGCCGGCCGGATGCCGATTGGAGCCGGCTGGATGCCGATTGGAGCTGGCTGGATGCCGATTGGAGCCGGCTGGATGCCGATTGGAGCTGGCTGGATGCCGATTGGAGCTGGCTGGATGAAGGTCGAAACGATGCTGTGGGCCGGGGTGACGGGCTACTTCGTCGCCATCACCGCGATCTACGCCGGCGTCGGCGGCAGTGCTGCGGGGGTGGTCATTCTGGCGATCGCCGCCGGGTTCGGGGGGCTCGTGGCGGGATGGTCGTGGCGCTACGGCCGCCGACATGCACCGCGACCATCCGATATCGGCAGCGCTGACGCAACCGACGCCACGGGGTCGATGGGGGAGTTCCCAGCGGCAAGTCTTCGACCCCTCGGACTCGCCGCCGGCTTCTCGATTGCGGTCCTCGGGGTGGCGCTCGGGTCGTGGATGATCGCCATCGGACTCGCTCTGGTCGGTTCCCAGGTGGGGCTGCTCGTTCGGGACCGCGACGGATGATCGCCCACGCCTCCGCCCCGACCCACGCGCTGCTCGCACTCGGTGGAGTCGCCGCGGTCGCCGCATACACCGCCGGTTGGTGGAAGCATCCGGGCAGCTCGCCGTGGCCTCTCGCGGCGTGGGTAACCGCTGTGCTCACCGTGGTCGCCGCCCTGTCACCGCCATTCGAGGCACTGGCCGACCGGACCTACACCGGTCACATGCTCCAACACCTCGCGCTCGTGTTGGTCGCGGCGCCCCTCATGGCGATGGCTCGCCCCCTCGTGGTGTGGTCCAGATCCCGTCCACGGCACCACCTTCCCCCGGCCGCCACCCGAACGGCGATCCGTGTCACCGCGCCGATGGTCGCCGCTGCGGTCTTCGTCGGGGTCCTCGCCGTCACCCACCTGACCCCGATCTACGACTACGCCATCCGTCATCGCTACGTCCACGACCTGGAACACGCCGCCTACCTCTCGGCCGCCATCGGGCTGTGGGCCGCCCTGCTTGGTGGGCGGCGCCACGACGCCGGTCGACGACTGGCCGCCGTGTTCGCAGTCACCGCCGGGATGGGGCTGGTCAGCATGGTCCTCGTCGCCGCCGAGCATCCGATGGTGGAGAGCTACGTCGACCGACTCGGTGACGCCAAGGCACTGACCGACCAACGTTCCGCGGCGGCATTGATGTGGATCAGCGGTATGGCCGTCACCCTGCCGCTGATCGTGTTGATCGTGTGGCGCTGGGCATCGGCCGAGCAACGAGCGACCTTGCGCCGCGAGGAATTGCAGGAGTCCGTCCGCCGGTGAACTGGTGGGCATCGTCACGGCGATGACCCCGACACCGCAGGCCAGGGCGACCGGGCTTCAACCACTCGCTCGAAGCATCTCGCCGACGAATCGGTGAGGGACGTGCAGAATTCGGCGTCCCGTCGCCTCGGCGATCCGAATGCACACCCAGCCCGGGCGTTCGGCCAATCCCCACGGTCGCAATGGCATTCCGGCGAGCATCGACGAAGCCGTCGCCTCGTCGATGCCTTCGGCGATGCCACGAGCCATCACGCTCCATCCGGCGTGATACCCGGGGTCGACGGCATCGATCTCGAACACGACCTCGGAGTCGCGGATCGCCCGGTCGAATGCACTGCCGTCAGCAGTGCGAACCAACACATCGCCGCAGCAGTAGGAGTACTGCACGGGCAGGACGAACACGCTCCCCGAGTGCACGAAACCCACCCGGCCAATCGATTGCGTCGCCAGCAGCCGTTGGCATTCGAGCGGCGTGAGTTCCTCGAGAATGGTCACGTCATCGAGTTGGCGAATCGAAGGAGTACTCACCCATCCTTCTTCCCACGATGGCCGGTGTCTCCCCAGGGTCGAAGGTCCCGAAGTCGTGGGTCCCTCTTCAGCCGGTCACCCGACTACGCCGTCGCTGAGCACACGCGCAGTCGGACCGGCGTCAGCCGGTCGTCAGTTGGCCGGCCGGCCCGACGACAGATCGATCGGGACCGAACACCTGGGACCGGGTGAGATCGATCAGGTCATCGATGACCGATGCCGCGTTCAAGAATTGTGTCGAACCACCGGTGGTGTCGCGGTGCGCCTCGGCTTGCAGGTGGGATCCGAGCGCGAACAGGTGCTGCAGCATCACGTCGTAGTACGCCCGCATCTGGTCATTGCGCCGCATCGTGGCCACGAGATCGCCACGCTCGAAGGCCCGGTCGGCCGCTACCCGACGTTCACCCGTCATGTCGCGGATCGTGGCGGCGACGACGGTCGTCCCCGGCAGGGGCGTGATCTGCACGTCGACCGGGATCTGGCGGCCGTCCCGATGGAGTGCCTCGATGTCGAGATCGGCGCGACCCATACGCCGCTCGATCGCGTCCGCCCCGTAGGCGACCCTCGCCCGGCGGTGAGCCGTACGCTGCGACGACGGCACCAACATCTCGATCGCCCGCCCCACCAGATCGTCGGGGGCGTACCCCAGCAGCTCGCACAACGGCTCGTTGACGAACACGACCGTTCCGTCCAGATCGACCAGCGCAACCCCATCGGCAATCAGATCGATTGCTGCGACCAGCAAGGCCACCGGGACAGCATCCGAGGTCGTCGCCGGTTGCGCATTCCGCCGTGGTTGGACCATGGAGCAAGCGTGCGGGGAACGTCGAGCCGCCACCAGGGACCAAAGTCCCCGATCGTTGAGATCGGGACTTTGGTCCGCTGCTCAGCTGCCGTGATGCCCTGCTGAGTGGGGTCTCCCGTTTGCGACTCTGGCCATATGAACTCTGACGAGAAATCCTTCCTGAGCATTGGCGCGTTCATCCTCGGTGTCGCCTCGCTGATCCTTGGGTTCGCGGCGGTACTGCTTGTGCACGATCGGCAACCGGCGGCAGGCGCAACCGCAGCCCAGGTCGTGAACGTGACGCTGACCGAATTCAAGATCGCCCCGGCGATGATCGACATTCCCACGGGCGCCTCCGCCGAGTTGCGGATCACGAACTCGGGCAACGCCGCCCACAACTTCGAGGTACCGCAGCTGAACCTCGCCACCGGCAGCATCAACCCTGGATCGACCGCGACGCTGCACCTCAAGGCGCAGGACTCGGGCACGTTGCAGGTGCTCTGCACAATCCCGGGCCATGCCCAGTCCGGCATGACCGCCATGATCATGTTCGGCGCCGCCGGCCCCGACACTGCCGGGTCCGCCAATGGTTCCGCCGACGATGGGAGCGGCGTGACGGGCGGGATGACGGTCGACCAGATGGATGCCGCCATGGCCCAACGGGCCAAGCTCTTCCCCGCCAAAACCGCAGGTCATGGCGGGGAACCGTTGGTCCCGACGGTGCTCGCCGACGGTACCAAGGAGTTCGACCTGACGGCATCGGTCGTCGATTGGGAGGTCGAGCCGGGCAAGATCGTCAAGGCGTGGACGTACAACGGCGTCGTGCCCGGCCCCGAGATCAAGGTCGATGTCGGCGACAAGGTCCGCATCGTGTTGAAGAACGAGCTTCCGGAGTCCACTGCGCTGCATGTCCATGGGATCCGTGTCCCGAATGCGCTCGACGGTGTCCCGCCCTACACACAGGATCCGATCAAGCCCGGCACGTCGTTCACGTATGAATTCACCGCCCTGCAGGCCGGAGTGGGCATGTATCACTCCCATCACGACGCCCAGGTGCAGGTGCCCAACGGGCTGGCCGGAGCACTGATCATCGGCGAGCAGACCATCCCATCGGTACTCGCCGACAAGGGATTCACCAAGATCGATCAACGGGTCAACATGATCCTCGACGATGCCGGCACGATCGGCCTGGCGCTCAACGGCAAGAGCTTCCCGGCCACCGAGCCGTACAAGATGAAGGTCGGCGACGTCATGCTCGTCAACTACTTCAACGAAGGCCTCCAGGTCCATCCGATGCATCTCCACCAGCCGACCGGCTGGGTGATCGCCAAGGACGGTGTACCGCTGCTCACCCCCACTCCATCCGACACCGTGCTCATCGGCCCCGGTGAGCGCTACACCGTGCTCTACAAGGCTGTCGACCCCGGTGTGTGGGCCTGGCACTGCCACATCCTCAACCACGCCGAAGGTCCCCAGGGCATGTTCGGCATGGTCACCGCCGTCATCGTCGAGGCATGACAGCCGTGGCCGGACGGCGAAGGGACCAAAGTCCCACGCTCCCCAATCCGTCGTACCCTGCCCACCGGGGTGCCTGCAGCGCACGCTTCGGTCATGACAGATGATCGTGTGGTGGTCGTGGGAATCGACGGATCGGAAACGAGTTCCGATGCGTTGCGCTGGGCAGCCGGCGAAGCCGCCCGGCGCGACGCGTCGTTGCGAGTCGTGCACTCGTACTCGATTCCGGTCTACGGCGGGGAAATGGGCTTCGTCGCCGTCGCGGCGGTCGATATCGAGTCGTTCGAAGCAACCCACGCCACCCTCGTCGCCGAACAGATCGCTCCGATCACGGCCTCGTTCCCCGGCTTGACGATCGAGACCCGGCTGACCTCGGGGCCGGGCGCGATCGCCATCGTCGAAGCTGCCGTAGGCGCCGAGTTGACCGTGGTCGGATCGCGTGGCGCAGGTGCTCTCGCCTCGGCAATCCTCGGCTCGGTCGCCCACAGCGTGGTGCATCACGCCTCGGGCCCGGTGGTGCTCGTACCCCATCCGGCCACAGCCGAGGCCCCGCAGCGGATCGTCGTCGGCACGGACGGATCACCCGCCGCGTCGGCGGCCGTCGCATGGGCCAAGCGCGAAGCCGACCTGTGGGGGGTGGAACTGACGGTCATCCACTGTTGGGACTACCCGTATGTCGGTCCGCGCACCGGAACGGTCGAACCGGCCGAACTCATGGAGCTCGACGCCGCGACCGTACTGACCACGGCTGTCGACCGACTGAAGATCGACGGCGCTCAACTCCACGGCGTGCACGCCAAGCTGACCCGCGGTGCAGCTGCGTCGGCGCTCGTCGACTCGGTCGGCCCCGCCGACCTGCTGGTCGTCGGCGCTCGAGGCCGGGGCGCTCTGCGCGCCGCGCTGCTCGGTTCGACCAGCAATCAGATCATCCACCATGCCACCTGCCCGGTGACGATCGTCCACGCCGACTGACGGTGCGAGCAGCGAGAGCGAGCGAGCAGATGACCCCACACGCCCAAGAAATCGATGAACGCGAATGTCGCGCCCTGCTGCAGACGAAGCGCATCGGTCGCATCGCCTACGTCACCGAAGGACGGCCGCGGATCGTGCCCGTCAACTTCATGCTCGTCGATGACTTCATCGTCCTGCGATCCGACCCGGGTGACAAGCTCGCCCACATTCCGTTGCGGCACGTCTGTTTCGAGACCGACGGCCCCGACGACTTCGACCGGGCCTGGAGCGTCGTCGTCGAGGGAACGGCCCGTGACATCACCACGGCGGTCGATGAACCGTCGCTGCGGCTTCGACGCACGGAGTTCCCGAGCTTCGTCCCGCTCGACGATCCTCACTGGATCGCCGTGAGCATCGAGCAGATCACCGGTCGGCGGTTGGGCCGATAGTGGTCGATCAGCCGGCCGCAGCCCGCACTGCCGACCCGATCGTCACGCTCACGTTCAGCCCGGCGCTCGACAACTCCTCGTCTGTCGATCGAGTCGAGCCGTGGCGCAAGCTCCGCTGCAATCAGGTGCATATGCACCCCGGTGGGGGTGGGATCAACGTCACCCGGGCGATCCGCGAACTCGGCGGGGACTCCATTGCCGTCGCTGCGCTCGGCGGTCACGTCGGCTCGCTGGTGGCCCACGCGCTCACTACCCAGGGCATCACGTTGGAACGGGTACGAGTCCGCGGTGCGACGCGTCAGAACTACGCCGTCACCGAACGCACCACTGGTCACCAGTTCCGGTTCATCCACCCGGCGGCCCCGATGTCGCGCGCCGAATGGACGCGGTGCCTCGAGACGACGGTGGAAATGGCCGCCGACGCCAGTCTCGTCGTCGCCAGCAGCAGCCTTCCGCCCGGTGTCCCCGACAACGTCTACGCCCTGCTGGCGCTACGACTGGCCGCCATCGGCGTGCCACTGATCGTCGACACATCGGGCCCGGCCCTCGCTGCCGCGGCCCATTCCCCGGTCCTCCTGATCAAGCCGAGCTTGAACGAACTCCGGGCGATCACCGGTGCCGATCTGGCTCCGGGATCGGGCTCCACGCCCGTCACCGACGCCCGGATCGAGTCGGCGGCGCGGACGCTCCTGACCGACGGCGGATGCCGGATCGTGGTGGTATCCCTGGGCGACCGTGGTGCGCTGGTCGTGCCCCACGGGGGCGATGCCATTGTCGTGCGCCCACCGGCGGTGCCCGCCATCAGTACCAGCGGAGCCGGGGATTCGATGGTCGCCGGCTTCGCCGTCGCCCTCGCCCGAGGCGACGACATCAGTGATGCGGCCAGGCTCGGTGTCGCCGCCGGTACCGCCGCCGTCCTCGCCGAAGGTACCGGCCTGTGCCGCCGCGACGACGTCGGCCGGCTCCTCCCACGAACAATCGCCTCGGCGGTCGAGGCCTGACCGCCCCCACGGACCGCCGGTTCAGACGGCGACGGATTGATGGATGATGGCGATCGGGCACCGGGCATTGTGGATGGCGTGATTGCTGGTCGAGCCCAGGATCGCGGCACGGAATGCGCCCAAGCCCCGGGCGCCGACCACCAGCAGATCGCAGTCGGCCGCGGCGTCGACGAGGGCAATGGCCGGCGTACCGCGCAGCAGCGTGGTCCGCACGCGGCCCGTCCGGTCCTCGCGGGTGTCCAGGTGGTGAGCCGTCTCGGCCAGTAGACGCATGGCATCGACCTCCATCAGAGCAGCTCCGCCCCCGGGACCGACGCGGGCGGCGCCATACGGGTAGTCCCAGGCATGGGCGACGGTCAACTCGGCATCCCACAGCCGGGCCTCATGGTCCGCCCAATCCACGGCAGCCCCGGCCGGCGGCGATCCGTCGGTGCCGACGACGATCCTGGCCACAGTCGGGCGAAGTGCGACGTTGGGAACCAGAACGACCGGGCACGACGCTCGGTGGGCGACGCCGTGGGCCACGGAGCCCAGGACGAGTGCAGCCAGCGAACCCGACCCGCGGGAGCCGACGACGACCAACTCGGCATCCTTGGCGGCTTCGACGATCGCCGAGACCGGACCGCCGCTGACGACGCTGCTCTCGCTGGCCAACGTCGGGAACGCCACCCGGACCGCGGCCAGCCGATCGGAGATGAGCTGCTCGTGGGATTGATGGAACGCCTCGACGTCCACCGACGGGAAGGCCATCGCCGCTCCGAAATCCCCGCC
>JANMJD010000475.1:0-18206 GCA_031371195.1 Actinomycetes bacterium | reverse complement strand
GCCCTCCGCGCTTGCTCGTCTATCGTCCAACCTGAATAGCGGTACGCATGGGGATCTTGCGCCGCACCGCCGGTCGGCCATCGCCGGCCGCTTCAACATGACAACGAGAAGGGGACATCTCTCATGAAACTCGCTCTGTATCTACCCAACTTCCGTGACAAGGTGACCGTCAAGGAGCTCGAAGATCTCACGACGCTCGCCGAGGAGCTCGACTTCAACTCCGTATGGACGCTCGACAGGATCGTCGTCCCGGAGGCGTCCGATCGCCAGGAGCTCCAGTACCCGTTCGGCATGATGGAACAGTTCCCGCTGGCGTTGCCGGTGTCGGCTCGCGGTGAGTGGCTCCACGGGATGCCGCTCATCCCGTGGCTCGCCGCGAAGACGACCAAGGTACGGATCGGTATGAGCATCATCGACACGCCGTACCGCTCGCCGGGCGTTCTCGCCGGTGAGATAGCGACCGTGGATCATCTCTCGAATGGCCGGGTCAACGTGGGTATCGGGTCCGGATGGATGCCCGAGGAGTTCGCTGCGGCGAGTGCCTCGCACATCTTCCCGAAGCGGCACAAGCATGTGCGTGAGACCATCGAGATCATGCAGGGCATCTGGACGAATGACCTTTTCGAATACCACGGCGAGTTCGCCGACTTCGAACGATGCGGCTTCGGAGCGAAACCCGTCCAGAGCCCGCACCCGCCGATCTATTTCAGCGGGCTCAAGGACCCGAAGCGATCTGCAGCCCGGATCGCCAAGTACAACCTGTCGGGTTGGATCGGTATCCAGGACACGCCCGAGGAGATCACCCGGTGGCGCGGCGAAATCCAGCGGGAACTCGACGAGCTCGGGAGTGGCCGTTCGCTCGACGGTTTCGACATGTGCAGCATGATCTGGTTCGTCATCACCGATGAGGAGACCGATCAGACACCGAACGGCAAGCTCAGCAATCTGATGGTCGGTACCGCCGGACAGATCACCGACAACCTCAAGCGGTACAAGGAGGCCGGGCTGACCATGCCGCTGCTCTGGCCGCCGTTCACCGACGTACCCGTGTCGAAGACGCTCGACGATCTCAAGCGGCTGAAGAACGAGATCATGCCTCAAGTCGACGCCATGTAGCCGAGCAGCGGCACGGGCGTGGATCTCACGGCTCACCCCCGCCGCATGTCGAACGCGCCCGGATTGTCGAAGCGACGGGGTCCTCGGTCCCAGGAGAACCGTACTCTCCGAATCCGCACATGACCATCGCGGATCGTCGCGACGGCGGGTCGATGCCGGTCCAAGTCTATATCGACGTCGATTTCATATGTAAGGTGAGCGCCGAGATGTCATGACACCGGACGTCGCCGAGATCAAGGTGACCGAGCAGCGAGGCGCGCTGCTACCGGCTGATGGCGTGAACGAGACGATCCCGATCCGCTGGGAGCGGTGATGACCAGGAGGACTACAGGATGAGCGTTGACGGCAGGAGTGTGATCGTCACGGGTGGTGGCACGGGTATCGGGTCGGCGTGTGCCCGGCTGCTGGCGGGCGGGGGAGCATCCGTGACGATTTTCGGGCGTACCGAGTCGAAGCTCGTCAGTGTCGCCGATGACATCCGCGCCGCGGGCGGGAACGTCCGCCACGTCGTCGGCGACGTGACGGTTGAGGACGACGTCAGGCGTCTGGTGGATGACGCAGTTGGAGCATTCGGCGGGTTGCACGGCTTCGTGGCGAACGCCGGTGGCGGTGGCGGGCTCGGCCCGTACCACCAGGCCGACGCCGCGGAGTTCATGCGTGTGCTTCAGCTCAACGTGCTCGGCACGATGCTGAGCATCAAGCACGCGGTCCCGGCCCTTGCTGCGTCCCGGGGTTCGTTCGTCGGGATGTCGTCGGTCGCCGGACCTCGGACGCATCTGTGGTTCGGGGCGTATCCGGTCGCCAAGGCGGGCATCGAGGCGATGATGCGCAACGCGGCCGACGAGTACGGCGCGCTCGGAATTCGGTTCAACTCGGTGCGTCCCGGGTTCACCACGACCGAGGTGATGGAAGGCATTCCCCGCGACTCATCGGTCTATGCGAGCTATATCGACAACACGCCGATGGGAGGCGTCGGCGAACCCGACGACGTCGCGTTGCTCGTGCGCTTCCTGCTGTCGGACGACAGTCGGTGGATCACAGGACAGGAGATCGGCGTCGACGGCGGGCACGCGCTGCGCCGCGGCCCGGACTTCACCGCCTTCGTCGGTCCCGCTGCTGCCGGGCTGCTACGCGGCGAGATCTGAGCCGAGGGCGTCAGCCCGCGAGATCGGTTCCTCGCTATCCGTCGACGGCGGCAGGTCGGCCTCGACGATTTGCCAGCTGATCGTCGAAGCAGAGCATTCCGACCAGTGGGGCGCTCTCGGCGAGGGGATTCTCGAACCCCACGCGACGTCGGGGATGGCCACGCCGTCCACGTGGGCACTCCACCACGATCCATGCCCTTGTACGAGCACCAGCTGGTCGATACACCTCGATATCACACGCAGCCAGCACTTTTGCGACGACTGGCCGCCCCAGGGTTGTCCAACGTCGATGGCGGTACAGTGGCCGCTGGTACGGCCAGCGATGGAGACCCATGGACACTTCGAGCAATGAGCATGCCGCGTTTCGGTCGGCTGTCCGGGAGTTCGCTCGTCGCGAGCTTGCGCCCAACGTGGATCGCTGGGAGGCCGAAGGGCGGCTTCCGCTCGAGGCGGTTGCGTCGATGGCCGACCTTGGACTGTTCGGCATCGTCTTTCCCGAGGAATGGGGTGGCGGCGATGGCGACTTCGTTTCGCTGTGCATCGCCATCGAGGAGATCGGCGCCGTCAGCCAGAGCCTGGGCATCACCTTGTCGGCGGGGGTGGGTCTCGGAGCGAATCCGATCCACTCGTTCGGCACCGTCGAGCAACAGGCGCAGTGGCTCCCTGATCTCGTCGCCGGCCGCCGCCTCGGAGCGTTCGGCCTCACCGAGCCCGACGCAGGGAGTGATGCCGGCGGTACCCGTACCCGGGCCGTCCTCGACGAGTCGGCCGGCGAATGGGTGCTCAACG
Organism: Actinomycetes bacterium; assembly: GCA_031371195.1. Classification (GTDB taxonomy): domain Bacteria; phylum Actinomycetota; class Acidimicrobiia; order Acidimicrobiales; family Ilumatobacteraceae; genus JANMJD01. The sequence continues at coordinate 15,156 of JANMJD010000475.1, read as the reverse complement.
GGAGCAAGGCATTCATTACGAACTCGGGCACGCCGATCACGTCGATCGTCACGGTCACTGCCCTCACCGCACCGGGCGAGATCTCGTCGTTCATCGTGCCGTCGGGAACCCCTGGGCTGATCGTCGAGCCGGCCTACCGCAAACTCGGCTGGCACGCGAGCGACACCCACGGACTGACCTTGCAGGACTGTCGCATTCCGGCCGAGAACATGCTCGGTCCGCAGGGGAGCGGGCTGCGCAACTTTCTCGCCATTCTCGACGACGGTCGTGTCGCCATCAGCGCCCTGGCGCTCGGTTGTGCGCAGGCATGCCTCGATCTGGCGGTGGAGTACGCCAAGACCCGCCAGGCCTTCGGCGGGTCGATCGGTCGCTTCCAGGGCGTTGCCTTCCAACTGGCCGATCTGGCCGTGGCGGTGGAGAACAGCCGCAACCTCACCTACAAGGCGGCAGCCGCCAAGGACGCCGGCCGACCATTCAAGCAGGCTGCGGCGATGGCGAAGCTCTACAGCACCGAGACGGCCGTCAACGCCACGCGGATCGCCACGCAGGTGTTCGGTGGCAGCGGATTCATGGAGGAGAACCCGGTCGCCCGCTTCTACCGCGACGCCAAGATCCTCGAGATCGGTGAAGGCACCAGCGAGATCCAACGCCTCGTGATCTCCCGAGGCCTCGGTCTCGAGGTCGGACGGTGAACGAGCACGACGACCTCGACGTCCGGGCCGGCCGAGCCCGTGCCGGCAACCTGCATCGCGAGGGCGACAAGCTGGCGAGGCAGCACAAACTGTTCGTCCGCGATCGGTTGGCCCTGCTGTTCGACGACGGCACGTTTGTCGAGGATGGGCTGCTGGCGAACACGATGGCCGCCGACCTCCCGGCCGACGGCGTGGTAACCGGCCAGGGCCGTGTCGACGGTCGACCGGCTCTGGTGGTGGCCAATGACTCGACGGTGAAGGCCGGCTCCTGGGGTGCTCGCACCGTCGAGAAGATCGTGCGGGTGACAGAGTACGCGCTACGTCACGAGTTGCCGATCTTCTGGTTCATCGACTCCGCCGGTGCCCGGATCACCGACCAGGTCGACCTCTTCCCGGGTCGTCGGGGAGCCGGGCGCATCTTCTCCAACCAGGTCAAGCTGAGCGGCAAGGTGCCGCAGATCTGCTGCCTGTTCGGTCCGTCGGCTGCAGGTGGTGCCTACATTCCGGCGTTCTGCGATGTCGTGATCATGGTCGAGGGCAACGCATCGATGTACCTCGGATCACCCCGCATGGCCGCCGAGGTGATCGGTGAGCAGGTCTCCCTCGAGGAGATGGGTGGGGCGAGGATGCACGCCTCGGTCTCGGGATGCGGCGACAACCTCGCGTCGGACGACACGGACGCGATCGATCAGGCCAAGACGCTGTTCGGCTATCTGCCCGAACGGTGGCGCGATCGCCCGCCCGGGGCGACGGGTGAGCCGCCCGTGCGCGAGTTGAGCCGTGGCGAACTGCCGGCGCAGGAGGCGGCGGGCTACGACATGCGGGAGGTGGTCGAATGCCTCGTCGACGCGCAGTCGTTCTTCGAACTGAAGCCGCTGTTCGCCCCTGAACTCACCACGGGGGTCGCCCGGCTGAATGGCGAGGTGATCGGCATCGTGGCCAACAATCCGATGCACAAGGGCGGTGTGCTGTTCGGTGATTCGGCCGACAAGGCGGCGCGGTTCGTCTTCATGTGCGACGCCTACAACATCCCTCTGCTCTTCCTCGCCGACGTTCCTGGCTTCATGATCGGGACCCAGGTGGAACGGGCCGGCATCATCCGCCATGGAGCCAAGATGATCACCGCGGTGACCGAGGCAACCGTGCCGAAGATCTGCGTCGTCGTGCGCAAGGCATACGGCGCCGGGCTGTACGCCATGTCGGGGCCGGCGTTCGACCCGCTGGCGACCCTTGCGCTGCCGACGGCGAAGATCGCCGTGATGGGTCCCGAGGCCGCCGTCAACGCGGTGTACGCCAACAAGATCCAAGCGATCGATGATGCCGACGAGCGAGCTGCCTACATCGCCGAGCGCCGTGCCGAATACGAGCGGGACGTCGACCTGTATCGGCTGGCCAGCGAAATGGTCATCGACGCCGTGGTGCCCTTTGCCGACCTCCGTCGGGAGTTGATCACCCGATTCGCCACCGCCGACCCAGTCGATCGTCACGCCGTGGAAAAGCGCCACTCGATCTACATGGGTTGAGCGTCGGTGTCTGGTGGCTCGTTCCCTCAGACGAGACCCGGGTAGCTGCCGCCGTCGAGGTGGAGATGGACGCCGGAGATGAACGACGCCTGCACGCTGCACAGAAATGCGCAGGCTGCACCGAGCTCGGACGGCAGCCCGAGCCGTTTGGCGGCGATGGAGTCGGATTGGCGTTGGCGCGCATGTTCGTAGGTGACGCCGTTCTCGGCCATGTCGCGCTGAGCCATGAACTCCTGGCGGGGCGAGTCGATCCGCTCAGGGAGCAGGTTGTTGATCGTCACGTTGAACTTGGCGACCTCGACGGAGATCGCCTTCATCACCGCACTCTGCCCGGCGCGAGCACCCGCCGATGCGATCATGTACGAGTTCGGCCGTTTGACCATCGCCGAGGTGATGTTGACGATCCGCCCGAATCCGCGCTCCTTCATGCCGGGTAGTACCGCCTTGACCAGGGCAATCGGAGCACGGAAATGGAGTGTGAGCGCCGAGTCGAGGTCTTCGTCGGAGATCTGCTCGATCGTGCCCGGCTTCGGACCGATGTTGTTGGTGACGAGGATGTCGACGCAGGGAGCGGCGCCCAGCAGGGTTGCGCGACCCTGGGTGGTCGTGATGTCTCCCGTCGCCGCGACGACCTCGGTGTCACCGGGCGCGACCGAACGTAGCTCCTCGGCGACTGAGGCGAGCTTCGTGGCGTCGCGTCCGTTGATGACGACGTTGACGCCTTCGGCGAGCAATGCCTCGGCGCAGGCTCGTCCGAGTCCCTGGCTCGAAGCGCAGACGACGGCCCAGCGGCCGGAGATGCCAAGATCCACCGGGCTACACCAGCAGCCGTTGGGCGGCGCGAACGCGCTCGGCCTGCCGGGCGCTCCACTCGCTCATCGGTGTGCATTCGGTCAGGCCTTCGGCTTCGATGCGGCGTTTCATCATCCTCATCGTCGCCAGATCGGGCAGCCGGAACGAGACCTGGAACAGGTGGCTGCCGATGTTGCCGCCGTGGGGAGGGCAACCTTGACGTCGTTCATGGGCGCACGGTAGCAATCGTGACTGATGCCGATGCTGGTCGACTACGGGTTGATCAGGTGGTCGGTGTCGTTGACGAGGAAGTTCATGCCGCGGTGGATGAAGTCGGTAACGACGTCGACGAACATTTCGGGTCGGTCGTTGGAGATGTCGTGGGCGGCGTCGTAGGCGTACATAAGCACGCAGTTGCACATTGCGTGGCGGTAGGTGCGGCCGTTGATCGGGTTGATGATCCCGTCGTCGCGGCCGAACATGACGAGGGTGCGGGTGCCGAGTGCGGCGATGCGGTCGAGGAATGCCTGGTCGACGGCCCCGTCGCCCATGAGGCGCATCACGGTCGGCCAGACGCGGGCCATGAACTCGGGATCGGGCGGCGACATCGGTAGGCCCCGCTCGGGATGGGTGCGGAACGCGGGGACGAACTTCTCGGGCGGTAGTTCGGCGGGGTTGACCGAATCGACCCGGAACTTGGCCGGCGATTCGAGGGTGAGTGAGATGATCCGGTCGGCCTGTCGGGTGGCGAGGTGCAGGGCGCAGGCACCGCCGAGGGAGGTGCCGAGCAGGTGGAATGTGGTGAGTCCGATGGCGTCGATGGCGGCGACGACCTGGTCGGCGAGCCCGTCGAAATCGGCGACATCGTTCGGCTGGTTGCCCCAACCAGGCAGTTCGATGAGGATGACTCGGAACCGACGGGCGAGGGCGTCGTGGGTGGGACTAAGGGCAGGCCCGCCGGCACCGGGGAGCATCACGAGCGGTGTACCTGTGCCGGCTTCGTAGTAGGTGATATCGAACCCGGCGGCGTTGACCGACTTCTGGGTGAAGGATCCGAGGTTGACGGTGGTGGTCATCGGGTTCACCAGTTCTCTGCGTGGACGGTCGGGACGACGTCGCGGCCCATGAAGGCGGTCATGGTGCGGATTGCTTCGGTGGGGATCGGTCCGGTGACCGGGAATCCGGGGTGGATCTCGACGCGTCCGGCGCCGACGGTCTCGGCGATGTCTTTGATCTGGGTGATGACGGTGTCGGGGGTGCCGACGAACGGTGGGCCGGGCACGAGTGGTGACGCGGGGGGCGCTGTCTGTTCGCGCATCTCCAGACCGCTGAGGTCCCGGTTGCCTCGCCCGATGCCGGCCATGGCCATGCCGCAGCGACCGAGGGCCATCATCGTGTCGTAGCTGGCCCCGGCGAACAGGGCGTGGAGCCCGCCGCCGGCGTAGCGGCCGAAGGTGGCCCAGGCGTCGTCGGTGGTCTCGGCGACCCAGGCGGCGTGGCGGTATTGGATGTTGTCGGCGGTGGGGGTCCAGCCGGCGTCGGCGGCAGCCTTGCGGTAGAGGTCGGCGTTGGCGGCGCATCCGGCGGCGCCCATGTAGGAGAAGCCGATGTCGAACCCATGCTTACCGGCGAAGACGGCGCCATCGGCGCTGTTCGCGGAGATCAGGATGCGGGGGTGCGGTCGTTGGAAGGTGCGAGGCCAGACGGCGATGTTGCGGAACCGGAAGTAGCGGCCTTCCCAGGCGAATGGTTCGGGTTCGGTCCAGCATTGCTTGATCAGCAGCGTGCCTTCTTCGTGGCGTTCCCGCGATTCCCACGGGTTGTCGAAGTAGGTGAGGTACTCGTTGGGGGTGCCGCGCAGCATCGCGACGCGTAGGCGGCCTTCGAGGAGGTTGTCGAGGGTGGCGATTTCTTCGGCGACGCGTACCGGGTTGATGATCGGCAGGTCGGAGCCGAACACCCCAATCTGTTGGCCGGGGAATCGGGCGCCGGCGAGCGGGGCGAGCATCATCGGGTTCGGGGTGAGTTGTTTGGGGGAGTAGTGGTGCTCGGCGAATGTGAGGGTGTCGAACCCGGCGTCAACTGCGACCGAGCATTCGTCCAAGCCTTGGGCGTAGGTGGCGACAGCCCACGTCGGATCACACGCCGATGGTGGAGCCGGCCAACTCCGGCCATGATCGGGACCGGCGTACGTGAACGTCTGGAAGAATTCGATTTTCACCCGGCCGACGATATACGACAGAACATAGTCCTGTCGAGTAACATTGTGTAGCAATTCTAAATCGTGAGCGCCGCGGGCCGACCACTCGGGCACGCCTCGGCCGCCCACCGGCGCGGGCAATAGAGTGCCTGCCCGACAGGTCCGTCGCACCGATGGGCCGAGGGAGAACCTCGAATGGCCGAGTATCAGTTCATCACGTACGAAGCACTCGACGACGGACAGATAGTGCGGATCATGTTGAATCGGCCCGATGCCCGTAACGCCCAGAATCGCGGCATGCTCGTCGAGCTCAACGAGGCGTTCCTGGCCGCCGAGGCCGACGACCAGGTGCGGGTGGTCATCCTCGGCGGCAACGGCAAGATGTTCTCCTCGGGCCATGACATGGGCTCGAAGGTGGCGATGGCCGAATACGGCGGACCCACCCAGCACCCGACCCGTTCGATCAATGGCGGTACGCGCGGCGGCAACGAGAACCTGATGCTGCAGGAGTGGCACTACTTCTTCCAGAACACCCTGCGGTGGCGCAATCTGCGCAAGATCACCGTGGCCCAGGTGCATGGGCCGGTGTATGCCGCCGGTCTCATGCTGATGTGGTCATGCGACCTGATCGTCGCGGCCGAGGGCACCACCTTCGCCGATGTGGTGGCGACCCGCCTGGGCATGATGGGTGTCGAGTACTTCGCCCACCCATGGGAATTCGGCCCGCGCAAGACCAAGGAGCTGCTCCTCACGGGCGACGCCATCGGTGCTGAAGAGGCGCACCAGTTGGGAATGGTCAGCAAGATCTTCCCCGAGGCCGAGCTCGCCGAGCGGACGGTCGAGTTCGCCCGGCGCATCGCCTCCATCCCGACGGTGGCCGCGTTGCTGGTGAAGGAGGCCGTCAATCAGACGATGGACAACATGGGCTTCACCAATGCACTCCAGGCATGCTTCACCATTCACGAGTTGAACCACTCGTACTATGCGACCCGTTCCAACGGCCAGCGCTGGGTCGCCACTGCCGAACATGACGGCATCCAGGACTGGCGCACCGCCCCGCCGGTGGAGCTCGCCACCAGAGACACGGTCGGCGGCTGACTCGACGGGCCTACAGCGCGGGCGTGTTCTCGACGTTCATGATGCGGGCGAGGTTGCCGCCCATGATCTTGGCGACGGTGGAGTGGTCGAGCCCGTCGAGTTCATCGACGAACGTGATCGGGTCGGCGATCCCTTCCGGGTGGGGGAAGTCCGAGCCGAACAGGACGTGATCGACACCGATCAGGTCCGCCAGTCCCTTGGGATCCTCCTCGTGGAACGGATGGACGTAAATGTTGCGCCGGAACACATCGATCGGGTTCTCCTCGAACGAGTCCGGTGCCATCTTGTAGGCGTACCCCATCGTGTCGAACAGCCCGCGTACCCAGCCGGAGCCGTTCTCGACGAGGGCGATCTTCAGCTTGGGGAACCGAGTGCACATGCCGTGCCCGATGGCCGAGGCGACCGTGTCGAAGATCGGCCGATTCGAGTGACCGACGATCGCCCCGAAGCCGGACTGCCCGACGAAGGGTTTCATCTCGTCGGTGACACCCTCCCATTCGTTCATGTAGCGCACGTAGCCGCTGTCACTGGCGTGCATGCCCACGACGATGCCGGCCTCCTGGACCCGTTCCCAGAACGGGTCGAACTCGGCGAGCGCAAAGGAGCGGGGGCCGTTGACGCCGGGAACCGGCGCCGGCCGGACGAGGATGACCTTCGCGCCCCGCTCGAGCACCCACTCGAGTTCGGCGATGGCCTTGTCAAGGATCGGCAGCGTGATGATCGGCGTCGGGAAGATGCGGTTCTCGAAGTTGAACGTCCAGTGTTCGTACATCCACCGGTTGAGTGCGGTGATGATGGCGTGGATCGCCTCGGGGTCGTCCCGCAGTCGCTCCTCGACCAGACTGGCCAGCGTCGGCCACATCAGAGCGCGGTCGACGCCCTGCTCGTCCATCAGTTCGATGCGTGGTTCGGGAGCGCTGAACGCAGGTGGGGCGACGATCGCCCGGCCGAGAATCTCCCGACGCGACTTGCCGTCGGGGTTGCCGTTCTTGAAGTACTCCTCCTGCGCCCCCGGCGCGGCCACTTTCTCGAAGGTGGGATTGGGGATGTACTCGGTGACCTTGCCCTTCACGGCCACCTTCGTCCGACCGGCGACATCGACGTAGTCGATGACACCCTTGAACGCCGGATCGATGTGCTTGGTCATCGCGGCGGGCGTCTCGTACATGTGATTGTCGACGTCGAACACCGGGAAGTCGAGAACTCGCGAAGGCATGGTGGTTCGTCCCCTCTGTGCGCAGGCCGGGCGGCACGACCACCATATCCGACACGTGTGTCGGGCGTCCCGCCCCAGCGGGCCTCGGCGGGCCGGGCGCAGCGATGACGACAAGCCAACGCTCGCTCAATATAGTTCGGAGCGGATGTCGGGGGTCGGCGTCCGAGGGGGTAGGGCTCGTGGGGTACGACTTGAGGGAAAGCTCGGACATGAACGCTCGACGAACGTCTCGCCATTCTCGTCTCCGTCGTCCGCTGGCCATCGCGGCGCTTATCACCCTGATGGTGTCGGCCTGTAGCAACTCCAAGAACGACACCGCGGGGACGACTGCCGCAACGGCGACCACGCAGGCTTCGCCTGCGACCGACGCGGCGACGCCGACCGAGGCCGTACAGGTCACCGATGTGGCTTCGGTGACCGAGGCGGTACCGGCGACAGATGCGCCGCCGGCCACCGAGGACCCCACTGCGAAGTTCGTCCCGATTTCCGGGGTTCCGGGTATCACCGACACCGAGATCAGCTACGCCGCGCTCGGCACGAACTCGAACAACCCGCTCGGGACGTGTGTGCTCGACTGCTATGCCGACGGCATCAAGGCGTACTTCGAGTTCCGCAACAGTCAGGGCGGCATTTACGGTCGGAAGCTCGTGCTCTCCAAGATCGTCGATGACGAGCTGGCCAACAACCAGGCCAAGGCCCTCGAGATCCTCTCTGCCAACGACACCTTCGGCACCTTCGATGCGGCCCAGCTCAGCAGCGGGATCGGTGATCTTGCCGACGCCGGGGTCCCGGTGTACTACTGGGCGATCGAGCCGGCGTCGGCGGGTGGTCACCCTCAGATCTTCGGGCAGCGCGAGGTGACCTGCATCACGTGCGTGTCACGCACCATCCCGTATGTCGCCCGACTGGCCGGTGCGAAGAAGGTCGCCGCGCTGGGTTACGGCGTCAGCGAGAACTCCAAGCAATGCGCACAATCGAATGCCGCCTCGATCAAGCGGTACAGCGCCGAGACCGGCGGGGCCGAGGTTGCGTACCTCAACGACGCCATTGCCTTCGGCATGCCCAACGGAGTCGGTCCGGAGGTCACAGCGATGGCCCAAGCCGGTGTCGACCTCATCCTCGCCTGCATCGACCTCAATGGCATGAAGACTCTGGCCCAGGAGCTCGATCGGCAGGGTTTGCGCGACAAGGTCAAGATGCTCCACGCCAACACGTACGACGCCGACTTCGTGGCTGCCTCGAACGGTCTGTTCGACGGTGACTACGTCGCCGTCGGGTTCCGCCCGTTCGAGGCCGACGCGGGATCGAGTGGGTTGCAGGACTACTTCGACTGGATGGACAAGATCGGTAAGCCGCGGTTCGAAATCTCGATGGTCGGTTGGATCAACGCCGATCTCGCGTATCAGGGACTCGTGGCCGCCGGGCCGAACTTGACCCGCGATGCGGTCGTCGCCGCCACGAACGCGTTCACCGACTACACCGCGCACGGGCTCACCCCGCCGGTTGATTGGAGCCGTCAGCACGATGCTCCGACCCCCGACGACCCCAAGACCCACGGCCCGAAGTACTCCTGCCTGGCATTGGTCCAAGTCGTCGCTGGCAAGTTCCAGATGGTCGGCGATCCGGCCAAGCCATGGTCATGTTGGCCGGGCGACACCTACGACTGGTCCGAGCCAGTGGCCATGAACTTCGACTGAGGGATCGGGCCGAATGATGTTGGCTGCATCGGTCGGCACCGACCTGTTTCGGGCCCTGCTGCAGGGCACGCCGGCCGGTGCCGTGTATGCGCTTGTGGCACTGGGATTCGTCCTTACCTACAAGACGTCGGGCGTCTTCAATCTCGCCTTCGGCGCGCAGGCGTATGTCTCTGCGGCGACGTACTTCAAGCTGCGGGTCGAATCGGACTGGCCGATTCTGCCGGCTTTCCTGCTCTCGGTGGTCGTGCTCGCACCGGCTCTCGGCCTGGCGCTTGAGCGGCTGATCTTCCGGCACCTTCGCACGGCCTCGGCGGTTCCGAAGCTGGTCGTGGCGATCGGATTGTCGGTGGCGATCCCCAACCTGTTCGATCTCATCGCCAAGTTCAGCGTGATCGCCGGACGGACGCCCGAGGGCATCGTGAACAATGGTGCCAGCGTATTCTACGACCCCTTCGGGGTGTACCGGTTCAACCGCAACGAACTGGTCACACTGGCGGTCTCGGTCGTGGCGATGGCGGCGCTGGTCGTGCTCTTCCGCTACAGCGCCCTGGGACTACGCATGCGCGGCGTGCTCGAAAGTGCGCGGATGACGGAATTGAACGGCGTCAACGCCGAACGGGTATCGGCGTTCGCCTGGGCGTTGTCGTCGTTCTTCGCCGGGTTGGCCGGGGTACTCATCGCGCCGCGGTTCAATACCCTGTCCGCCCCTGACTTCTTCCATCTGATGGTCGTCGCCATCGCCGCGGCGGCCGTCGGACGGTTGGCCAGCCTGCCCCTCGCTCTGTGGGGAGGGCTCGGCCTGGGAGTGCTGATCGCGTCGGTCAATACCTTCCTGCCCCGATGGAGCGCCGATATCTCCTGGCTGCGAGTGGTGCAGGACAATCTGACCCCGGCGATGCCATTCGTCGTGCTGTTCGCCGTCCTCGTGTTCGTCCCCGGCATCCGCCGGGCGCACGACGCGGCGGACCCGTTGGCCGGAGTCGACCCGCCACCTCGCACGCTCGGAGCGGCGCCACCAGATCACGGCCGGGCGCGCCGTTTGCTCGTCGTGCAATTGGTGCTGCTGGCGATCGTCGGGTCGGTCGTCTTCACCCGGGCCGATCAGTCGTGGATGTTTCTGGTCACCCAGGGCGCGGTACTGGCGATCATCTTCCTGTCGATCACCGTGATCACGGGGATGGCCGGACAGATCTCACTATGCCAGGGCGCCTTCGCCGCCATCGGAGCATTTACGGTGTTCCAGATGGTCGATCGTTTCGATGCCCCGGCGCTGCCCGCGGCGTTTGTCGGGGCGGTCATCGCCGGGGTGGTCGGTGGCGTGCTCTCGCTGCCCATCCGTCGGTTGGGAGGAGTCTGGACGGCGATCGCCACGTTGGCGTTCGCCTACTTCTTCGACTCGGTGATCGTGAAGCTGCCGTTCGTCGGCGGAGGTGACAATTCCCTGCTCACCGGCACGAAAGTTCCCAGACCGGTAATCGGGCCGTTCGACCTTGCCGACGACAAGTCGTTCCTGGCCCTGGTGATCGTGATTCTGGTCGTGGTCGCCGTGCTGGTGTCTCAACTCCGGTCCGGCACATTCGGAGCGAGCCTGCTGGCGCTGCGCGGCAGCCAGGTCGCCGCCGAGTCGATCGGCATCTCCCCATCGCGACTCCGCCTCGTCGCCTTCACCATCTCGGGCTTCATCGCCGGCCTCGGCGGAGCGCTGCTCGCCATGCAGCAGAAGAACGTCAACTACGGCAGCAACTTCTCGCCGTTCTTCGCCCTGTTCTGGTTGGTGCTGGTGGTGACCCTCGGTACCCGTACCGTCGAGGGGGCCGTGGTGTCGGCGGTGATGTTCGCATTGTTCGACGCGGTCGTGCTCAAGGGCAGCTTCCTTGGCTGGATCCTGCGCGACGCCGATCGCATCCCGGGCTTCTTTCCGATCTCGGGCAAGTGGCGACTGGTGTTGTTCGGCTTCGGGGCCATCCAGTTCGCCCGTCACCCCGAGGGCGTGCTGGAGTACTCGAAACGGCGAAGGTCGATGCGCGCCGTCGGCCGGCGGGCTCCTGATTCGGGTGACGGTCCGCACGAATCGGATGTCGTACCGGCGGTCTCAACGCCCGAGGTGGCCCGATGACGGTGGTGCTGAAGACGACCGGAGTGACCAAGCGCTTCTCCGGTATCAGTGCCCTCGACGCAGTCAGCATCGACATCTCGGCCGGCGAGCGTGTGGGGCTGATCGGTCCCAATGGGGCAGGGAAGACCACGTTCTTCAACTGTGTGCTCGGCGTGATCGACATCGACGACGGCACGGTTGAGCTCGGTGGCCGCGACGTGACCGGCCTGCGGGTCAACAAGCGGGCGCGGCTGGGGATCGGTCGTACATTCCAGCGGATCGAGTTGTTCCCCGACTCGACGGTTCGCGATCACCTGTTCATTGCCGAGCGGGTGCGGCGGGGTGATGGGCGCCTTTGGAAGGACTTCCTCGGGCTCGGGCGTCCGCGGGCCGACGAACTTGCCCGGTGTGACGAGATACTCGAACTGCTCGGCCTGGGCGCGCTGGCCAACGAGCCGATCGAACGTCTCAGTCTTGGTCAATGTCGTCTGGTCGAGGTCGGTCGGGCGATCATGACTCAGCCCAAGGTGCTGCTGCTCGACGAACCGTCGTCGGGGCTCGATCGAGCAGAGACGACGAAGCTGGCGATGACGCTGCAGGAGGTCCAAGCCGAACAGGGCTTTGCCATCCTGCTGGTCGAGCACGATGTCGAACTCGTGTCGAGCTTCACCAGTCGCTCATACGTGCTCGATTTCGGGCGGTTGATCATCGAGGGTCCGACCAAGGAGGTGCTGGCGAGCCGCGAGGTGCGAACGGCATACCTCGGCGAGATGGAGGCATCGACGTGACCGCCGTGCTGGAGCTTCGTGACGTGTCGGCCGAATACGGGCCCTTTCGAGCCTTGTTCGGCGTGTCATTGCGGGTCGAGCCCGGCGAGGTGGTTGCCCTCGTCGGGTCGAACGGCGCCGGTAAGACGACGGTGGCCCGGATCGCCTCCGGTCTGGTCGGTCCGACGGCCGGGACCGTCGAGGTCGATGGCGTCGACATGACCGGGGCCCGTACCTACAAGTTCGCCCAGGCCGGAGTCGCCCACGCTCCCGAGGGCCGATCGGTCTTCGCCACGCTGAGCGTCGAGGAAAACCTCACGCTCTCGTTTCGGCGGGTCCACGGCCGGGCCGGGGTGCGTACCAGCCTTGAGCGCGCCTTCGGACTGTTCCCCGTGCTCGGCACCCGACGAACGCAGTTGGCCGGCACGTTGTCGGGCGGCGAGCAGCGGATGCTGTCGTTGGCCCGGGTGATGGTCGAGATGCCCACGATCCTGATCGCCGACGAGTTGTCGCTGGGACTCGCTCCGATCATCGTGACCAACCTGTACGAGAGCCTCGCCCTCCTACGCGCTGAAGGCGTGGCGTTGCTGATCGTCGAGCAGCAGATCGGTCACGCCCTTGCCCTCGCCGATCGTGTCGCCATCCTCGACCACGGCGCGGTCTCGTGGACCGGCGAGAGTTCGGCGGCCGGCTCGGTCGTCCACCGGGCCTTCGATCCCGCCGGCTGATTGCGAGGCGACGCTCATGACATCGCGGCGCTTGGGCCACAACCCCGCAAGGCGGTCGACGACTATGGTCGTGGTCAATGACGCCTTTCAACGATCGCCGCAGTCGGGTCGTCCCCGCTGATCGCAAGGTCCTGATCATCCCGATGGATCACGGCCTGGTGATGGGCAACCTACAGGGTCTCGAACGGCCGGCGGAGCTGCTGGCCACGCTTGTCGAGTGCGGAGTCGACGGAACCCTGGTCTCGGTGGGGCTGGCCCGAGCACTGGGAGCGCAGCTCGCCGACTCGGGATTGTCGATCACGGTTCCCGTCGACCACCAGTACTGGGGTCCGGTGCCGGGCCGTCTCGACCGTATTGGGTCCGTCGCCTCGATCGTCAGCTGCGAACAGGCGCTGGCCGTGGGTGCAGACACGGTCAAGGCCCTGTTCGTGTGGGGACTCGACGACGATGTGGTCAAGGGCAGCATCGCTACTGCAGCCGGGCTGGCCCGCGACGCTCAGGCCAACGGCGTGCCTCTCATGCTCGAACCTCTGTGGTTCGGCGACCAACTCACGTCGGACGAGCACGATGAGATCATCGTGCACGCCTCGCGAATCGCCGTCGAGCTCGGCGCCGACATCTTGAAGATTCCCGCGGTCGGCCCCATTGCCTTGCAACAGATTTTGGCGTGGGGAGTGCCGACGGTGTTTCTCGGGGGCGCCAAACAGGACGATCCCCGGGCGTTGTACGCCGCCATCCGTAGCGGACTGGCCAGTGGGGCGAGTGGTGTGGTCGTCGGGCGGAATGTGTGGCAGCGCCCCGATGTCGGCGAGGCGATCCAGCAGATCCGAGATCTCCTGCAGTGATACCGGCCCATTCGACCCGTGGTTGAACGGTCGCCGCGCCTCGCCGTAATCGGTCATGTCTGCGTCGACATCCGAGTGCGGCCGTTCACCGGGTTTCCGGAGCGGGGCCGTCTGGTCGAGACGGATTCCCTCGACCCGATCGTCGGTGGAGCGATCGGCAACGTCGGTCGCATCGTGGCCGGATCGGGGGAACGGGCGGTGACCGTCTGCCGAGTCGGCCGGGACACGTGGGGTGATGTCGTCGTCGAGTTCCTCGATACCTGGTCCGACACCAGGTTCGTCACTCGCAGCGAGACGTCACCGACATCCGGGACCATCGTCTTCGTCGACCAGGAAGGCGAGCGATCGTTCATCCACGCAAGGGGAGCGAACGCCGAACTCGCCGCGGAGCACATCGATCTGGTCGCGCTGGCCGGGCTGGGAATCGAGCATGTGCATGTGGGCTACGCCCTGCTCCTGCCCGGACTCGATGGCCCGCCGATGGTTGATCTGTTCCGGCGGGCGATTGAGTTGGGCATGTCCACGTCACTGGACATGACATGGGATCCGGGCGGCCGTTGGATGGCCGACATCGCTCCGATGCTGCCGTACGTCGACGTCTTCTGCCCCAACGATCTCGAAGCGGCCGGCCTGACCGGTGAGGGCGATCCGGCTGCCGCCGCCCGCCATCTGGTCGGTGCCGGAGTTCGGAGGCTGGCGGTGGTGACCTGTGGCATCGACGGCGCCGCAGTGTGCACGCGCGCCGGCGAGGAGTTCCATGTGCCTGCCGTGCGCTATGACACGGTCCTCGACGCCACAGGTGCCGGCGACTGCTTCAATGCGGCGTTGATCATCGCGCTGATGGACGGACTGACGGAGCGCGATGCGGTGACCCGGGCGTGTGAGCAGGCTGCGATGGCGCTCGCCGCCCGCTCGTGCACGTAGGGCACCGACGGGGCGTCGGGCGAGGAGCGCTGATCAGCCGCCGCGGGCGGTCACGAGCGCGGCGCGGTTGACCTTGGTCGCCGCGCTGCGCGGGATCGCAGCGACGAATTCCACCGTCTTGGGAACCTTGTAGGGGGACAGGCGGGCCTTGGCGTAGGCGATCACCTCGTCCACCGATGGAGGTGCTTCGCCGTCGGCCGGCTCGACGATGGCGTGGACCCGTCGCCCCCACTGGTCGTCGCGCAGGCCGACGACCACCACATCGGCGATCAACGGGTGGTCGATGAGGGCGGACTCGACCTCGGCGGGGAACACTTCGCTCCGCCGGTGACGATCAGATCGACGCGGCGGTCGACCAGATAGAGGTAGCCGTCATCGTCGAGATAGCCGAGGTCGCCGGCCGTCTGGAACCCAACGGTGGTACCCCGCAACAGCGGCGCGCCCCCGAGGTACTGATAGCCGCCGTGGGCGACCGAGCGCAGGAAGATCTCGCCGATCTCACCGGTTGGCAGCTGGTGGCTGCGCTCGTCGAGTATGCGCAGCTCCGTGCCGCGGTAGCCCGGTCCGACGCTTCCCGGG
>JANMJD010000440.1:0-4347 GCA_031371195.1 Actinomycetes bacterium | reverse complement strand
CGACGACGGGTGTGACGACGATCTGGATCGGGGCCGGCCCACGGCCCACGTCGTCGGTGGCCGATCATCTTCTGTGGGCCGACGACGACGACGGGTTGGCGGCCCGCGACGGCCGGATGGTGTTGCTCTACCACCTGTTGTGGGAGCTGACCCAGGTGTGTGTCGAGCATGGTGGCTTGCGACCCGCCGAGGCCGACGGCGATTGTGCCGACGGCCAGGGCTGTATCACCTGCACCGACGAAGGCCGCCTCGGCGAGGTCGTCGGCATGGAAGGCCCCGATGTCGCCCACGTTCGTACGCCACAGGGGATCGAGGTGGTCGACGTGACCATCGTCGGTCCGCTCCTCCCCGGTGATCTGGTGCTGATCCACGCCGGCATCGCCGTCACGGTCGTGTCGTGATGACGGATTTCCTCTACCCGTTCATCGAGACCGACAACTACGACGTCGGTGCGTTGCTGGGCGATCTGGCCGAGTCCGCCCGAGCCAAGTCTGCGGCCAGCGCCGAGCTTCGCCGGTTCACGCTGGGGCGATCACAGGAGGCGATCGAGGCAGCAGCAGCGGCGATGTCCGACCGTTTCGCCCGAGGCGGGCGCCTGTACGTCTTCGGAAATGGGGGCAGCTCGACCGACGCCGCCTCGCTCACCGCGCTGTTCGCCGATCCGCCATGGGGGAGGCCATTGCCGGCATGCAATCTGGTCGCCGACCCGGCCGTACTCACAGCCCTCGGGAACGACGTCGGTTTCGATCTGGTGTTCTCCCGCCAGTTGATCGCCCACGCCCGCCCCGACGACATCGCCGTCGGCCTGTCGACAAGCGGCAATTCGCGCAACCTGTTGGCAGCCTTCGGCGAGGCGGCCCGGCGGGAGATGCTCACGATCGGTGTCGCCGGCTATTCGGGTGGGGAGATGGCGCGCTCATCCCACGTGCAGCACTGTCTGATCGTGGACGCCGAAAGTGTGCATCGCATCCAGGAGACCCAGGCGGCGCTGGGTTGGGCGGTGTGGAACGGCGTGCAGAACCGACTCGAGGACAAGGGGAACCGAAAATGACAGTGACGCCTGGTGACCGGGAAGGTGCCGTACTCGATCGGATCGAGGCGTTCCGTCGTCGACGACCGCGGCTCACCGATGACGTGATCACCTCGGCCCATGGGGCCGGAGGCAAGGCGTCGGCGGCTTTGGTCGACGCGGTGTTCGTCGAAGCGTTCGCCCCGTCAGATCGGTCACCGTTGGCCGACGCCGCCACCCTCGTGCTGCCCGCGGGCGAGAGATTGGCGTTCACCACCGACTCGTTCGTCGTCCAGCCCCGTCGGTTTCCCGGGGGTTCGATCGGTCATCTGGCCGTCCACGGGACCGTCAACGATCTGGCGGTCTCGGGTGCCGTGCCGCGGTGGCTGTCCGTCGCCTTCGTGATCGAGGAGGGCTTCTCGATCGTCGAGTTGCGGGAGATCGTGGCCGACATCGCCGAGGCCGCCGCCGCTGCCGGCGTCGTCATCGTCACCGGCGATACCAAGGTGGTCGGTCGGGGCGCCGCCGACGGGTTGTACATCACGTCGGCCGGCGTGGGCATCATGCGCGCCGACACGGCTCTCGGGCCCGAGCAGGTGCGTCCCGGTGACGTCGTACTGCTCTCGGGCACGATGGCGGATCATGGGATGGCCGTCATGCTGGCCCGCGGTGACCTGATGCTCGAGGCCGACATCCGCTCCGACACCGCCCCGCTCGGCGGACTCATCGAAGCGGTGCTCACCGCCGCACCGTCGACACGGTGGATGCGTGACCCCACCCGCGGCGGAGTGGCCACGGTGTGCAACGAGTTGGCCCGCGACAGCAACCTCGCGGTCGTACTCGACGAGTCCGAGTTGCCCATAGCCCCCGCGGTCCTGGGAGCGTGCGACCTGCTCGGTATCGATCCGCTCTATGTCGCCAATGAGGGCAAGGTCCTTGCCGTCGTCGCCCCCGACGAGGCCGACGATGCCCTCGCCGCGATGCGAACGCACCCGATCGGGGCCGATGCCCGGCGGATCGGCGAGATCATGGCCGAACCGGCCGCGATCGTCGTGCTTCGTACGACGTTCGGTGGAACGAGAATCGTCGACATGCTGGTCGGCGACCCGCTCCCTCGCATCTGCTGACGCCATGGCCGGCGAGATGAGCAGAACGCGCCTGAGGGTCACGGGGACCGTTCAGGGCGTCGGGTTTCGACCATTCGTCTACCGCCATGCCGTCGCCCTGGGCCTGAGCGGTCATGTCCTCAACGACAGCGAAGGAGTCGTAGTCGACATTCAGGGTGCCGCCGAGCAGATCGCCGAACTGACCCGGATCGTCCACGACGATCCACCACCGCTGGCCCGCGTCACCGCCGTCGTGGCCGAACAGATGCCGCCCTCGGCCACCTCATGCGGGTTCCGGATCGTCGAGAGCGCACCGGGCGGTTCCCCCGAGGTGCCCGTCAGCATCGACACGGCCACTTGCACCGACTGCCTCGCCGACATCGACGACCCGAGCAACCGTCGGTACCGATACGCGTTCACCAACTGCACCAACTGTGGGCCGAGATACACCATCGTCAAAAGCGTGCCCTACGACCGCCCCACCACGACGATGGCGGGCTTCGCGATGTGTGCGCTCTGCCAGGCCGAGTACGACGACCCGGGTGACCGGCGGTTCCACGCCCAACCGAACGCCTGCCCGGCGTGCGGGCCACAACTGGCCTGGCATGGGGCGATCCAAGGCATCGTTGGTGATCGGGTTGCGACCGGGGACGTCGCGTTCGACCTGGCGTTGGCCGCGATCCTGAGTGGGCGGATCGTGGCGATGAAAGGCATCGGCGGATATCACCTGGTGACGGACGCGACGAGTGATGAGGCAGTTGCCGAGCTGCGTCGTCGCAAGGCTCGCGACGACAAACCATTCGCCCTGATGGTCGCAACGCTCGACGATGCGCGTCGCCTCTGCGTGCTCGACAGTGTCGCTGCAACCGAGCTGTCGTCGATTCGCCGCCCGATTGTGTTGGCCCCCCGCCGGCCCGGAGGCGGCCTGGCCGACGGCGTCGCGCCGGGCCTCACCGAAGTCGGTGTGATGCTGCCGTACAGTCCGCTGCACCACCTGTTGCTCAGCGGTGCGGCGCGCCCGCTGGTGATGACGAGCGGCAATATCAGCGACGAACCCATCGCCCATCGGGATGACGATGCGATCGCCCGACTCGCCCCCCTCGCCGACGGCATCCTGTTCCACGATCGGGAGGTCCACATCCGCTGCGACGACTCCGTGGTGCGCTCGACCCGATCCGGCTTGCATGTACTTCGCCGCTCCCGGGGCTACGCGCCCGAGCCGCTGAAGCTCCCGTTCGAGGTCGGTCGGCCTGTGCTGGCCGTCGGCGCCGAACTGAAGTGCACGGTGAGTGTGGCCAAGCACGACTGGGTCGTACCCAGCCACCACATCGGGGACCTGGAACACCTGGCCACGTACCGTGCGTTCCGTCAAGCGGTGGGCCACCTCGCCGAGTTGTACGGGGTGGTGCCCGAGGTTGTTGCCCACGACATGCACCCCGAATACCTGTCGAGCAAGTTCGCTGCCGAACTCGACCTGCGCACTGTCGCCGTGCAGCATCATCACGCCCATGTCGCCTCGTGCCTGGTCGAGCACGGCCGAACCGACCAGGTCCTCGGGGTTGCCTATGACGGTCTGGGCTACGGACCCGACGGTTCGCTGTGGGGCGGCGAGATGCTCATCGCCGATCTGGCGACGGCACGGCGCGTCGGTCACCTGCTTCCGGTGCGGATGCCCGGCGGCGTCGCCGCCATCCGAGAGCCGTGGCGGATGGGTGCGGTGTGGGCCGCTGCCGCGATCGGTCGTCGGGATGCACTTCGTTGGGCCCGATCGATCGGGATCGACGACACCGTGGCCCGCCTGGTGCTCGATCTTGCGGATCGCCCCGTGTCGCCGGTCACCACCAGCGTCGGGCGGCTGTTCGACGCCGTTGCCGCCCTGCTCGGTGGGCGGCAACGAATCACCTACGAAGCACAGGCCGCCATCGAACTCGAGGCGCTGGCCCGTCGCGCCGACGCCGCCCGTGTGCCCCACCACGAGGATGCCGTGTCGATCGCCACCGATGACGACGGACTTGTACTCGATCCTGCACCGTTGGTGGCCGGTGTGCTGCGAGATTGCTCCGCCGGATTCGAGCGGGAACTCGTCGCCGCGGCCTTTCATGCGTCGTTTGCCCAGGGCACGGTGCAGATGGCGGCTCGACTCGCGTCGACCCATCACCTGGGTACCGTCGCTCTGACCGGCGGAGTGTTCCAGAACTCGTTGCTCGCCGATGCGGTCGAGACCGGGCTACG
>JANMJD010000427.1:0-1695 GCA_031371195.1 Actinomycetes bacterium | reverse complement strand
CGCCCGGTGACCCGCCTTCTGCGCCCGCGCCGCTTTCGCTGCGGCCTGTTTCCGGTCCTCCCGGGCGGCCGCCTTCACGCCATAACCGAACACGATGGCCGGCGCAAGGATGAGCGACCCGACGCCCATCGAGGCGGCGATGATCGTGGTCAGCAGGCTCGTCGGCTTGTCGATCTTGGTGACGACGAACGCCACAATCGCCACCCCGAACAGCAGGTACCCGACCTTTTGCCCGACGTCGACCAGCCGGGCGATCTGCGCGCGGCGAACCAGGATCGGATCCGTCGCCGCGTCCGCACTCGCACTCGCACTTTCCGCCGGAGCTCCGGCTTCGTCGATCGACGGCATCGTCCCGGTCACCCCACCATCATGTCGGAAGAACGGCGTCGCCGGATTCGGGCGCGACGCCATCGCAGAGGCCGGCGACCTGGATCTGCAAGAGCCGGTCCGGAAGGCCATGTCGGTCCAACGCCTGCCTTACGGCATGCCGAGCCGACAGTTCGACCGCGTCGAGTTGGTCGCCGTCCTCCCCCGTGAGGTCGAGCAACGAACGGCCGTCATCGAGCAGGGCGACGACCCGGAGGATCTCGGGGTTCTCGAACGGCGGGACCCGGACGGGTTCGACCTCCACCGGCAGCTGGCCGGCAACGGCGGGAACAACGGGAACGGCGGGAACAACGGGACCGGAGACGTCACCAGTTGCCGGTCCGCCCTTCGAACGCCGATGTCGGGCGGCTCGTCCTCGATCCCCCTTCGCCGACCCGCCCAAGGAGTTCATGGTGGCCGCACCGAGCCCGAAGGCTACGAAGAGGTCGCCGAAAGACACGACGGTCCGGAGCGGACGGATCGGGATGACCTGCCCGAGGAGCACGAGTTGGTCGCCGTCGGCGTTCGGGTGCGCGGAAACCGTCGACCGCGGGACCGCACCGAAGGTCGACGGCACGATGCCTGCCGCTTCCAGCGCGCCGGGGTCGTAGGGCATGCCGTGGTTGTTCGCCATCATGAACAGGTTGAGCCCGACGCCGAACGCCACGAGCCAAAGACCAGGCAGCCGCGCCGCGTTCAGGCACAGGAAGGCCAGCAGACATCCCATCGAAAGCAGGAGGGCGACGAAGCGGAACGACCCGTCGCCACGGCGTGCCCAGATCCCGAGCACGATCCAGACGGCCGGGAGAGCGACCCAACGGAAGTCGACGAACTCAAGGTTGGCAGGACGTCCACCGGCGGCGAGCCCTGCTGCACCTCCAATGAGAACGGCGATCAGCGCAAGCACCATGGAACCGCCAAGGTTACCGCCGAGCGCCCTACGGCCGCCCGCCGGCGAAGTTGCGCCCGTTGGCGTCAGATCAGAGGTTCTCGGGGAGCAGGCGCGCCAGGTTCTCGAAGCAGAAGTAGAGCGCCGGAACGAACAGGATCACGAAGCCCAGTCCATAGACGAGGATCCGGGCCGGGAGCCGTCGCCGGCGGGCGAGGCGCCATGCCAGCAGCCAGATCAGGCTGCAGCCGAACGCCCATTCCAGCGTCGCGATCCACGTGCTGCGGTGCCCGCGCAACCAGCCGATCGACCAGACCGGGCCAGACCCGACCGGGTCGCTATGCGCGGTGAGTGCCGCAGCGTCGGTCCCGGAGGCGGCGATCGTCGAGCTCGAAATCGGCGTTGTTGCGGTCGGCGTTGTGGTGGCTGGGATCGTGGTG
>JANMJD010000394.1:0-9742 GCA_031371195.1 Actinomycetes bacterium | reverse complement strand
GCTCAGATGGAGGCGGGCATCGCCAGCCACCACGCCGGGGGTGCTACTCGCCGGCCTGTTCCACGAGAGCGACCTGCTCATCGCCGAGTCGATCCGGGCCGGTCATCTCACCGGTCTCGATCCGGCGACGATGGCCGGGGTGGTATCGGTGTTCGTCTACGAACACCGCTCCAACGAGCCGGCCCCCGCACCGTGGTTCCCATCGAAAGCGGTCCGCGAGCGCTGCGCGGCGATCGAGGCGATCAGCGACGAGATCCGCCGGGCCGAGGAACGCGCCGGCCTACTGCCTCATCGGGCTCCCGACCCGACCTTCCTGGCCGTGGCATACGCCTGGGCCGCCGGGGAGAGTTTCGCCGAGGTGGTCGAGGCCGAGGAGTTGTCGGGCGGTGACTTCGTGCGGACGATGCGCCAGCTCCTCGATCTGCTGCGTCAGATCGCCGTTGTCGCGCCCGACCAGGTCACCCGCACCTCGGCCGACCAGGCCGCCGACCTGCTGCATCGCGGTGTGGTGGCTGCTTCGCTTCCGCTCGCAACGATTGTGGCGACGTGACCATTCGGCCCGGGCAGGCCTGGGGTTCGCCGATCATCGTCCCGCCCGGTGTTCGAGTCGCCTCGACCGATCGGCAGGTGGCCGAATTGGCGGCAACCGCAGGTCTCCCGATTCGGCCGACGGCCGGCGACCTGGCGGCGACGCTCGGAATCGGTGCCGGTCGAGCGGTGCCCGCCGTCGGCTCGACGTCCGTGAGCTGCCCGGTCGACGTCGGTTGGGCGGTGACGCCCGCGGGCAGCCGGCGATTTGTCGCCCACTGCGTCGCCCGCCGTTCGTGGTGGAGCGGCGAGGTGGTGCTGGTGATGAACGCTCAATTTCTGGCCGCCTGGGATGTGGCTCCTCGATCCCACCCGAATGACGGGCGCCTCGATGTGGTCACGGTGGCGTCGACGATGTCGTCCGCTCAGCGTTGGCGGGCGTCGCGTCGTGCCCCGCGGGGTGAGCACCTGCCACATCCGTCGATTACGACGGCCCGAATCACCGGGCGCCACTTCACCTTCGAACGACCCCGGACCATCTGGCTCGACGGGGAGCGGTGGTGCCGATCGGCGGAACTGACGGTCGAGATCGAGCCCGACGCCATCGAGGTCATCATCTGAGATCGGCGATCAGCGATCTGCACCGGCGGCTGATGCCGGCGGCTCTCGCCCACAACGATCGAGCGGTCACTCGCACGTCGTCACTCGCACCTCGCTCACGCGTGGCCGCTCACACGGGCGGTCGCCGGATCCGTTCGCGATTCGAGGCCGTGCCGACGCCGACGGCGACGATCGCCGCGACGGCGGTCCACGTCAATACATCGAGCACCGGCGTCAAGGCGGGCCAGGCAAGGTTGATCGGCGGGGACGTCGTCAGCTGCCAGGCGGTCTTGGCGACGCCGACGGCGACCAACACGATGGCCGCCAGCCAACCGATCGGCCGTCCGACCGCCCGGCGGTACTCGATGCCCATGGCCACCGCTCCGGCGGTCAACGCCGCTATCGCCCCCCCGGCTACGCCGAGGACCACGATCGCCACCAGGGCGACGACCGGAACGGGGACCCGTCGTGGCCGCCGGATCACACCGGTCATCGGCTCGAGGTCGGGTGCCGTCACTCGGCGTCGGAAGGCCAGAGCGACGGCGATCAGACCGGCGATGGTCGAGGCGATCACGGCGATGCTCACTCGCCGCTGGGCCGGAATGCGGACCTCGACGACGTGACGGTCGCCGTCGCCGACGTCGAGTGGCCAGGCGAGTCCGAAGCCGTTGGCGAGGAAGGATCGGTCGAGGTCCTTGCCGTCGACCGTCGCCGTCCACGCATCAGAGGCTCCGGCCGCTCGGTACATCCACACCCCGGTCGAGGCTTTCGGCAGCTCGATCGTCAGGCCGGTGGAGCCATCGATGGTGATCTCCGGGTCGGCGGGAGCGGGCGGCGGGTTGGCCGGCGAGGGCGAGGGCTCCGCCGTCACCGACGAGAGGGTCAAACGATCGATCACCATCTCCCGCCCGGCGCCCGAACCAAGCCGCACCGTGCGGACGGCCACCGGTCCGGGCCCGCCGATCACGGGCTCGCAGCCGGTGACGCCGACGATTCCGGTGGTCGGATCGGCGTCGATACGGACAGGCGTCGGCCGGCCGTCGATCGTGATCAGGTCGGTCCGACATGCCGAGTCGATGGTGGTCACCCCGGCGACGGCATGCGCCTCGCCGACGAGTCCGAAGCTGGTGATCGTCGGAAGACTGAACGAACGGTCGATGGTCCGTTCGGGATCATTGCCGTGCGCCTCGTCCCGCCAGCGGCTCATCGAAACGGTGATCGGGTGGGTGGCTAACCCGTCGCCGAAGCGGAGCAGGTCATCGGGCAGGACGACGGTCTCGTCGAGGGGGGCGAGGCCCGGAATCTCGATCTCGCTGAACCCGGCCCCGGCGGCGAGATCGCCGTCGGCGACCGATGTGATCTCGATCGCCAGGGTTCGGAACGTCGTGGTGGACAGGGCGATCCGCTCCCCGTCGACCACTGACTGATCGACGCGTGGGTCGCGCAATTGCACGTTCTGGGAACGCCAACCGTCGAACTCGAGATGGACTCCCGTCACCGATCGACCGGCGCGCGAGCCGGCTTCCTGGTGCAGCACTATTGCATCCGTCGTCAGGGCTGCGGGGAGTTGGAGAACGATCCGCTCGCCCACCGGTGATCGGCCCCGACCGACCCTCCAGCCGCTCGTCGAGTCTCCGTCGAACGCCAGAGTCGGACGGTCCGCCGGCTCGAACCGGTGTGCCGACCCGTAGGCGGAGCTGAACACCTTTGCTCCGGCGCTCAACTCCACATGGGTCGACGAGTCGACCGCCTCGCCCGGGCGTGGTGTGAGCCGCTCACCGACCGGCCCGCCCCATGTCGAGCCATCGATGGTCTCGGTCGCGCCCACCGACGCATCATCACCCGCGGCGGCTCGCCGCTCGCGTCGATTCCCATCGGTGATGATCACCGGTGCCGAAGCGACGATGGCACTGCCCAGCTCACGCGGGTTGTCGAGCGCCCCGGCCGAGACCATCAGCGCGGCCTCGGGGAGCAGTCCGGCGTTGGCCAGGTCGACGAGTCCGCGGCCGTCGGCGGCGACGACGGCAAGGTCGGTCGGCGAGTACACCCTCAGCCGCCCGCCGACCTGCTCGACCCGGAAGACGGTCACGCTGTGGGCGCCGACGCGCTGGTCGCCGTATGTGTCGAGCTTGACGACCCCGGTACGCAATTGTGCGGCGGCTTCCATGACGCGCAACGCCTCGGATGCGGCCTCACTGTCGACGTCGTCGGTGCGTACCACGATGGCGCCGACTGCCATCATGTGAGCCAAGGGAGCCACGGCCTTGGGCTGCAAGGTGTGGTTGCGCAGTTGGTCGTCGATCGCGGCGAGCAGGTCGCGGGTCGGGCGCTGGCCGACCGCCGGATCACTGCGAAGTCCGACGGGATCGCGCAACAGCGACGCGCTGATCGGCCGGTTGGTCGTGCCCCAGATGTACGCCGGGGTGTCCTGGCCGGGAAGCTCGAGCACGTTGAGATCGCGTCCCAGACCATTGACGGCCGCCGCCGCCTGGCGCCAGTAGCTGGGAACACCCTCGGCGAGCAGCAGTGGTGAGTCGATGGCCCGGCCGAGGAACAGCGCCGGCACGCAGGCACCGACCATCACCCCCGCGATGACGTGCGAACTCCACCATGCGGCCGGCCGGTTGCGGATGACGGCTCGCACCGCGGCTCCGAAGCCGAGGGCCAGGGCGAGCAGGTGGAGGGGGATCGCCCGTGTGCTGGGAACGAACACACTGCCGAGGCTGGTGGAACCGAGCCAGGACAGCAGACGGCCCGCCGGCTCGCGATGGTCGACCGGTGCGGCACCGACCGACAACGTCATACCGGCGACGAGCAGCCCGATGAAGTACAGGCGGTTGTGGAAGCGGGTGAGAGCCAACCCACTGAGCCCGATGGCGGCCACGGCCGTCGTGAGGGCAATCATCGCCGGCCACCGCTGATAGACGCTCGACGCGAAGGTGTTCGAAGCGGCGACGTACGAACGCCAGTCGGCGACACCGCGGATCACCTCGCTGGCCGTCGTGACCCGGTTGACGGCGTTGCGCGGATCGTGGGCGAGGGCCTGGGCCAACTCGACTCGGGGCGCGTACGTCCAGCCCACGACCAACCAGGCGCACACCCCGCCGGTGATCGTTGCGACGCGGGCCATGGTGCGCAAGAGCACCGCGGCCGGCACCTCGCGGGTGATCAGGCCGACGAAGACGAACCAGAGCACCGGACCGACGAGCATGTACAGGCTGGCTGCCATGTTTCCGCCGGTGGCAAGGGCGACGCAGATGGCAAAGCGCGCCGGGTCTGCCCAACCCGGGGCCTCCACGCTCCGTGCGGCGAAGTGGATCAACCATGGCAGGCCGGCCCATGCGAGCAGCACCACCGAACGGGTACCGAGGTATTGCATCGCGTAGGGCGACAGCATGTAAGCGAGGGCGGCGGGTACCGACCCGGGGCCGTCCCAGCGCATCGTCTTGAGCAGGACCAGTACGCCCAGCCCGGCGAGAAACAGAATGCTGCCCAGCCACAGGCGCTGGGAGACCCACATCGGGATGTGCAGCGACCTGGTCAGCCAGAACCACGGAGCCATCGGAAAGGCGTAGCCGTCGGTGCGGTCGATGACGGATCCGAACATCAGACCCGGATCCCACCGCCCACCGGCGAGCCGCAGTGTGCGGGCCGTGTCGAGGTAGACGCCGTCGTTTGTATCGAGGGCGATCTTGCCGACGCGGGTGAACAGGAGCGGCAGATAAGCCACCAGGGCCAGGCTCCCGACCGATACGCGGGGCGATCCGACGTCGTTGGGTCCGCGTCGCAGCCGCTCGCGGGTTTGCTCGATCGGTGCAGGCCCCGTCGCGGTGGTCTTCACCGAGGTGACGGTGCCGTCCGTGAACACGGCTGCCTATCGTAGGGGTTGTCGTACCCGCCGACTCGCCCTGGCCGTTCGCCGGCGACGACGACCGGCACGCCACCCGTATCGCTAGGCTCAGGGACTCGTGAACCGGCCGCCCCTTTCCCAGCTGTTGACGGGTTGGGGCGGAACCGCGCCGACACGGGCTCGGATGGTGGACGTCGGCAGCGTTGACGAGGCCCGCGACGCGATTGCGCAGGCCGACAGCCGCGGGGCGATTGCCCGGGGTCTGGGCCGCTCGTACGGCTCGCCGGCCCAGAATGCCGGAGGCCTCGTGTTGGCGATGGCCGGCCAGGGCGGCACACCGCGGCTCGACGTCGAGGCCCACACGGTGACGGCCCACGCCGGGGTCTCGCTCGACGACCTGATGAGGTTCCTGGTGCCCCGCGGCTTCTTCGTGCCGGTGACCCCCGGGACCCGCCAGGTGACGCTCGGCGGGGCCGTTGCCGCCGACATCCACGGCAAGAACCATCACGTCGAAGGGAGCCTCGGCAACCACATCGTGCGCCTGCACCTGTTTCGGGCCGATGGCTCGGTCGCCGAACTCGGGCCGGATCAGGAACCCGAGCTGTTCTGGGCGACCGTCGGCGGGATGGGCTTGACCGGAGTGATCCTCGACGTGACCATCCGCTTGCTGCCGATCGAGACGAGCCGGATGGTCGTCGATACCGAGCGGACCAGCGACCTCGACGACGTGTGTGCCCGGATGGCCGAGGGCGACCATCGCTACCGATACTCGGTGGCGTGGGTCGACCTGAGCGCGACCGGCCGCCGCCTCGGGCGGTCGGTGCTCAGCAGCGGAGATCACGCACCGCTCGACGCGCTGTCGGAGCGGGCCCGCCGCGACCCGTTGCACTTCAATCCGCGGCCGTGGCTGACCGCCCCGCGCGTACCCAACGGGCTGCTCAACCGGCTGTCCGTCCACGCCTTCAACGAGATGTGGTACCACAAGGCTCCCAAACGGCGCCTTGGCCAGATCTGTTCGATCGGATCGTTCTTCCATCCCCTCGACGGCGTCCACTGGTGGAGCCGGCTGTACGGTCCGCAGGGTTTCGTGCAGTACCAGATCGTGATCCCTTTCGGGGAGGAGCGCGTGTTGCGCACCGTCGTGGAGCGGATGGCCGGCTTCGGCGACCCGTCGTTCCTGGTGGTGCTCAAACGGTTCGGCGGCGGTAACCCGGGTCCGTTGTCGTTTCCGATGCCCGGGTGGACCATCACGGTCGACATCGCCGCCGGTCGGGCCGGGCTGTCGGAACTGTTGACCGGGATCGATCGCTTGGTCCTCGATGCCGGCGGACGCCACTACCTGGCCAAGGACGCTCACATGAGCGCGGCAGCCCTTCGTCGTGGCTATCCCCGTCTCGAGGAATGGAAGGCGATCCGCGACAAGGCCGATCCCACCGGGATGTGGCAGAGCGACCTCGCCCGCCGCCTCGAATTGATCCCGTGAGCCGGTCCGGTTGTTCGATCGCCGGGGTGATCACACCGGTCGTCGCTCATTCGTGTTTTGGAGGACCTCATTCGTGTTTTGGAGGACACTGTGCAGAACGCATTCGGTGACCCGCAGACCATCGTGTTGTTCGGTGGCACCAGCGACATCGGCCAGGCGACGGTTCGGCGGCTGATCCGCCCATCGACGACGACGGTGGTCCTCGCCGCCCGGCGACCGACGGACGTCGAGGAATTTGCCGCTGAGCTGCGGCGATTGGGCGTGGCCAACGTCGATTGCGTGGCGTTCGAGGCCTGTTCGCATGCCGGTCACACATCGTTGGTCTCCGATCTGGCCGGTCGCCACGGCGATCTCGACGTCGTGCTGCTGGCCTTTGGTGTACTCGGCAATCCCGAGGACTTCATCGCCGATCCGGCACTGGCCGCTCCGGTGCTCGACGTCAACTACGTCGGTGGAGTGACGATGGGACTCGCCGTTGCCAATCAGCTACGCAAGCAGGGCCACGGTCGGATGGTGATCTTCTCGAGTGTGGCCGGCGAACGGGTGCGCAAGGCGAATTACGTCTACGGATCGACGAAGGCGGGATTGGACGGCTTCGCCCAGGGTCTCGGCGATTCGCTGGTCGGCTCGGGTGCCTCGCTGCTCGTGGTGCGCCCGGGTTTCGTCCACTCGAAGATGACCACCGGAATGCCGCCCTCGGCGTTCGCCTCCACCGCCGACGACGTGGCCGCCGCCACCGAGCGCGGCCTGCGCAGCGGCGCCCACACGGTGTGGAGCCCGCCGGTGATCCGCTACATCTTCTCGATCCTGCGCCACCTGCCCCGCCCGATCTGGCGTCGCCTCAAGATCTGACCCGCGTTCAGTCGCCCGCGTACAGCCGAATCATGTCGACGAGCTCGACATCCGGGCGCCGGGCCGCAGCCCGCCGCACGTCGAGAGTGAAGCCCGATCGGGCGACGAGGATGCGTTTGGGATCACTCGGCGTCATCCGCCGTACCTGTGCAGTCCGCACTGTGTGGAGCCGGTCGGCGATGTGGTCCAACCGGTCCAGCACCTTTGCTCCGATCGGCTCGAGGCCGCTCTTGACCTCGCCGATTGCGATCACGCTCCGCCCCCCGTTGGTGCTGCGCTCGACGGCGACGAGGTCGAGCTGGCCGATGCCGCCCGGCAGCTCCGTCGGTGCGATCTCGTCGATCACTCCTCCGGCGGTTTCGGGGCTGGCGAAGTCGCGCAACCATCCGCGCGCGATCGACTCGAGGTGGGGTCCGTAGATCTGTGATCGGACCATGGGTTGTGCATCGTCCCAGACGGTCCGAGCGCTTCCCGGCCGGCGCAGGCGCCCCGAGAAGGGCTCGACGATCAGTTGATGCAGCCGGACGATCGGTTCGGTCAACTGGAACCATGATCGGCGATCACGCAACGGATCATCGATCCGTTGAACCCAACCGGCGTCGATGAGGACGTTGAGGGCGTGCGACAACGTGCCCTGCTTTCCCCCGAGCACGTCGCTCAGTTCGGTCCAGCGGCGCGCCCCCTGCGCAATGGCGGCAAGCATCCCCCAATAGAGCTGGCCGTCGCCGAGTTGGGCATCCTCGGACACCGCCAGGCGACCCTCACGGAACAGTGCCGATGAGGTGTCGAGGAGGCGGTCGATCACCCATCCGTCGATGTTTCCGTCGGTCGGGCGGCGTCCGCCGGCCAGGTCGACGTATGCCGGGGTGCCGCCGACCAACGCATTGAGCCGAAAGGCCGCGTCAGGATTTGCTGCGAGCCCCCAGAAGTCTGCGGCGGTGCGGTAGTCGAACGGCTGAACCACGAGTTCGAGGCCGGCTCGGCCGCGCAGAGGAGCGTCAGGGTCGAGCAGCTTGCGCATCTGTCCGAATGCGGATCCGCACAGGATGAGCCTGGTGCCGCCTTCGCGTCCGGCAACCCCGCGTGGCGACAGGACCGCCTGCAGCTCGGACGCCAACGAAGGGTCCCGGGCCAGCAGGTAGCCGATCTCGTCGATGACGACCGGGACCGGAGTTGGCGATCCCCGGCCGACCGTGGCCAGGACTCCCAGGGCCTCACTCCACGAAGCGAATCGTGACGGACCATCTGTTTGCCGGTAGACGGCCCATGACTCCCCGAGCGAGACGAGATTCTGCAGAGGTTCCCGCTCGCGCGCTTGCCAGTAGAAGCCTCCTGCGGCGCGGCAGAGTTCTTCGAGGAGCGTGGTCTTGCCCTGTCGCCGTCGGCCGTAGACGATTCCGAGGCGAGTTCCATCCCCTGGGCTGGTGACGAAGTCGTTGAGCCGGCCCCACTCGACATCGCGATCGTGCACTGCGTTGGGCTTTGGCCACATGTTGGAATTGTAGCAATACATGGCAACGGATTGAATCCGTTCATATCTATTTCGTCGAACGGCTACAGCCGGAAAGGGCGGACTGTTCAGTTCGGCACCACGCCCTTGTTCGCCAGCCGACCCGGGTGCTTCAGCCGGGTTTACGGCTGAGGCAAAGGTTCGTAGGGACCGGGGTTGAACGGGCTGGTGCCGTCGGGACGGGGCGGTACGGGCACCGACACTTCCACGGCATAGTCGTATGCCGGTTCGTACGGGCCTTCGTAGGGCCCGATGCCCCGGCCGGTATCGGAGCCGATCGGGCAGCGGTGATACAGCCTGATCAGGTCGTTCTCGTACGAACCTTCCAGACAGAACTGGTCCTCGACGACCTGGTTGGGGCGGTCGTCGCCGAAGATGGTCGACGTGTTCGGCTCGATCCAGCCCGACCAGTAGCGGGTGAGGATCAGCCAGTCGGCCGAGGCGACATCGCCGGCGAGACGTGAGTCGGGGGCATTGGCGAGGCCCGGGTCCATCTCGATGTAGTAGGTGGCCGGGGTCAACTCGGGGAACAGGTAGTAGAAGAACACGTCGCTGTACACCGTCGAGCGCAGATCGACCGGGCCGACGAGCAGGCGCTCACCGGGTGTCAGGCGGCGGTCGAGATCGGCCACGACCTCTTTCGCGGCATTCCACGGGCGGGTGTCGCCGAGATAGAAGGTCCGTTCTCCGCGTCTGACCGGGAGGCCGACTGCCACCTGCCCGAGGGACTGGCGGACGTTGTTGAGATACGGCCGGTAGCTGAAGTACGGGAAGATCAGCAGGAACGTGACGGCGACCGCAGTGAGACCGGCGGCGACCCGGCCGACCCGCGTCCACATCGGCCGAGTGACACGGAGTACCTCGACGATGGCCACCGGGGCGAGCGCGAAGCAGACACACGAGACCCAGGCGAAGTGGG
>JANMJD010000393.1:0-10125 GCA_031371195.1 Actinomycetes bacterium | reverse complement strand
CCGGCCGGCAGGCGCCCGTCGACGTCGCGGAATCCGTACTCGATGGCGAGATCGGCTGCGGCCATCGCCCGCCCCGACCAGCGCATCACATCGGCATCCGACGCCATCGCGACCACGGCGCGGCCGCAAAAGCGCGGTGATTCCGCCGTCGACAGGTCGAGTCCGGCGGGGATGTGGCCGGCGGCTTCGGCGACGTCGATGCGTTCGGTGCGCACGAAGCCCGGCCACAGCGACACGACGGCCACACCGTGAGAACGCAACTCGTGGGCGGTGTCGGCGGTGAGGCGATCGAGCGCGCACTTGCCGACGCCGTAGGCGACGTGCCAGGCGTACTCCTGAGCGCCCGACGAGCTGATGTTGACGATCAGCCCCCGTCCGGCCGAGACCATCGATCGGGCGGCGTGCACGCTGGCGACATAGGCCGAGCGGGTGCCGACGTCGATCATGTCGTCCCAGTTGGAGATGGGCACCTGCCAGAACGGCCGACGCGACGTCAGCTCCGGTGGAATCAGAAAGGCGTTGTTGACCAGGATGTCCACCCGACCGTGGTCAGTCGCCACCCGGTTGAAAAGTGCTTCGACGGCTTGATCGTCGCGATGGTCGCATGCCACGGCGATCCCGACACCTCCCAGCGCGGTGGCCTCGGCGGCGGTGGCACCGACGGTCCCCGGTAACG
Organism: Actinomycetes bacterium; assembly: GCA_031371195.1. Lineage (GTDB taxonomy): Bacteria > Actinomycetota > Acidimicrobiia > Acidimicrobiales > Ilumatobacteraceae > JANMJD01. The sequence continues at coordinate 9,449 of JANMJD010000393.1, read as the reverse complement.
GGTGATCCGACTCGGCCGCTGATCGGCCGGTGACATAGACGGTGGCTCCGGCGGCGCCGAGTTCGAGGGCGCAGCCCTTGCCGATCCCGCGACTGGCGCCGGTGACAACGGCGACCCGGCCGGCCAGCGGACGGGAGGGCTCGACCGTCATCGCCAACTCCGCAGCCGGTGATGGCCCGGGTCGTCGGTCACACCGACGGTCGCTCCGAGCTCGACGAGCTGCGGGCCGCCGTCGAACATCGGCCAGTCACCGATCGGTGCGCACGCCGGGCATCCGGTGTCGGCGAAGGCCGCCCAGGCGGACCTCATCCGGTGCGAGAGCAACTCGACGGGGCCGGGGCCGACGAAGTCCCGCCACGTGTCGACATCGAATGTGCCGAAATGGAACGGCAGGTCCGAGGCGTGGCAGGCGCGGTGACCGGCCGACTGCCAGGTGAACGACGCCCGCCACACCGGAAGACCGCGGCGGGCGTGGCTCTCGGCAATCGCCAGTGCGGGAAGCTGCAGATCGACATCGGCGATTGCCCGGACCAGGTCGTCGCCGCAGGCCGTGAGCCCGCCGTCGACGCCATCGGCCGTGACACCGAGGACGGCCGCTTTGGCCGTCAGCATCTCGACGGCGTACGGCCGGGGCAGCGCGGGAACCATGGGACGGAAGAGTTCCATCTCATCGGCGGTCGTGGCGATGACCAGCGGGATCGCACAAAGGTTGTCGTCGGCCGCGGCATCGAGCGGGGAGACGGGGACCACGTCGCCATCGACCCACGGATGGAACGGCATCATCCCGACCGTGCGGGCCAGGTCGGTCACGACCGCATCCTGCACGTCGAGAATGTCGTCGATGGGACGATCGGCCAGATCCGCCGCTTCGGCGACTCCGGCGATTTCGAGGGAACGCCGGGCGACATGGGCGGCCGTCGCGCCGGTCTGGGTCATCGTCGGCGAACCGCTGAACACGATCGCCCCCGCACAGGGCAGCGAGGGCCGGGTGAGCAGGTGGTAGATGGCCCCCGCTCCGGCCGACTCACCGATGACCACGACCCGATCGGGGTCACCACCGAATGCGGCGGCGTTGGCGCGGACCCAATCGAGCCCGGCGAGCAGGTCGCGCAGCCCGAGGTTGGAGGGGACGTCGGCGGCGTTGAGGAACCCGAGCAGTCCGAGGCGGTAGTTCAGCCCGACGACGACGACATCGTGGTCGGCGCTCAGGTGGCGTCCGTCGTAGGTGGCCAGCGCCGCTCCACCGATCCGGAAGCTGCCGCCCGGTATCCAGACGAGCATGGCTCGGTGACCGGCCGTCGACGGGGTCCACACCTCGGCCGTCAGACAGTCCTCGGCCGTGACCGTCGCCGTCATCCCCGGCACGAGTTCCAGGCCCTCGGTCCGCTGCGGCGGGAGCGGGCCCGGTTGCGTGCAATCGCGCCGGGCACTCCACGGCACGGGGTCGACCGGCAGGCCGAATCGTGGCGCCGTGGCGTACGGCACCCCGCCGAAATGCCAGACATGTCCGCCCCGATCGCCACCGCTGACGGTGTGGCCGAGCACCGGTCCCGAGGTGGTTGCGGCGGTGTCGCCCAATTCCGGCATCAGAAGGCGTTCGGATCGGCCTGCACCGCAGCGGGCACCGGATGATCGAACAGTGCCGCAGCGTTTGCCCAGGTCACCTTGGTGATCGCCGCTGGGGTCAACCCGACGAGTTGCCGGCGCAGCACGTCCTGGGTGTGGGGCCAGGTGGAGTCGCAGTGCGGATAGTCGGACTCGACGAGCACGTTGTCGACCCCGATCGTGTCGAGTTGTGAGAACGACGACGGGTCGTCGATCGCACAGAACCAGAAGTTGCGTCGGAATGTGTCGGCCGGGCTGAGGGCCACATCGTTCCACGTGCCGTACATCGAGTCGTAGCGGCGAACGTGCTCCAACCGGTCGATCAACCCGGCTACCCAGCCGATCCCTCCCTCGGACAGGCAGATCCGCAGATCGGGGAACCGAACCGGCAGCTTGGAGTACAGCCAGTCGACGGCGGCGAACATCGCGTACCCGAAGAACAGCACCCCGATGGTGTCGCTCGGCGCGTCGGGTGCGGTGGCCGGCGACGTCGATGACGAACCGACGTGGAGACATACCACGGTGCCGGTCTCGGCGCAGGCCTGCATCAACGGGTCCCAGTAGCCGCTGTGCAATGACGGGAGACCGAGCAGATGCGGTGCCTCCGAGAACGTCACCGCCCTGAACCCACGGGCCGCGTTGCGCCGTATCTCGGCGGCGGCGACGAGCGGATCGAGCAGATAGGGCAGCTGCATCGGGATCATCCGCCCGGGGGAGTGGCCGCACCAGTCCTCGAGCATCCAGTCGTTCCACGCCCGCACGCAGGCCAGGGCCAGCTCCGGGTCGCCGGCGAGGCTCTGCAGACGCTGGCCGGCAAATCCGGGCAGGAACGACGGAAAGCACAACGAGGCATAGATCCCGTTGAGATCCATGTCGGCGATCCGCGCCCCGATGTCCCAGGCGCCGGGGCGCATCTCGTCGAAGCGGGTCGGCTCGAAGCTGTATTCGCTGACCGGGCGACCGACGACGGCATTGAATCCGACGTTCGGGATCTCCTGCCCGGCGAAGAACCAGGCTTCGGAACCGTCGTCGCGGGTGATCACCCGGGGCGCCCGATCGACCAACGCCGCCGGCATCCGTCCCTGGAATGCGTGGGCCGGTTCCACGACGTGGTCATCGGCAGAAATCACGGTGAAATCACGCGGGGCACGGGGTGGCTCGGGCAGCCATGACACCTTGCCTGCTTCGGCCAGGGTGAAACCCTGGCGGCGTTGCAGGTCGTCGAGCGAAATGGCCATCAGTCCAGAACCTCCGGTTCAGCAGCGAGCAGTTGGCGAACCGCACCATGCCAGTAGACGGGTGCCGCCCGCTCGATCAGCGAGGCTTTGAGCTGGCGTTGAGCGGTCGCCGGGAGCGGCAGCGCCTTCTGGCCGAGGGCCCGAACCTGCCAGTGGAGCATGCACGTGCGTTCGAAGAGCACCGCCTTGTACACGGCCTCGGCGATCGTCGGGGCGGTCACGATCACACCATGACTGACCAGCAGGGCCACCGATGCGTCGCCGATCAGTTCGGCAAGTGCCGCTCCCAGGTACGGGGCGTCGACCTCTCCGTCGTAGTCGTCAACGAGGCGCATCTCGCCGGCGAGGATCGAGGAGTTCTGGTGGACGAGATCGGGCAGCTCACCAATGGCGGCCAGAGTCGCGGCGTAGGGCGGATGGTTGTGGATCACTACTCGGGCATCGGGGCGGCGGCGGTGCAGCTCGGTATGGATGTGTACCGCCGGTGTCACGTCCCACTCGCCCTGGGTCACCTGCCCGTCGGTGTCGATCGTGAGCATGTCGCCGGCGCGGACCTCGGCCCACCACAATCCCCATGGGTTCACGAGGAAACCGTCGCCGTCCGACACGGAGATATGGCCCGTCAGATTCTCGACAAATCCCACATCGTCGAGATGGCGCAGGGCGATCGCCAGCTCCTGGGCCGGCGTGAGGTCGACCGCCAACCCGGGCAGACGCCGCGGCGACCATGCAGCCAGCCCTCCCGTACGATCGGTCGTCATCGAAGCCCCTCACTGACGTTTCGTTCCATTGAACCAGGCAGTGGACCGGTGTGCTGTTATTCGAGGGATGCTCCCTGCTGCCGACCCCGACGATGACGCCCGCTATCGAACCGCCGGCTGGTGGGGGGCGACCACCCTGTCGGCTCGTGTCGCCGACCTGGCCGCCGAGCGGGCCGAGGATGTCGCCTACCGGTGGGGGGAGGCATCGCTCTCCTGGAGTGCCTATCACGAATTCGCCGACGGGCTGGCGTCCCGCCTGGCCGGCAGCGGATTGAGTCGCGGTGATCGCGTTCTCGTCTGGCTGCCCGATGGCGGAGCGGTTCACGGGGCATTGCTCGGGTGTGAGCGGGCGGGTGCGATCGCCGTCGGCGCGGGCTGGCGGGCCGGGATCCGCGAACTGTCGTATCTGGTCGCGCGCTGCGCGGCGACTGCCGCAGTGCTGCCGGTCGAGACTCCGCATGGCCCGGCATCCGAGTTGGCCACCCGGCTCGGGCTGCATCACGTCGTGACCGTCAACGACCTGCACAGCCCCGCCGTAGATGACGGTCCGACGGCGGACTGCGCGGGTCGCGCCATCGGGCCGTCGGAGCTGTGGCTGCTCAACTCCACATCGGGAACCACGGGGCTGCCCAAATGCGTCATGCAGACGATCAACCGGTGGGTCTACTTTCACCGTAAGGCGGTCGAGTTCGGCGCGCTGCAAGACGACGAGCGATTCATGAGCGTGGTGCCCGCCCCATTCGGCTTCGGCCTGTGGACCTCGCACGTGAGCCCCACGCTGCTCGGAGTGCCGTGCATCGTTCAGGAACGATTCGATCCGGGGCTCGCCGCACAGGCCATCGAGGAGCATCGTGTCACCGTGCTGGCGGCCGTGTCGTCGCAGTTCGTGATGATCCTCGATGCGGCCGGCGACCGCGACCTGTCGTCGCTACGAGTGCTGTTCACCGGGGGCGAGGCGATCTCGCCGGTGCGGGCGCGCGAGTTCGAGCTGCGCACCGGCTGTCGGGTGCTCAACTTCTACGGTTCGAACGAGACCGGCATGCTCTCGGGAACGTCTGTCGATGATCCGTTGGAACGGCGCCTGACCACGGGTGGCCGGGTGGTCGACGAGATGAATGTCCGCCTCTACGACCTCGACGGCCGGCGGGTCAGCGGCGATGCGGGTGAGGGACGACCGGCCTGCAAAGGCCCGGCGACCGCCCTCGGGTACTGGGACGACGATGCCGCCAACGGCGAGCTGTTCACCGACGACGGGTGGATGTTCATGGGCGATGTCGTGCGTATCGACGACGACGGTTGGTTGACGGTGGTCGCCCGCACGGCGGACTTCATCATCCGCGGCGGCAAGAACATCTCCGCTCCGGCCGTCGAGGAGGAGGTTGCCACCCATCCGGCGGTCGCACTCGTAGCGGCGGTCGCCGTGCCCGACGCCCGACTCGGCGAACGGGTCGGGGTCTACGTCGAGCTTCGCCCTGGCCACACGCTCGACCTGGCGAACCTCACGACCCACCTCGACGCCCGCGGGGTCAGTCGCGAGTGGTGGCCCGAGCACCTGTGGGTGCTCCCGGCGATGCCCCGCTCGTCGGGTGGCAAGGTCGCCAAATCGGAACTGCAGGCCCGCGCCCGGATCGACGCCGCAGCGAAGTAGGTAGCGACGAGCTGAGAAATAGGTAGGTGCAGGTCACCGTATACGCCGAAATTCCGATGTGCGGGCCGAGGGGTTGCCGCGTGGGCCGTGCGGACCGGCATCGCCTGATCGGCGGCCCGGCTGGGCCATCCGACTAGTTGGCCGGTCGCGGCGTCGGCTTGACGTAGAACGTGAGCCGGGCCGACGCTCCGCCGTCGATCGAGGCCGTCAGGTCGTAGGCACCGTACAAATGCAACGGGGCGTTCGACGGTAGGGGGACCGCCAACGGGATGGTGGCGCTCTCGCCGGGTTCGTAGATGCCGCCTCCGGCGGTGGGGGCGGTCATCGCTCCGGTGACCGTGAGGAGTTCGGTGGCGCTGTCGACGTGGCGGATGCGGACATGGATCTCGTGGGCCTTGTCGAGTTCGGTGGGGGCGATCTCGACGATCGTGGCCAGGGTGAGGGCACCGAGCGTCGCCGGCAATTCGGGTCGATACAACCGGGTCACACCGCCCGATGCAATGAACAACAGCCCCTCGCGGATCTGGGCGAAATCGCACAGCGTGAGCGCCATGATCGAGGCGCGGTCGAGGGGGTCTGGGGTAAATGCACCGGATTCCATGTCGGTGGCGATCATACGGATCGACCCTCGCCACCGCTCGTCAGCCCGACGAGTCGGCTCGACGAGTCGGCTCGACCGGTTTCGGTCAGTGGCATGTCCCGCTGCCCGCATCCGACAGTGTGCCCGAGCCGGCGGCGCGCACGAACTGCCAGGCATACGAGCCGGCCTGGAGCGTCAGTGCCAGCGACCCGTATGTGGTGTCGTCCTGCAACTCGGAGTTCGCAGCACGCGCTCCCACCACGCGCAGTCCCGCCCCCCCGGTACCGACGACGAACTCCCGCAGGCCGCGCGTCGGGTCGGCGACGCCGGTCGGTGTCTGTGGCGCGAAGCGCTCGTAGTTGTGGTCATGACCGTTCAGAACGACGTCGGCACCGGCGTCGTAGAGCGCCTGCCACAGTGCCGTGTATGTCGGATCGGAGCGGTGCTCACCGGAGCTGAACCGTGGATGATGCCAGTAGGCCAATGTGCAGGCGACCGGGTGTTGGGCGAGGTCGGCGCGGAGCCATTGCTCCTGCGGCGACCCGGCGTCGCATCCACCGATGTGTCCGCAGTTCGAGTTGAGCGCAACGATGTGCCAGCCGGCGACGTCGTAGGAGTAGTACCCCTTGGTCGGATCGGCCGCCGCCGCGCCGAAGTAGCTGTAGTACCCGGCCGCGTTGGTGGTGCCGTACTCATGATTCCCGGGAACTGGTCGCCACCGTGACCGCACCGGTCCCCACGCCGGATCGAAGCAGTCGCGGAACTCGGCGACCGAGCCGGTCTGATAGGCGAGATCGCCGAGCAGCAGAATGGGGCCCTGCGTCCCTTTCAGCAGGTTGGCGACGGCGTCGTCGTTGGCCCGCCCGTCACACTCGGCGATGTCGCCCATCGCCCACACGACGTTGTCGCCCGCCGGCAGCCGGGTCGTTTCCCGGATCGCCGGCTGGGTCGCAATCGCCGGACCGATGGTCATGATGATCGGGACGGCGTTCGGCCGGTCGACTCGTGCCGTCGCCGTGGCGGCCGAAGCCGACAGGGCCACAACTGCGATGCCGGCGGAGATCGTGTGCCGCACGGAGGGTGTCACGCGTCGGACGTTAGCTGGCCCGTCGTGATCCTGGGTCGTACGCGCGCGGAGGCGACGAGGGGCAGCACCTGGCCTTCGACGTAGCCGCCGACCGGGCACCAGCGGTCGGTACATCGACTCCACCGGCAAACCGGGCCGCCGATGATGCTCACCCGACGATCAACTCGACATCGACGGGGGCACCGCCGCCGGGACCGTTGATCGGCACGATGTCCATTGGACACGCCGAGGCGATGACGATCAGATCGACCTCGGCACGCAGGGAGACCATGTCGCCCGGGGCCGAAACGGTCGGCTCGAAGGTGATGTTGCCCTCCAGGTCCCAGGGGATGTTCATGAACAGGTTCAACGGAGCCGGGACGGGGGTGCGGCGGGTGACATCGAGTGCCGCCAACGCTTCGGCGAAGTTGCCGCAGCACGAGCGATGATCGGGGGAGGCGCCAAGTTGCGTGTAGCGAAACGGGTCGCAGGCGGCGATCACCGTGTCGTGGACCCCGGGGCTGGTGTCGGCCGTCAGGGTCATGATGACGGCTCGTTCCTCGTCGAGCATCTCGTCGCCCGGGCGGGGCCGCAGATTCCGCCACCGAATGCGCGAATGCTGCATCGACAGGGCGATCTCGGGTCGGTCGGCGCGAATCGCCCAGAAGTCGACGACCTGCGTGCCGTGGGTGTTGACCACCTCGACGGTTCCGCCGGCGCCAAGGCGGACCGCCCGGGCATGGCCGCCGGGAACGATGATGTTGGACACGAATCCTCCATTCGAAATGGTTGATTGCACCGACACCTTCGGTGTCGTAAGCGTGCGCCCCGGAATGCGAGGCTGGCACCGATGGTAGGACAATCGAAGTCAGATGCGCGCCGCCCGGTCGCGCTGGTCACCGGGGCGAGTCGGGGCATCGGGCGGGCCTCGGCGATCGATCTCGCCGAGGCCGGGTTCGATCTCGTCATCACCGCCCGGACCGAGCGCGAGGGCGATGGCCGGTCGGACACCGATGACGGGCTCGTCCTGCCCGGGTCGTTGGAATCGACGACGACGGCGATCGCTGCAACCGGGGCCGATGTGCTCGGCGTCAGGATGGACCTGCTCGACCGGGCCTCGGTGCTCGGTGCCGTCGAGGCCGCCTACGAGCGGTACGGTCGACTCGACCTCGTCCTCAACAACGCGGTCTACCAGGGACGGGGTGGGATGGAGTTGATCGCCGACATTCCCGACGACGGCCTCGCCAAGGTCATCGAGGGCAATGTGTTCGCCCAGTTGGCAATCGTGCGAGCGGTCCTGCCCCGCATGGTCGCCGCCGGCGGCGGAACGATCATCAACATGATCTCCTCAACGGGCTACGTCGATCCCCCCGCCCCGAGTGGATCGGGGGGCTGGGGGCTCGGCTACGCCATGTCGAAGGCGGCGTTCGGGCGGATCACCCCGATCATCCACGTCGAGTACGCCGAGCGCGGCATCCGGGCGTTCAGCGTCGACCCGGGCTTCACGCTGACCGAGAAGATGATCGCCTCGGGCCGCGGCGACCAATACATGCAGCACTTCGCTCCGGCCACCCCCGAGGTCATCGGCAAGGCGATCCGCTGGCTGGCCACCGACCCGGCGGCCGACGAGTACCGCGGCAAGGTGGTGATCGCCCAGCGCGAGGTGGCCAAGCGCGGTCTGCTCCCCGGCTGGCCACCGCCACGGCCCAACCGATCGCCGGTCGATTCCCAGGTATCTCCGGGGCCGGCGGCGAACTCATTGTGACCGTGACGACTTCAACCCCAACGACCGAAACGCGATGGACCGACTGGTCCGGTGTGCTCGACGCCGAGAACCGCCCGAGCTATTCGGGATTCAAGGTCGAGGCGGCCGACGGCCAGGTCGAGATGGCCCAGGTCGGTCCCAAGAACTTCCGGGTGGCGACCCGGTTCGCCTTCTGCGACGCCGACACGCTCGACAAGTTGCAACAGGCGGTCGAGGGCAACGGCCACTCGCCCGGCGACGCCCGCACCATGGTCGACGCCGCCCGTACATTCGGCACCGACGGTCAGCTGACCGACCTGGCTTCCGTGCCCCGGTTCATCGCCTGGTTCGAGTCGTCCTACGGCCGTCACACTCTCGCCGCAATGATCCACGACCGCCTGATCACCGATGGCGATCCCAACACCGGTGCATTGGGCAGCGACAGCCTGTCCGACAGCTTCTTTCGCGACATGATGGGCGTCGCTGGAGTGCCGGTGTTCAAGCGTTGGATCATGTGGGCCGCGGTCGCCATGCGTACGCGCTGGGCCGCCCGTGGCCGTCGGCGACTCACTCTTGTGCTGTGGGGGGTGTGCGCGGTCGTCGGCAACGTATGCGCCATCGCTGCGGCCGGCCAGGCCGTGGTCGGCTGGGGCCGTCTGTTCGACATCGATCCATGGCTGTTGTTTGCTATCGCCGTCGTGCTGCCGTTCGTCTCGGGGTTGCTGTGGGGCAAACAGTTCGGGGCGAGTGTCGTTGCCGCAGCCGCGGGTATCTGGCTGACGCCGGCGGCCGCCATCGCCTTCGCCG
>JANMJD010000387.1:0-1773 GCA_031371195.1 Actinomycetes bacterium | reverse complement strand
CGACGACTCGGGTTCGACACAGACCACCTTGACCCGATCGGTCAGCCACGCGGCCTGGCCGGCCAGAAACCCGCCTCCACCGGCGGCGATGACGATCGTGTCGAAACCGATCACCTGCCGTTCGAGTTCACGGCTCATCGTGCCCTGACCGGCCACCGTGTCGACGTGATCGAACGGATGGACCATCAGCGCCCCCGTGCACGCCTGACGCAGATCGGCGGCGCGCTGGGCGTCGTCGTAGTAGCCCTCGACCACCGTCACCGTCGCCCCGAACCGCTCGATGTTGGCCCGCTTGGCCGCCGGACTGGTCGAGGGCATGAACACCTCGGCGGAGATTCCAAGGCCCTGGGCGACGTTGGCCAAGGCCGCGCCGTGGTTGCCGCCCGAGGCGGTGATCACCCCGCTCGGTGGAAGCTCGCCGGCATTGAGCACGCGGTTGAATGCCCCGCGGGTCTTGAACGACCCGGCGTGCTGCAACAGCTCCAGCTTGAGGATGACCCCCTGATGGTCGATCACTGGTGTTCTGCGCACGTGGGCGGTGATCCGCGCCGCCGCCCGTTCCACGTCGTCGGGGGTGACAAGCGGTGTCCCCACCGTCTCGTTCTTCGCCGCCGTTTCGTTCATGATGTTCCCTTCTCTAAAATGCGGGCCTCAGAGACGCGGGCCCCAGCGACGCCGGCCTCACGGACGCTGGCCACGGTGGCACTGGCCCGCACGGCGCCGCCCTCGATGATCCAGATTTCCATGCGGTGCTCGTCGTCGTGGACGACGACCTCGGCCGTAACCCCCGGACCGAGCGCGTCGCGATGCTCCAATTCGGCCCGCAACGGCGCCCGCAACTCCCTGCGCAGGGACAACTCCTCTTCGACCACGGTCCAGTAGTTCGAGTTGTTCACATGCCCGAGCACGTCGTAGTCGCAGAACCGCGGCGCCCACGTCCACGTCCGATCGGCGACCGGCGGCGGCGGGCCGTGACGTAGTCCGGCTCGGACCGCCCGCCCACCGGTTGCCGGTCCGTAGATGGCGTGAAACTCCGTGGGCAGCACGGTCGGACGGCCGGTCGCTGCGTCCACGTGTACCCACAGCGTCTCTGAATCGATTGAACCGCCGCGTTCACCGCGGATACGGATCCGGCGCTCGGCCCACCGACTGCCCATCCCGCTGCACCACGTACGACACGCGATCGCCTCGAGGTACACCGGGAACTGTTTGACCTCGATGACGGTGCGGCGAACCACCCAACCGGCTGCCGAGGTGAAACCTGCGTCACGGGTGTCGTCGTCGCTGACGTCCTGCAGATATCTCACCAGCGCATCGAATCTCAGCCGTCCGCCGGGCGAGGCGTCGCCCAGTCGTACGCGTCGATCGGTCTCGAAAACCCGTCCGAGCAGGGGTTCCTCGACGAGCGGTTGAGCAGACTCCTGGGCCGGTGCGGGCATCGCCGACGACGGTAGCGGGAGATGTGAAATAAATCAGTTGACGAGACCCCCGCGCGAGTGATTCCCTATCTGACGGGCCGGTACCACGCCGCGCCTACCAAAAAACCGAACAACTCCGAAAGGCACCGAATTCACATGACCACCGCACGACTCGCACAGACACTGGTCGCCATGACCAGCGCCGCGCGCCCGTGTGTTGATCGCGGGTATTCGTGGCTGCTCGGTACCCCCGTGTCGGAATCGCCCATTTTCGCCCATGTGACGACTGGCAATTTCCGGAACGGGACCAAGCGTTCCACCCGACGACTCGAACGGCAACTGACGTAAGTGCAAC
>JANMJD010000146.1:0-2206 GCA_031371195.1 Actinomycetes bacterium | reverse complement strand
TGGCGGGGCGCCCGCCGGTGGGCCTGCGTGAGCAGAGTCGTACTGATAACCGGCGGATCCCGAGGCATCGGGTTGGCGTGTGCGCAACGGTTCGCCGCGCTCGGTGACCGGGTGGCGGTCACCTACAACTCGTCGCCGCCTCCCGATGGCTACTTCGCGGTGAAGTGCGATGTCACCTCTGGCGAGTCGGTCGACGCGGCGTTCAAGGCGGTCGAGGCCGAGTACGGCCCGGTCGAGGTGCTCGTCTCCAACGCGGGGATCACCAAGGACGGGTTGTTGCTGCGCATGAGCGAGACCGACTTCGGTTCGGTGATCGACGCCAACCTCACGGCCGCCTATCGCGTCGCCAAGCGAGCCACGCAGGGCATGCTCCGTGCTCGGGCCGGCCGGATCATCTTCATGTCATCGGTGGTCGCGCTGCTCGGTTCGGCCGGGCAAGCCAACTACGCGGCGTCCAAAGCCGGACTCGTCGGCCTGGCCCGATCGTTGGCCCGCGAGCTCGGTTCGCGCAGCATCACCGTCAACGTTGTCGCCCCGGGCCCGGTCGAGACCGACATGACCGCGGCGTTGGGCGACAAGCGCCTCGCCGAGTTGACCGCTGCTGTGCCGCTGGCCCGGATGGCGTCCGCCGACGAGATCGCGGGTGTCGTCGCCTTCCTGGCCTCGACCGACGCGGCATACATCACCGGCGCGGTCATCCCAGTGGATGGGGGACTGGGAATGGGCCACTAACCAGGCCCCGGCTCTCAGCAAGCACGGTCACTTGACAGCACAGTCGTTAACATCGTCCGCATCACGAACACAAGGAGATAGTCGTGGATCAAGCAATGTTCGCCCGCTTTCGCAAATGCGCCGTCGAGGTGCTCTCGGTCTCGGAAGACAAAGTCGTGCCGGAAGCCAAGTTCGGGGACGATCTCGATGCCGACAGTCTCGATCTCGTCGAGTTGGTGATGGCGCTCGAAGAGGAGTTCGGCGTCGAAGTGCCCGAGGAGGACCTCGAGGGCATCGAAACCGTCGGCCAGGCCTACGACCTGGTCGTCGGCAAGCTCTGATGAAGGGAGCCGGACGGCGGGTCGCCATCACCGGCTACGGCGTCGTCGCACCGTGTGGAATCGGCAGGAAGGCGTTCTGGGACGGCCTCAACGGGCCGGGAATCACCGACCACCGCAGCATCGAAGTCGCTGACTGGGATCCACTCCCCTACTTCAACAACCCGAAGGAAGCACGCCGCGCCGACCGCGTCGAGCAGTTCGCTGTCGCCGCGGCCGCCGAGGCCTTCGAACACGCCGGTCGTCCATCGGCAGAGTCCCACCGATTCGGCACGATCTTTGCCACCGGTGTCGGCGGGCTGCGCTCGACCGAGGAGCAGATCGAGGTCCTGCTCGCCAAGGGCGAGCGCCGGGTGTCGCCGTTCCTCGTTCCGATGATGATGCCCAACGCGCCCGGCGCGGCGATCTCGATGCGATACGGGTTGCGCGGCCCCAACGAAACGATCACCACGGCTTGCGCAGCGTCGACTCATGCCATCGGCTACGCAGCACGGCTGATCAGCTGGGGGATGTGCGACGCGGTGGTCACCGGCGGCGCGGAGTCCGCCGGGTGTGCCATCGGTGTCGCCAGCTTCGGCAACATGACCGCCTTGTCGACCTCCGGGTCGAGTCGGCCCTTCGACGTCGACCGCGACGGCTTCGTGCTCGGCGAAGGTGCCGCGGTCCTGGTGCTCGAAGAGTGGTCGGCGGCCGAGCGACGCGGCGCCAACATCATCGGCGAAGTGTTGGGTGCAGGCAGCAATGCCGATGCCCATCACATCACCGCGCCTGCCCCGGGAGGGGTGGGTGCGATCGCCTGCATGCGGCTGGCACTCGACGACGCAGGGCTCGATCCCAGCGAGATCGGCCACATCAATGCGCACGGGACATCGACCCCGCTGAACGACGCTGCCGAAGCCGCTGCCGTCACCGAGGTGTTCGGTCCGGGCGCGGTGCCGGTCACGTCGACCAAGGGCGTCACCGGCCACGCGCTGGGCGCGGCAGGCGCCCTCGAGGCCATTGCCATGCTGCTGGCAATCGAGCACCACCTGATCCCGCCGACCGCGGGAACGACCTCGGTCGATCCCGACTTCACCATCGATCTCGTGGTCGACGCGGCACGACCGTGGACCCCGGCGCCCTCGATCTCGAACAGCCTCGGGTTCGGTGGCCACAAC
>JANMJD010000364.1:0-2320 GCA_031371195.1 Actinomycetes bacterium | reverse complement strand
GCCGCGTCAGGGTGCTGGTGATCTGATCCACACCGCCGTCGAGCCGACATGCCTGCTCACCGCCCGGGTGCGTCATGCTGCTGTGCTCGGACGGTTCAATCGAACGCCGCGGGGAGATGCCGGACCTGGATTGGACCGATTGGAGGACGCGCCGGTGCGCTGGTTGCGCCCAACGCCGAGTCACGCTGTGCCGCCGATCCGGAGGCACAGCTCCGCGACAACTCCTCCGACGACGACGTGACCTCCTCATCGTCAGACTTCGATGACGGGGACCGCCGTCACGCCAGGCCTGCGATCGCCGAGTGAACGAGGCACGAGCCGGCTCAGCGCTGTCTTCTGCACGCGCTGCGCTGCTCTCGCAAGAGCAGCCGACGTTCAAACGTCGGCTCGTTGTGATGAAAGAACCAGGATCGGGCTAAGGCGGCGGCCGCCCAGCTAGGCACCCGCTTGGGCGACCGATGTGGGCCCGCCGATCCAGGGCACCACCGACGCCGGAGATCGCCGGGTATGCGATGTTTCACGCGAGTCAAGGCCCGAGTGGTATCGAGTGCTGACTCACCTCATCAACGTAAGCTGGACGATGCGTGGGTCGTTGTGCACGTCGTCGGCCATGCCCGTAGATCTGACCAGCGGAGGGAGACCACCGGTGACGTCGAAGAAGCGTGAACGGCACCGACTCAACAAGATTGCCGGAAGCCCGTTCCGTATCGTCGTGTGCGCCTACCCAGACCGGACCATTGATCCCGTCGTTCCGCTCCTGAAAGCCGCGCTGCTCTACGGCGACGAGGTAGTTCTGCACAGCCCGATGGCGTCGATGCTCGGGGCCATCGCAGCGGTCGCTCGCAACGACCATCGGACCTTCATGCGATTCGCGCTCGAGGTCGGCCCGACGATAAGCGCCGAGTTCAGCGCACAGATCGCAGGCATCGACGCTGCGCACGGTCCAGACCAGGGACGCAAGATCCTCGCAGCGCTCTTCGATCCGCAGTCGCTGGAGCGCGCCCTCCTTTCAAAGGTCGCACCCGAACTTCGGGAGCAGATCGCCGAGTTCGAACGCGATCAGCTGCCAGGGATCCGGAAGGAGCTCGTTGACGTCTCGGCGCGGCAGATCGCCGACGCCGGATTCGGCGTCCTCGACGCTGCGTTCGACGCGGGTGTCCTGCGGATCTGCCAGGTCGATATCACCGCTGACGACCTTGAACGGACGTACCTTGCAGAGCTCCAGGCGCTGTTCAGCGACCCGGCCTGTTACCCCGTGTTCGACGCCAGAATGAGCGACCTCGTGAGGGTCTCAGTCGACGCCCGCCAGCTCGACATCGCTGGCTACACGGCACGCCGAGCGCCAAGCGCGACCGTCTCTGAGAGGTTCCTGTCCCGTCTGCCCACGTTCCCGGCGGCGACCGTTGACGAGGTAATCGGCATTCGCGACGAATTACGCGGTCCGCTGATCCGATTCCGACGCGAACTCGTGCAGGTGGTCGCCGAGATGCAGTCTCGACCATGGGACGCCGAGTTCGAACACGACGTCGAAGCCGCGTGGGTGGGACGCGTCGCGCCGGCGGTGCTCGAAATCGACGAACTCAGCGAAGCGAAGCGATTGATCAAGCACTACGGCGCGGAGGCAGCAGGGACGGTCGTGACCGCTGGTTCGCTGTTCGCCGGGATGAACATGATCACTGCAGGCCTGGTAGCAGCCAGAGCCGGCACGGTAGGTGGAATGGCCATTGCTGGTGCGAGCATCGCTGTAAAGCGGCGCGGCACGGCCCGAACTATCGCACTCAACCCATACTTCTTTCTGTTCGACGCGGACCGGCGGCTCGCGTAGGTCCCACCGGGGTCAACGTCAGGGTGGTCATTGCTGCCACGCGTAGTTACCGCGAAGTTGACAACACGTTCGACCAGTCGGCGCGCCCATGCGATTCCAGTTGTCTCGGGCGGTCGAGCGGGACCGCCCGAGACAGCGGAGTTACATGGCGTTGACTTGGGGCATGATCTCTTCGGTGAGCTGCTTGAGGTCGTCGAGGGTCTTGGAAACCGGTACGTCGGCGAACGGCGGCCAGAGCAATGGCATGGTCAACCCGGCTTCCTTGTATCGCTTGAGGTTGTCGGTGATCTGACCGGCGGTTCCCACCAATAGGTTGCTGAGCTTGCGGTTCGGGGTCTGATCGGTCTCGGTGTCGGTGATCACGAACCAGATCATGCTGCACATGTCGAAACCGTCGTCGAGTGAGCGGTCGCTCCCCATGTCGACGTGCTCACGTTGGATTTCGGTGCGCCACCGGGTGATCTCCTCGGGCGTGTCCTGGATACCGATCCAGCC
>JANMJD010000356.1:0-14093 GCA_031371195.1 Actinomycetes bacterium | reverse complement strand
CGTCGACGGTTTTTGGATGGACCGGACGGAGGTGACCAATGCCCAGTTCGCCCGATTCGTGGTGTCGACGGGGTACGTGTCGGTCGCCGAGTTGGCGCATCCGGCCGGCTCGGCGGTGTTCGCCCCGCCCGATGGACCGGTCGATCTGGCCGATCCGGCCAACTGGTGGGAGTTCGTGCCCGGGGCCTGCTGGAGCCGGCCCTTGGGCTGGAGATCCGACCTCGCGGACCTGCACGATCATCCCGTCGTCCACGTGACGATGACCGACGCCGTGGCGTACTGCCGGTGGGCCGGCCACCGCCTGCCGACCGAGGCCGAATGGGAGCACGCCGCGGCGATCGAGCCGCTTCCAGCCACATGGCCGTTGGCCGCCGACGGACGACTGCTCGCCAATGTATGGGTCGGCGTGTTTCCCCATGCCTCGCAACGCCCCGAACCGCCGGGCACGATGCCCGTCGGCGCCTTTGCGCCGCGAGGCCTCGGCGTCTACGACCAATTGGGGCAGGTCTGGGAGTTGACCGCCGATGGTGTGGCCAAGGGCGGGTCGTTCCTCTGTTCTGAGTCGTACTGCACTCGCTACCGACCGGCCGCCAAGTTGACTCCCGACGGCTCCGCCTGTCACATCGGTTTCCGCTGCGTCGCAATCACCGATCCGCCTCAGGCAGCCGACCCCGCCGAGCCCGGCAACGGGTAGGGACCGCGTCGCCGTCTCCGGCCCTGGCCGCCGGGACCGCTACCGTCAGGATCGTGGCCACCCGCTCCGACCAGCAGACCCTCGGTCTGGTCGGGGCTGCGGTGGCGGTCAGCGTGTGGGGTGCGTCGGGTGTCGTCGCTCGCGAGCTGACGATGACTGCACCGGCGATTGCCGCCTATCGGTTCGGGATGTACTTCCTCAGCCTGGTCGCATGGCTCGCCGTGCGGCGCACGCCGATCACGCGGCGAGTCCTGCGGCTATCGACGCCGGGCGGGCTGATGCTGGCGGTCGACGTGCTGCTGTTCTTCTACGCGGTGAAGCACACGACGGTGTCGAACGCCACGCTGATCGGGGCGTTGCAGCCGGTGCTGATCATGGGGGTGTCCATTCCGTTGTTCGGTGAGCGGCCCCGAGGGCGTGACGTTGCCGCGGCCTTGGTGGCCATCGGCGGAGTGGCTGCCGTGGTGGTCATCGCCGCCGGCCAGCCCACGTGGAGCGGCCTCGGCGACCTTGCCGCCGTCGGGGCGATGATGTCGTGGGGCGGCTACTTCGTGATGTCGCGGCGGGCCCAGGAGCATTTGTCGTCGACGGAGTTCACCGCCGGAGCGTCGTTCTGGGCCGCGATCGTCGCCATCCCGGTCGGGCTGATCGGCGGTCAGGATCTGTCGTGGCCGGTGGGCAAGGACTGGCCGTTGCTGCTGTTCATGACATTCGGCGTCGGGTTCTTCGGCAGCTCGCTGATGAACTGGGCGATCGGCCGACTGGAGCTGTGGCTCGCATCGACGATGACCCTGATCATCCCGATCGCCTCGGCCCTTTTGGCCTGGTGGCGTCTTGGTGAGCCGATCACCGCGCCACAGGCGATCGCCATGGCAGTCGCCCTGGGGGCGCTGGGCGCCATCGTGCTGGGCCAATCAGCGAACGGCCATGCCGACGACGTGCTGACGTCGAGCGCCTGAACCGTCGCCGCCGGCAGGGAGCCGTCAGCGCGCTTGTGGGTCTGTGCTCGCGGCTCACAACGCGGCGACGTAGTCCACCATCCGACGGCAGATCTCGGGGACCTCGTCGAGTCGGTCGGTGTACTGCGACGGTTTCATGCAGAACGTGGTGTAGCCCCGGGCGATCTGTTGGGCGAAGTCGGCCATCGACGCTTCGACGTCGGCGACATCGTCGCTTCGGGCGAACGTCGCCCTGGTGCCGCCGACCAGTTCCAGTTCGCCGATGTCCCGGCCGGCATTCTGCATTCCGGCGGCGAGTTGGGCCAGATCGTCGTCCGTCGGCGTGCCGAACGGATGGAACCCGTGGCCGTAGCGGACGATGCGCCTGATCAGAGCCGGGTGCATCCGCTCACCCCCGAACCACATCCGCGGTCCACCCGGGCGGAAGGGCTTCGGCTCGCTGTATACCCGATCGAAGTCGAAGAACTGCCCCGTGAACGAGGCCGGCGACGGCGCCCACAGCCGATGCATCGCCTCGAGATGTTCGTCGAGGATGCGGCCGCGGCGGCCGAACGGTACGCCGAAGGCCTCGTACTCGGCGCTCTGCCACGAGACCGTCGGCTGGACGACGAGCCGCCCGTGCGCCAGCAGATCGAGGGTGGCCAGGTCCTTGGCGAGCAACAGCGGGTGACGCAGCGGCGGAATGATCGCCCCGGCGACAACGCGGATGCGGGTCGTCGCCGCAGCGACCGCCGACATCAGCACGATCGATGACGGCCACGGGGTCATCGGGTCCTGGTTGCCGATCGCCGCATAGGCCCGGGGGTTGTCGGGGAGGCCGAGTTCGGCCGAGTCGGGACCAAGGATCACCTGCTCACTGACCATTGCCGCATCGAAGCCGGCGGCCTCGGCCATACGGGCCAACTCGACCAGCGCTCCGATGTCGCGGGGGTCGATCATCGTGTGGTTCTCGGTGAGGATCATCAACAGGCGGACGTTCACCACGAGGTGTCAGTCCCGCAGGCGGACGTCGAACGGGCCCATCGCCGCCGCGCCGCCGTCGACGCGGAACGAGACCCCGGTGGCGAAGCGGCCGACCGGGGCGACGAGGTAGTGGACCAGTGCCGCGATCTCGTCGCCCGTTCCGGCCCGGCCGACGATGTTGATCCGCTCGCCGCTCTCGTTCAACTCCCGCACGACATGGCCGGCCATCGGTGTGTCGACGAGTCCGGGGTCGACCTGGGTGACCCGGATGCCGTCGGCCCCCCACTCTTTCGACAGCGCGACGGTCGCCGCCGCCAGCCCGGCCTTGCTCGCCCCGTAGACGACTCCCCCGGCCGATGGCCGCACGGCGTCGATGGAGCCGATCATCACCACGGCCGGATCGATCGACGCGGCGAGGTAGGGGTGGGCCATCTGGCAGAGCCGGAGCGGGGCCCACAGATTCAGTCCGATGAGGTCTTCGAAGTAGGGGCGATCGATCTCGGCCAACGCCATCCAGTCGCCCCGCCCGGCGTTGTTGACGAGAATATCGAGTCCGCCGAGGATCTCGACCGCCCGGGGGATCACGGTGTCCAGGTCGCCGGAGCGCGAGAGATCGGCCGTCACCGACCGCACCGACCCGGGACCGCGATGGTCGGGGACCCCGCCGGAACGCGAGACGGCGACGACCTCGGCTCCGGCACCGGCCAGACGGCGGGCGATGGCCGCGCCGATCCCGGCCGATGCGCCGGTCACGACGGCGCGGCGGCCGGCCAGGTCGAACCCGGAATCAGTCATCATGGTCTCCTGCACGTTGGTTCGGGTCGGTGAAGTATGCCCGGGACCAGCGCAGTGACCAGCGAGGAAACTAGGCCGAGACGGTGATGCGCCTGGTGTGCCAGCCGGTGGCTCCATCGGGATCGACGCGGGCGACGTCCTCGGTCTGCGTCGCCCCGGTCTTGTCGGTGGCCCGCACCTGCACGACGTACTTGCCCGGCTTGGCGTCCCATTCGTAGACCCATTGGCGCCAGGAGTCGTCGGTGAGGTCATCGCTGAGGCGGGCCTCGGCCCATACCCCGTCGATGCCGACCTCGACCTTGGCGATGCCCCGGTGCTGCGCCCAGGCGATGCCGGCGATGGCGGTGGTTCCGGCGACCACCTTGTCGCCCCGGCGGGGTACGTCGATGCGCGACTCGGTCTTCACCGGGGCGTCGCGGGCCCAGCCGCGCGGCACCCAGTAGCCCTCCTCGGCGGCCCAGGTGGTCAGCTCGATCTTGTCGAGCCATTTCGTCGCCGAGACGTAGCCATAGACGCCGGGCACGACGAGGCGGGCGGGGAAGCCGTGCATGATCGGCAGTGGTTCACCGTTCATCGCCACGGCGATCATCGCGTCGCGTCCGTCGAGGGCGACCTCGACCGGGAAGCCGCACGTCCAACCGTCGAGGCTGGTGGAGTAGACCTGCTCGGCACCGGGCTTGACCCCGGCCTCCCTGAGCAGGTCGGCCAGTAGCACGCCCTTCCAGGTCGCGTTGCCGATCAGGTCGCCGCCGACCTCGTTCGATACGCAGCACAACGTGATGGTCCGCTCGACCAGGGGGCGGGCCAGGAGATCGTTGTACGTCAGCGAGATCGGTGTGTCGACCATCCCGCCGATCGTCACCTTCCAGGTGTCCAGGTTCGCTCGGGGGAACGACAGGGCGGTGTCGATGCGGTAGTAGTCGCCGTTCGGGGTGATGTACGGCGTGATCGCCGTCAGCTCGGGCACGCCTCCGGGGTTGCCATCGGCGCCGGGAGCGACAGGTGCGGTCGAGGCCGGCTCGGCGGCCGGGGGGATCGCCGCCGGCGCCGAGTTGCGCACGTCGTCGAGTCGACGGCGGTCGATCGCCCGAGCGGCGCCTCCGGCGACCACGGCACCGGCGGCACCGGCGGCGGTCGCCGAGAGGAACCGCCGACGGTCCCAGCCGAGCGGGACCCGTGAGCGCCCGGGGATCTGTGCGGCAACCGGGCGCCGGCGCAGAACGGCCGCCAGAACGGCCACACCGGCGAGCGCGCCGATGACCGGGGCCACGACGGCCGAACCCGGTTGATTGGGTCGATGCAGGCCGGCGAGTGCCCCGACCAGGGCGAACACGGCGAATCCGGCAACGCCGCTGCGGAACCGCCGGGCGGCCAGATGCCCGAACACGGTCGCGGCGATGGCCAGGATGGTGATGATGCCGACCCGTAAGGCCGTCTTGTCGTTGGTGCCGAACCAGTCGATGGCCAACGTCTTCAACCATTTCGGCACCCGGTCGATGACCTCGGAGCCGACGGCGTCGATCGGTGAGACGACGTCGACGATGGCCGCCACCAGCATGCCGACGGTGACTGCCACGGCGCCCGCGGCCAAACCGGCGACAGGCCCGGCCCATCGCGGCCAGCCGCGCGTTTGATCGGCTTGCGGCGCATGGGAGTCGATTTCGGATACCACGTCGGTCATCGTTGAAGCACCTCCTCGACGACATCGTCCCTGTTGCCACTCATACGTTACGGGTGAGTTCGGTCCGGGTGAGTTCGGTACGGCACAGGCCGGTGGATCAGACCGTGGATACATTCGGGCGATGGTCGCCGACTCGAACTCGACAGACGCAGGATTTCCGGGCCGGATCGGGAGCACGATGGCCGGCTCGGAGCCGTGGTGGCCACCGCATCCGGTGGCTCCCGACGGTGCGCCGAACGTGCTCATCATTCTGGTCGACGATGTCGGATTCTCCGATCTCGGTTGCTTCGGCGGCGAGGTGCATACGCCGCACCTCGATCGGTTGGCGGCCGAGGGTGTCCGCTTTTCGAACTTCCATGTCAACCCGATGTGCTCGCCGACCAGGGCGTCGCTGCTCACCGGCGTCAATGCCCACGCCACCGGGATGGGCCACGTCGCTCAGGACGACCCCGGCTACCCGGGCTACCGCGGCGAACTCGCCCCCGATGTCGCCACGGCCGCCGAGGTGCTGCGCGATCACGGCTATGCGACATTGATGGTCGGCAAATGGCACCTCGCTCGCGACTCCGACATGTCGGCGTACGGGCCGATGCATTCGTGGCCGTGTCAGCGTGGTTTCCAGCGGTACTACGGCAACCTCGAGGCGTTCACCAATCTCCACCAACCGCATGCGCTGTTCGCCGACAACCATCTCATCGACACCGATCGCTACCCCGACGGCTACCACCTCACCGATGACCTGACCGATCAAGCGATCTCGATGATCCGCGAGCGCAAGGCGTCGCGGCCGCGTCAGCCGTTCTTCCTGTACGCCGCGCACCCGGCGGCCCACGCCCCACTGATGGCGATGCCGGACGACATCGCTCGGTACGACGACGTGTACACCGTGGGCTGGGACGTGATCCGCGAGCGGCGCCACGCCCGCCAGATCGAGTTGGGGGTGATCCCTCCGGGCACCCCGCTGCCGCCCCGTAACGAGGAACCCGGCGATGAGACCGGGGCGTGGTCCGACCTGTCGGCGAGCCACCAACGGGTGTACGCCCGGTACATGGCGGTCTACGCGGCGATGATCGACCGGATCGACCAGAACGTCGGCCGGCTGCGTGGGGTGCTGGAGGAGATGGGGGAATGGGACAACACGATCGTCGTGTTCCTCTCTGACAACGGGGCGAGCCGCGAAGGCGAGCTGACCGGGACCACCAACTACTACGGCCATCTGGCGACCCAGACCGGGGGCCAGGCGGCCGACATCACCTTGGACGAGGCCCGCTACGACGACATCGGTTCGGCCCGCACGATGACGCACTATCCCCGCGGTTGGGCCATGGCCTCGAACACCCCGTACCGGCTCTACAAGCGCAACACCCACGCCGGCGGCCATCAGGTGCCGTGCATCTGGTCGTGGCCCGCCGGGTTGTACGACGAGGCCGGGATGGGCAGCGTGCGCCCGCACTACGGCCACTGTGTCGACGTGCTCCCCACGGTCCTCGACCTGATCGGGCTCGCCGGCCCGACGACTCGTCAGGGAGTCGAGTTGAAGCCGATGAACGGCACCTCGTTGGCGGCGATCCTGCGGTCGCCGACGGCCACCGAGGCCCGCTACGAGCAGTACTACGAGATGGAGGGCCACCGCGGCCTGTACCGCGACGGGTGGGAGGTCGTCACCCGTCACGT
The DNA here is from genome assembly GCA_031371195.1 of Actinomycetes bacterium. Classification (GTDB taxonomy): domain Bacteria; phylum Actinomycetota; class Acidimicrobiia; order Acidimicrobiales; family Ilumatobacteraceae; genus JANMJD01. The sequence continues at coordinate 7,327 of JANMJD010000356.1, read as the reverse complement.
CGCCCGCACCCGCTTCGACGATGCCGAGTGGGAGCTGTACGACCTGCGGGCCGACCCCAACGAACTCCACGACCTGGCCGCCACCGATCCCGAGCGTGTGGGCGATTTGGCGGCCCGCTGGAACGAACTGGCCCATGAGAACGACGTGTACCCGCTCGATGAGGGCACCGGCTGGCGCTACGTCGTGCGACCCCCGAAGGACGACGAGTTCGGCGAACCGGTGACGATCTGGCGGGGAACGCCGACCCTCGACCGTTGGCGCTCGAACCGGCTACTGACCCAACGGAACACGACGATCACCATCTCGTTCGACTACGCCGCGGGCGACCGCGGGATGCTGCTCGCCCACGGCGATCAGGGCGGCGGCTACTGCGCGTATGTCGATGACGATCGCCTGCACGTGGTTTACAACAACGGCCACGGACAGCTGTGGACGATCGATGGCGGTGGGCTGTCGGCGGGTCCGCATTCGGCGACGTTGGCGTTCGGCGCTCCGGGCAAGTGGCGCTGGGACATCGCCCTGACCCTCGACGACGAGGCACGCGGCGAGCTCCTCGACCTGCCGATGCTGTTCCCGATGGCCCCGTTCGAGGGGATCGATGTCGGCATCGACCGCCGGTCCCCGGTCGTCTGGGAGATCTACGAGCGCGACGGACCGTTCCCCTACACCGGCACCGTCCGCTCCGCCCGCTACGAACCCGGCGAGTGGGCCCCCGACGCCCCGGTCCGCTTCCTCGACTTCCTCCGCGATTGGGGCGCCAAGTTCGAGTAGGGATTCGGCGGTGGCGTCCTCCGGCAAGGCAGACTCGCGCCATGGCCGCCGTCCCCCGCGCCCGCACCGTCCGCCGCGAGGATCCTGCGCTGATCCGAGGCGAAGGCCGCTTCATCGACTGTCTCGACATCCCCGAACTGGCCGGCGCCGCCCATGCGGTATACGTCCGTTCCACGCAACCCCACGGTCAGATCACCGGGATCGACACGTCCGAGGCGGTCGCGATGCCCGGGGTGCTTGCCGTATGGACCGGTGACGACCTGACCGACGTGTGGGTGCTGCCGCCCCGGCTGCCGATGATGAACAAGGCGATGGTCCGCCCGATGCTCGCCCAGGGCACGGTGCGATTCGTCGGCGAGCCCGTGGCGATCGTCATCGCCGAGACCCGCAGTCAGGCTGCCGATGCCGCTGAGCTGGTGTTTGTCGACTACGAACCGCTCCAGGCGCTGGTCGACATCGTCGAGGCCCGTGCCGATGAGATCATCCTCCATCACGCGGCCGGCACCAACGTCTCGTTCGCCTGGGAAACTCCGGCGTTCGATGGCGATCCGTTCGCCGCGTGCGATGTGGTCGTCGAGTTCGACATGCGCCATCCCCGGCTCAATGCCGCCCCGATGGAGCCGCGGGCCGGCGCCGTGTACTGGACACCCGAAGGTCGCTGTGTCACGTATGTCAACTCCCAACGACCCAACGGGGCGCGCTACGTGATCGAGTGCGCGCTTGGCTTGGAGCCCGGCACCGTACGAGCGATTGCCCCCGATGTCGGCGGCGGGTTCGGCGCCAAGGGCGGGTACGGCTGCCATCCCGAGGATGTCGTGCTCGCCTGGGCGTCGCGTCGCCTCGCCCGTCCGCTGCGCTGGACCGAGACACGCACCGAGGCGATGCTCGGCATGGCTGCCGGACGAGCCTCGAACCATCACGTGCGCATCGGGGCGACCAACAACGGTCGGATCACCGCCTACGAGGTCGACGCGTTGCAGGACAGCGGGGCGTACCCGGCGATGGGCACGTTCATCACGACCAACCTGCGTAACTCGGGTACCGGCGTCTACGACATTCCGGTCGCCCGGGTGCAGGGCACGTCGGTGGTCACCAACACCACGCCTACCTCGGCCCTGCGCGGCGCGGGCCGGCCCGAGGCCGCCTGCGACATCGAGCGGGCGATCGATCGGGTTGGCGCGGTTTTGCGGCTCGATCCGGTCGAGATCCGCCGCCGCAACCTTGTTGCCGCCGATGCGTTTCCGTACACGACGGCGGTCGGCTCCACGTACGACAGCGGTCGGTACCGTGAGGCGCTCGATCGCTGCGTCACAGCGGCGGACTACGCCGGTCTGCGGGCCGAACAGACGGCCCGGCGGGCGGTCGGCGGGCCGAAGCAACTGGGAATCGGTGTGAGCTGCACCGTCGAGAGCACCGGCGGCGGCGAGGGCGAGACGGCCACGACGTCGATCGATGCCGAGGGCGTGGTGACGCTGATCTTCGGCACGGCACCACACGGCCAATCGCATGCGACGACGTTCGCTGCGCTGGCCGCGGCCGAATTGGGAGTCGACGAGACGCAGATCGTGGTGATCGCCAACGACACCGACGTCGTCCAGGGTGGGGGCACCATCGGCTCGCGGTCCGCCCAGCTCGGCGGTGCCGCTTCCGCCCTCGCCGCGCGTGACCTGGTGGAGGCGGCCAAGGCGCGTGCCGCCGAGCTGCTCGAGGCCGCCGTCGATGACATCGTGTTCGAGCCCGGGGTCGGCTTCCATGTCGTCGGTACGCCGGCGCGGGTCCTGGCCTGGATCGACCTCGGCCCGTTGGCGGCGAAGCACGACTACAAGCAGTCGGCGGCGACGTTCGCCTTCGGGGCGTGTGTCGCCGTGGTCGAGGTCGATACAGAGACGGGCAAGGTCGAGGTGCGTTCGATCACCGCCGTCGACGACGCCGGGGTGATCCTCCAACCGCAGTTGGCCGAAGGTCAGGTGCATGGTGGTCTCGGTCTCGCCGTTGCCGCTGCGCTGTACGAGGAGATGGCCTACGACGAGGACGGGATCCCCAAGACGTCGAACTTCGCCGACTACGGCATCGTCTCGGCCGCCGAGATGCCGAGCTTCGAGACCCACGAGATGGAGACGCCGTCACCGATCAACCCGCTCGGGGTGAAGGGTGTGGGGGAGTCCGGGACGGTGATGGCGACACCGGCTCTGCACTCCGCGGTGCTCGACGCCCTGTCGCCGTTCGGGGTGGAGCACATTGATCTGCCGTTGACACCCGAGCGGGTGTGGCAGGTAGTCAACTGAGCGGCTTGGTGTAGGCCGACTCCCACTCGCCCGCGCCCGCGCCCGGGCGCCCTTTCGGCGAATTTCGCCATCCCCGTCCGGTAGGTTTCGGGTGTGGGACGCCGGGCCTCATCCATCGCCATCGTGACGTCATTGGTGGTCGCCGGATGCGCCGGGTCCGGTGCGAGCGTCGAGGTCCTCCAGGCACGCCCCAACGACGCCCCCGATTCCCCCGTCACCACCGGCGGACGTCTTCGGCCGGCCCCCGAGTTGTCCCTCCCGGTCGTGCCGACGACCGGGAGCACCGAAGCACCGGCGTCCACCGCCGCGTCGGCACCGACGGGAACCGACTCCCCTGTTCCCGGTGACGGCACGACGCAGGTCGCCGTGACGCCCCTGAAGTTCGGTTGGACGGTGCCGTGCGCGGTGCCGGCCACCGAGATGCGTGAGTTCGCCGCCACTACGGCCAACGTGAAGTACGTCGTCCGGCTCGAGGCCGACCCCGAGACGAATGGCCTGGTCATGCGTCAGACCGACGTGCAGGTCGTCGATGTCGACGGCAAGGCCCCGGCGGCGACCGATGTCGATCTGGTGACCCTGGGTATGCGGGTCCCCGACGTGCTGGTGGGCTTCGACGGCGTCGAGACCGGCGTGCGCGGCGCCCCGGAGTTGCTCGACGAGATGATCGCCACCGGGGTGCTGGGCACCGACCCGATGACCGATGCCGAACGGCAGGACGCCATCACAGGTCTGGAGTCGAATGCCTCGCTGAAGTACTGGAGTACCTGGGTCGGTGGCTGGGCGGGACTCGGTCGGGTTCCGACCGCGGCCACCAACAAGGGTGGCATCCGTTTGGAGGCGCTGCCGACGCCCGAGGCCGGGCGAGTCCGCCTGCGATACTCCGAGGATCTCACGGGCACCGGTTTGGCCGAAGCAGTCGGTGTAACTGTCGAAAACGGTGGGGACCCGACTCTGTACGACAAGGTTCGACGCGTCAACGTCATCGAGGCGGTCACCGACCCGGCGACCCTGCGGCCGGACTGGGCCAGCTTCTCGATCGATGTCACCGGCACGATCGCCAACGAGCCGGCCGACCTTCACGAGGTGCATACCGTGCGGTTCGATTGGGCCTCATCCACGGGGTGCGGCGTCGGCTGAGTACCGCTACCCATCGGCGTCAGCGACCGAACATCATCATCCACGCCTCTTTCGACTTGGGCTTGTAGACGTAGTTCATCTGGCGCACCTCAGCGATCGTGCCGTGCGGCGAGGGATGGTACGCGTGGCCAGGAAAGACGATGGTCTCATCGGGCAGCTTGGCCAGGCGCTGCAGGCTCTCGTACATGTCATCGGGGCTGCTGCCCGGGAAATCGGTGCGTCCGCAACCGTCGAGGAACAGGGTGTCGCCCGAGATTAGGCATCCGTCGACCAGGAAGCACTGGCTGCCCGGTGTATGACCCGGGGTGTGGGCGAGTTCGATGTCGATCTCGCCGACCGTGATCCGGTCGCCGGCCTCGTGCACCGCGAGGTCGGAGTCCGACAGGCCGGTGGTCCGCTTCACCCAAGGAACCTCGGCCTCGTGAACGTGCACCTTGACCCCCACGACGGCCAGTAGCTCTCGCACTCCTTCGAGCTGGTGTCCCATCATCGAGCCCCCGATGTGGTCGGCATGGAAGTGCGAGGCCAGCGCGCCCGTCACTGTCATCCCGTCATTGCCGACTAGTTCCACCAGTTCGGCCGCGGCATAGGCCGGGTCGACGAGTACGCACTCGCCCGCCTGGCGATCGCCGACCGCATAGGCGAAGTTGACCATCTGCTGGGCAATCGGGTCGTTGACGGCGAAGTCGCGCCCGGAGAGCAGTTGGCGCAGGTACAGACGGTCACTCGGCATGAGCCGATCGTACGCCGCCGGCCGATCCGCTCCCGGTCCATACACGGGTCTCGTCGAGTCGGGCCGGCTCGTGACGCCCGCCCGGGGCCGACCTCTCGCGTGTCGGGGGGTAGCCTGCGCCGATGGACGTTTCCCGACTTGCCGGCGTCACCCTCGCCGGAATCGACGGCTCCGATCACCGCCTCGGTGATCTGTGGGCCGACCGCCCGGTGGTGGTCGCCTTTCTTCGCCACTTCGGTTGAATGCATTGCCGTGAGTACGCCGCGCAGTTGCGTGACGCCTACCCCGACATCACTGCGGCCGGTGGAGATGTGGTCGCCATCGGCACCGGCAACAAGATGTACGGCAAGAATTTCGCCGAGGAGATGAAGGTGCCGTTCACGGTCCTGGTCGATGATTCGGGAGCTGCCGCGCAGGCGGCCTCGCTGCGGAGGATGAAGCCGTGGGACCTGTTCAACCCGATGGGCTGGAAGCGTTCGTTCGATGCCGTCCGCAAGGGCTTCAAGCAGGGTAAACCCGGTTCCCGGGTGATGCAGTTGGGTGCGGTGTTCGTGGTCGGCCCGGGAGACAAGGTGCGCTTTGAGCATCTCGAGTCCGACCCGTCCGATCACGCACCGATCGACAAGGTCCTCGCCGCGATCTGAAGGGGTCCGGCGGAGAGTGGGGGGCCTGGATGCGGATCTTCATCTCGTACCGACGCACCGACTTGGCGATGTACCTCGTCGATGAGCTCCGCGCCGAACTCGTCTCGGCGGTGGGCGAAGGAAACGTCTTCCTCGACATCGACAACGTCCCGCCCGGCGTCGACTTCCGACGGCACATCGCTCAAGCCGTCGACGATGCCGACACCGTGCTCGCCGTCATCGGGCCGAGTTGGCAGCCGGATCGGCTGTTTCGACACACGGATTTCGTGCGGACCGAGCTCCTCTCCGCCGCGGAGTTGAACAAGACGGTGATTCCCGTGCTCATCGGTGGTCGGGAGATGCCCCCACCCGCCGACCTCCCTCCCGAACTGGAATGGCTGGTCTGGCGGAATGCCTTCACCGTGGCCCCGCCACCCCGGCACCGCGACGATCTCAGGCGCCTCGCCGACCACTTCCGCCGGTCGATCGAAGCCACCGAACCCGTGAAGGCGAAAGCGCCACGGCTTCGTCGTTCGGGACCGGTGGTGCTTTCTCCCGAGACACCGACCAGCGAGCCGAGCAGTCGTCTGGGCACGACTCCACCGCCGCGATCCTCTCCGTCCGCTCCCCGGGACGGTGACCGCCGGATGCTGGTCCGTCGCGTCGTGCACGACGGGAACGCGCTGTCGGTGAGTTGGTCGCCCGATGGTCGATGGCTGGCGTCATCGGGGGCTGATGGGTTGGTCAATGTGATCGTTGCGAGTCCCTCCGCCGCAGATTCCATCGCCGTGCGGTCGACGTTGAGGCAACGGGGTCACGTGTCGTCGGTGGCCTGGTCGCCGGACGGAAGCCGCCTCGTCTCGGGTGGCAGCGATCGATCGATTCGGCTGTGGAACCTCGACGACCCGACTCCGGCACGGACGATGACCGGGCATCGGTCCGCCGTGTTGGCCGTGGCCTGGTCTTCGGATGGCGCACTGCTCGCCTCGGCGGGGGTGGAACAGGTTCGGCTGTGGCCCCTCGCCACGCCCGCCGAACCGAAGGTGCTCGATTTCGGCGCCTCGGCCTTGGCATGGTCGGGCACGACACTGGCCACCGTTGGACCCGACTCGTCGGTCCGGATCATCGACGGTCCGAGCGGAAAGCCGACCATGCGCTCGTTCCACGCGGCCGGCAGTCGCCTTTTCGGTGTCGCCTGGGAGCCCGCCGGTGATCGACTGTGCGTCGGCGGCGACGACCGCCTCGTCCGAGTGGGTCAACCGGGCAGATTTCGGTCGGCGGCCCGATTCGCCGGCCACACCGACTATGTCCGTTGCGTCGCCTGGTCGCCCGATGGCCGCCTGATCGCATCGGGTAGCGCCGATCGGTCGGTGCGACTGTGGGACGCGTCGTCGGGGGAGCAGATCGCCAAGCTCACCGGTAACACCCACGGAGTCCGCTGCGTCGCCTGGTCGCCCGATGGAACCAGGCTCGCCTCAGCCGCCAACGATGGGGCAGTGTGCATCTGGACAACGTCGAACACGCTCGGGTAGCCGCCACCCGCCACCCGCCACCCGCCGGCCCCGGCACTAGACAGTGGGTCATGACGCGTCGCCTTCCTCCGATCACACCCGGCCAGATGGATGCTGTGCAGCGCAGCCTGTACGACACGATGCTGAGTGGGCCGCGGGCGAGCGGGCCGCAGAGCCAATCGTTGACCGCCGACGATGGGTCGTTGGTCGGGCCGTTCAACTCGATGCTGCTCAGTGCCCCGCTCGGTATGGCGGTGCAGGGCCTC
>JANMJD010000338.1:0-6266 GCA_031371195.1 Actinomycetes bacterium | reverse complement strand
AGCCCGTCCGCCAGGCGATCCCCGAGTCGCAGCCAGGGTGATAGCTCGCCGACGGCGTCCTCGCAGCGATCGACCAGCGTCGCCAGTACGTCGTTGATCGCATTGAAGTCCGTATGCAAAGCAGCGAGGTCACCCGTGTCTCGCCCGGTCCTCGCCGCTGAAATTCCGAGATCGAGGTTGATATGGGCGTTGATGCCGAGCAGAAGATGCTGCACGATCAACGGCCCGCGGCGCCCGGCGGTAGCGAACGCGAGGTTCCATGCACTCGGCGCGATGCCACCAGCGCACCAGGTGTCGTGAGCATTGAGATACCGTGCGGCGAACGACGAGACGAAACGCTCCATACGTAGGGAGTCCTCGAAGCCTCCCGCGGCACACCGGTCACGAACCGTTCGAGTCACCGCCAGGTACATCGCCGCGAAGTAGCCACGCCGATCGTCGGCGGCAATGCAGTCATCAACGATTTGCTCGAGGGCAGCCACCGTGGCATCCAGCGACTCAGGCACGTTCGGGACGCTAGCTCCCGATTCTTCGTTGCGCCGACGCTGCTCGACGCAGTCCCGGGGCGGGTTGTCGCGTTCGGTCGACGGATTCCTCCGCCCCGTCGCGCCGGGCACCGGTCGGGGCTGGCTTGCTCGCTTCCGGGTGAAACGACATTCGTGCAGCGTCGAATTAGGGTCTCTCGTGCGGAACGCGCCGCCGGTACCCGGGCTGAGACTCAACCGTTGCAGTCGACGGTCACCTCGACTCGACGGTTCTGCGCAAGGTCGGCGGGATCATCGCCGGTTTCGACGGGCTGGTCAGCACCGAATCCTTGGGACGTGATACGTGGCGCGGGGATGCCGCGTTGGACGAGGTATTGCTCGATCGCCTCCGCGCGTGCCTCGGAAAGTTGCTGATTGCCGCCGTATGCCATTGTCTCCCGATTGTCGGTGTGACCGTGGACGTGGATGTGCCCGCTGGTTGAAATCAGGCGGGCGGCGAGTGCCTCCAGCTGCGCGGCGTATTCAGCGCGTATGACGGCTTGGTTCGGGTCGAACAGCCCCGACGGAAGTCGTTCCGGAACGCATAGTGGCTGCGGATTTGTCGCCGGGGGTTCAGTGCCGACCACGGCAACCGCGCTCGGCGCAGGGACGGTCGTGTTGGGCGGCGAAGTGGTCGACGGCGGCGTGGTTGGGGACGGCGTTGCTGGGGGCGGCGTCGCCGGCACCGCCGTCGTGTCACTCGAATGAACGACTGCCGACGTGGCCGGCCGAACACTCGGATCCGCGATGGTCGGTACCGGCTCGGTTCCTGCGAACGACGTCGGCATTGTCGGCAACCCGACGACTTCGGCCGTCGGCAATTCGAGTACCGCTGATTCCGTTGTTTTCGGATTTGCACCGACTCCGTTGACGTCCCGGCCGACGGGATCGACGGGCGTGCTTGCGCCAGGCATCCGATCGGCATGTCGCGTTGCGAGGTGCAACGTCGCTCCGCCGGCGAGGGAGGCCAGCACGAACATCGATAGTCCGCACAGCACCGGGCCGACCCAAGGAGGCGCGAGTCGCCGTTGTAGCGGGCGGACTGGCGCAGGCGAAGCCGGTCCGACCGACGGTTCTGACGCGGGAGGCGACCATGACGAATTCATCGGACGCTCCTCAGAGCCGGCCGCTCGTCATCGCTGAACATCTCGGGCGAATCGGTCTCGTCCAGCGTGCCGAGTTGCCGCAACAACCGGTACGAGCGGGGGATCTGGTCCGTGTCGCGAATCACTCCGATCTCGGTCAAGAGATCGAGCACGTTGGTCGTGGTGATCGGTGCCGGGACTCCGTCGAGACCGACATGTGGTCGGGCGACGAGCGGCCCGACAGCGGCTGCCGCGAGCCTGGCCTGGAGCCCGGCGCAACGGGTCAGGCGCCGTTCGAACTGATCGAGCCGCCGTGACGCCGCGCGCGTGGAGCGGTGGTCTCGGCGGGCCGCCCGTTCCAGAGCCGCAGCGGAGCGATGGGCCAGACCGGTGGCGACCGCCGAAACAACGGCAGGGGCGAGTGCGACTGTGAACCGGAAACCCGGATACGGATCGCCGGCCGCCACCACCCAGGCCGCGATCACAGCGATCGTGGCTCCGACCATCGTGCGTGCCGTCGAACGCTCCAACACGCCGATCGCAGCCTGACGGCCCCCGAGAAACATCACGGCGACGATGGGCAAGGCCACGAACGACACTTGCAGGTCGTCGAGTCGACCGAGCCAAGCGCCGAATGTGTCTCTGACCAGCACGAAGTCTGCAAGCGCCGAGCCCAACGTCAGTATCGACGCCAGCGCGACCGGGATGCCGAGTCCGGCGGCGGACGAACCGGACTGCATCTCGGTGAGCTGATCACGCGCCTTCGCCCCGAGTGCCACCGCCGTCCGTAGCCGCAATTCAGCGATGCGCAACCTTGCATCGGAGCGTTGGTGCCTGCCGGCCAGTCGTGCTATGCGCCGGCTCAGAAACCCGTCGTGGAGAGCGGCCCACCAGCTTGCCGTTGCCTCCACGGCGTCGCCGTCCGGGCGGGCGGCCAGGCGGCGGTACCAACGTTCCCGGGCGGTCCGAGTGCAGGGAATGGTCAGTCGACGTTGCCACCACCATCCCGCGGCGAGCGTGAATGCCAGCACGCCGATCAACGCGCCGGCGAGATCCCGGCCGGGGAGGGATACGGGGAGCGGGATCACTGCGGCACCTCCGGCCCGGGCGCGAGTGTCGGCAGGACCGAGCAGCGCCCGATGCTCGTGCAGAGACCGTGGGCGAAGTCCGTGACGCGTTGAACGAATCGGCCGTCGAGGTTCGGTGGTGCCAGGCGTCCGAAATCTCCAGGTCCGACAATCACCGTGTCGAGCAGCGAGCCGGTCGGAACGAGCAGCGAAAGGTCGGGCACCGATGGTGGCCCTCTGGTGATGTCATCGGTCGTCGTGACATGCAGCCCGGTCGTGACGACATAGAGCAGCATCGGCCGTCCGTCGGCGACGGCGATTGCTCGTCGCACTGACGTCTCCATCAATTCGACGACATCCAATCCCGTGGTACTCCCGCCGGCCCTCGAGCAGAGCTCGGAGTCCACCTGGCTGGTCAAGAGCCGTTGGACCTCGATCTGATGGCGCCGCGTCGCTCCCGAGTTCTCACCCACGATGCCCTGGTCAACCGGGAAGTTCATGAGAGTGGCGCCGGCAGCGGTTCCGACGACGGGGAGGACGAATACCTCGCGTGTCGTCCGCACGAGGTCAACGACAAGTCGATCGATCACTCTCAGTTCCGCCGCGCAGTCGGCACTCGCCGTCGCGACCACGACGAGCGCAGCACGATCCGGGCGTGTTGTCGGCTCGGGCGCACGTGAGATCGGCGCGACACAGGCCGTTGCCAGGCAGCCCGTGAACACCATCGAAATACGGCTTGGACGAATCATGGTGACCTCCTCATCGGCGAGGGCGACACGGTTGCGTCTCCCTTGGACATTCCGACCTCGTTGTCGGCTGTCTCAATGGTGTGCCGAGTGGCACACGTCTGGCTAGAGCCCTTCCGTTGATTGCGGCCGCAATTTGTCAACCAAAGTCAGCGATGCCGAACGCTGTTCCCATTTGCCGCCAAACAATTCGGTAGTCGTGAATTTTGTTGTCACACCGATTCGGCGAGTTCGTGATCTGATGAACAAGCACCCTAGGATTGGCGGATGAGTGGGGAACTCAACGGTGCTGCACTGCTCCCCTATGAGCCGACCACGCTGGTGCGCCTGGCAATCAATGCCCACGTCGACGCATGGGAAGAACCGTCCGGGCTATCAGGTCGCCGAAGACTGGCATCCGAAATGGGTGTTACCGAGAGCAGCATCAGTACTCGGATCAATGCCACCGGCGAACGACTGTTCGAATATGCCGCGGATCTCGAATTGTACGGGTTCGCCGACCACGGGCGAATCATCCGTCTGGCGCGCCATCTGAGTGTTGGCACTGCAATGGGCGATGTCGGTCCGCGATGGTGGTCGGCAGAACGCGACACCCACCGACTGGGTCGGGTGGAGGAAGAGCCGTCATTCGACTCGGCAACCGAGGCGATCATGGCTGCAGAGGCGTTCGCTGCGCACCATCAGCTAGTGCTGCGAAGGCCGCCGAACGATCCATCGAACCGGCTTCATCCGCGTGATCTTCAGGCCTGCCGGCAGCTGCTCGGGCAGCTCTGCACGCTCGTCGCCGGGCCGTACGGAGTCAGCCGTGACGCTGCTCGCCTCACCACCATCTTGCTGCCACTCGCCCCGGATGTCGTGGCCGACTTTGTTCGTCGCGGGGGACCGTATGCGCAAATGGTGCGGACCTTTGATAGATCGGACGCGCCCGGTGGATGGAATCAAACTGTCCGACAGACATTCTCAAATCTGCTGGCCAATCCACCGAACAAGCTGGTGCGCCGCTCCTATTGGCTTCGGTCCCTACGGCGATTCCGGCTGGCCGATTTCCGGTCAGGAAATTCTGAGCCACCGAAACGGGACTGGGTGGCTCAACAGCTTGTCTACGCCATGCGAGCCGAACGAGCGTACGAGGGGTCGCGGCGCTGGGAACGGCGCGCAGCTCTGTGGTGCGCCGGCGAGCTGACGACGACCGAGCCGGACCAATGGGAGCACGTGCGCTCCGTGGCTCTGAGTGACGATGTCTTGGCCGAACTGCTCCCGATGGTGGATGACATGCGCCGGGCCGCGTTGCAACTTCCGCTCCCTCAGCGAGCCCTGTTCCTCCATACACCGAGCACCGGATGGCCGAAGCTGAGCAGCAGCCCTTCGACCAACGAAATGCTCGATGTGTCGCTGGTGAAAGACCGCCAATGGAGTCAATATCACGATTGGAAATGGATGCTGCCTCGAACCAGAGCCGCCACCGTCCGGCTGCTTCGCGACACGCTGGTCGGGCCGTGCAACTTTCGACAGCAGCTGGCACTCGACACCCTGAGAGCGTGTGGGCCCCGCACCGCCCTCGCGGCAAGTCGCACCGTCGCCGATGTCTACAACGCGGAGGCCGCGTCATCCCGACCTCATCCGGTGGTTCTCGAACGTTGCCTGGTGGTGCTCGCCAAGCTCGGGGGACCCGAGACCATCCCGATCATCGAGCTCGCCGTCAGGAAACCGATCGACGATGATCTGCTGGCCCAAGCCCTGCTCGCCGCCCACGAACTCGCCCACCGCGAGCCGCGTGATTCGACTGGGCTGATCGCCTGGGTAGCCAGCCAGCTGAACTCGGCGACCCTCGACGAGGAGCTCGCCGTCATCGGAATTCGCTCCGCCGTTGTGGCCCGGCGCGCACCGCGGTCCTGGCTCGACGGCCCCTTCCCGTCGACCCCCGATGTCGACAGCATGCTGACATGGGCCGATCACACCCTCCATGATCCGCTCCTCTTCAAACGGAAGCAGATCTGAGCCCGGATCGCATCTTCAACAGCCCTCGCGCCACTTGGCGTTGGTTCGACCACGCTGATTTTGACCCCGCTGATTTTGACCACGCTGATCTTGACCACGCGGTGTCGAAGCCCGAAGCCAGGCGATCCGATCGTTATCGAACGCGACACGATGGGTGTCGCAAAGGGTCGTGGACGTACCTCCGTAGCCGTGGGACGATCCGGGCCATGAAGATGATGTGGTTCCACCTCATGCCGTACCCCGAGCTGCCGGAGGACTTCAACAAGAAGCACCGCAGCGTCTGGGTCGACATCGACCCGGCCCTCTTCGATCGACGGGTCATGGCGGACACCTACGACGCCTACATCGATCAACTCGTCTACGCCGAGGAATGCGGATTCGATGGCATATGCGTCAACGAGCACCACAACAATGGCTATGGCCTGATGCCGTCGCCGAATCTGGTCGCCTCGATCCTCGCCAATCGCACGTCGCGCGCCGCGATCACCGTGCTCGGCAACTCGGTCGCCTTGTACAACCCGCCGATTCGCATCGCCGAGGAGTTCGCGATGCTCGACATCTTCTCGCGCGGCCGTCTGATCGCCGGCTTCCCCGTCGGCACCACGATGGACACGACGTTCTCGTACTCGGTCAACCCGAGCGACCTGCGTCCGAAGTACTACGAGGGCATCGAGTTGATCCTGAAGGCGTGGGCGGCCGACAAGCCATTCGCCTGGAACGGCAAGTACAACCAGCTCCGCTACGTCAATCCGGTGCCTCGTCCTTGGCAGCAGCCGAGCCCACCGGTGTGGATCCCGGGCGGCGGATCGGTCGAGACCTGGGACTTCTGCGCCCAGAACGACTTCG
>JANMJD010000135.1:0-5966 GCA_031371195.1 Actinomycetes bacterium | reverse complement strand
ACCGACCGGGTCGGTCGTTGTCACCTCGCCGATGCCGGGCATCGTCGTGTCGGTCGACGCCAGAGTCGGCGACCCGGTGAGGGTGGGACAGCTGCTCGCCGTCATCGAGGCGATGAAGATGGAGCACGAGATCCGCTCCCCACAGTCCGGCACCGTGGTCGACACCTGGACGACGGCCGGCGACTCGGTGGTAACCGGCAGCCTGCTGCTCGCGCTTGATCCACGCGAGGCCCCGGGTGCCGAAAACACCGTTCGAACCGATGAGGTCGACCCTGACCACATCCGCCCAGACCTGGCCGAGATCGTCGAACGCCACCGCGTGACGCTCGACGCCGCCCGGGCCGAGGCGGTCGCCCGACGTCGCAGGACCGGCCAGCGAACCGCCCGCGAGAACGTCGCCGACCTGGTCGATGAGGGCACATTCGTCGAGTACGGCCCGTTGACGATCGCCGCCCAACGCCGCCGCCGCACGGTCGAGGAGTTGATCGCCAAGAGCCCCGCCGACGGGATGATCACCGGCATCGGTCGAGTCAACGGCGACCTGTTCGACGACCCGGTCGGGCGCTGTGCGATTCTCGCCTACGACTACACCGTCTTCGCCGGAACCCAGGGCATCAAGAACCACGCCAAGACCGACCGCATGATCCACGTCGCCCGCGACGGACGATTGCCGTTGATTCTGTTCGGCGAGGGCGGCGGTGGGCGGCCGGGCGAGGACAGCGGCGACTATGGCGAGACGTTCGCCGAGTTCGCCCAGCTCAGCGGCCTCGTCCCGATGATCGCCATCGTCTCGGGCCGGTGCTACGCAGGGAACGCCTCGCTCGTCGGGTGCTGCGATGTGATCATCGCCACCCAGAACTCGAACATCGGCATGGGCGGACCGGCGATGATCGAGGGCGGGGGGCTTGGGGTGTTCAAGCCCGAGGACATCGGGCCGATCGACGTCCAGGTCGCCAGTGGCGTCGTCGATGTCGCCGTAGCCGGTGAGACCGAGGCAACCCAGGCCGCCAAGCAGTATCTGTCGTACTTCCAGGGCCACGTGCCGACGTGGGAGGCTGCCGACCAGCGGGCGATGCGCCACATCATTCCCGAGAACCGCTTGCGGGCGTACGACGTGCGCCGCGTGATCGAGACGCTGTGCGACGTGGACTCGGGACTCGAGCTACGCCGGGGGTTCGGTGACACGGTGATCACCACACTGGCCCGCGTCGAGGGCCGGCCGCTCGGCATCCTCGCCAACAACCCGACGATGCTCGGCGGGGCGATCGACTCCGACGGCGCCGACAAGGCGTCGCGGTTCATGCAGCTGTGCGACACCTTCGACCTGCCGATCCTGTCGCTCGTCGACACCCCCGGCATCATGGTCGGCCCCGATGTCGAGAAGACGGCCCTGGTGCGGCACTCGAGCCGCATGTTCCTGGCCGGCGCCAATTTGACCGTGCCGACCTTCGCCATCATCCTGCGCAAGGTCTACGGCCTCGGCGGCATCGTGATGGCCGGAGGCTCGTTCAAGGCCAACAACTTCACCGTGGCCTGGCCGACCGGCGAGTGGGGAACGATGGGGCTCGAAGGCTCAGTGCATCTCGCCTACCGCAACGAGATGGCCGCCATCGACGACCCGGCCGAACGCAAACGGTTTTTCGACGATCACGTCGCCGCCGAGTACCAGCGGGGCCGGGCCGTCCGCCTCGCCACCGGCTTTGCCATCGACGACGCGATCGACCCGGCCGACTCGCGGTTCTGGCTGGCGAACCTGCTCGCCTCACTGCGACCGACACCGCAACGGGTCGGCAAGAAACGTCCCGCCGTCGACGCCTGGTAGCTCAGCCGTCGGCGCCCGGCTCCCCGCAACGTAATCCTCGTGTTTGGCCCGGACGTGTTGCCACAGCGCCGCTCGCCGAGCACCGTCGACATCGGCGAGCGGCAGGTCGAAGATGTCGGCCAAGGCCGCGAACCAGTCCGAGGCTGTGGTCAACATCCGCTCGGCGACCACGGTCGATTCGACCCGCTGCACGACGACGCCGCGCAGCACGTCAATGCCGGTGGCGTCACGTCGCTGGGTCGTGAGGGTCTTGACGAATCCCGAGTCGGGCGATGTCGAGAGGACCACGTTGCGCACGGCGAAGTCGCCCATGTGGGCCGGCGCGTCGCTGAACGCCATGCCGGGGAACGAGCGGCCGGGCTGATGATCGAACCGCCAGTCGGCGAACGCGAGATCGGCGCGACGCAAACCGAAGGTGAACGGGCCCTGTCGGTACTCGCCGGCGATCAGGGGAAGGGGCTCGTGCAACGCATCGCCCAGACCCGCATCCACCCACCAACCGCCGGCCGGATTGGCGTCGGTGGGCAGCCCGTGGACCTGCAGCACCAGGTGGTTCGTCATCACGTCTGGTGACGGGCCGTCAGCCCCATGCACCCCACCGACGTGCAGCGTGACGTCGTAGCCGAGACCGGTGAGCAGCAGGCTGAGCGCCCCGTTCAGATGGAAGCAATAGCCGCCGCGCCGATCGTGGGCGATCCGCTGGAGCGAGTCGACCCGGTCGACGGTCCACCGTTCGCCGAGGTGAATCCAGGTGGTCTCATACGGCACCCGTTCCAGGTGCGCCCGGTGCAGGCGAAACAGCGCCTCGGCCGAGGGTGGCTCCCGTTCCGCGCCCAGCCGGGCCAGGTACGCCGCCACGTCATCGTCGGTCACTCGATCAGCGGACATCCGCCCATTCTGACCGAGTTGTTGCCGGCTCCGAATCGACCCGGCAACAACCGCGGTCCGGCAACTACTTGAAGACTCCGTCGGTGATCGTGTTCGGCCAGTACGTCGACGCCGCGGCGATGATGAGGCCGGCGCCGGCCATCGACACGTTCTTCATGAACGACGCCATCTCGCCCTGCTTGGTCTGCGGATCGGTCTCCTCCCAGAAGCGGTGCATCATGAACGCCATGATCAGGCACAGCAGGGCGAGACCGAGCCCGGCCAAATCCATCCAGATGCCGAGGATGACGGCGAGGCCACCGAGGAGCATCAGCACCCCGGAGAGCTGGACCATCAACTTGGCATTCGGAATCTTCTTGTGGGCGGCATATTGCGCCGACCCTTCGGTCTGGGTGAGATGCCCCACTCCGGAACCGACGAACACCAGGCTGAACAGAATTCGCCCGATCACCAATATTGCATCACGCATGAAACCCCCCGATTTCTCTATTTGAGCGTTGACGGCGGGACTCTACATCGAGAGCGGAGCGAAGTCAGCGACCGCCGCGCCGCATCCGTTCCTTGGAGTCGGCGGGCATGCCGTGAGGCAGGGTGCGCTCGAACAACAGCGCCTCGGAGCGGGTCCGTTCTGCTCGGTCGTCGACGAGGGCCTTGTCGATGCGGTTGGTGCCCCACGAGTTCGCCAGGATCTCGGCGGCCAACGCCGCAACCGCCGCATCGAGTTCGTTATCGGCGACGCAGTGATCGACCAGTCCGATCGCCGCCGCATCGGCCCCCGAGATACGCCGACTGGTGTACATCAGCTCCTTGGCCATCGAACGACCGACCCGCTCAGGTAGGCGCACCGACATCCCCCAGATCGGGGCGAGTCCCCATTGGCCGTGGGTGTCGCCCAGCCTGGTCGACTCGGCGGCGACCAGGATGTCGCAACCAAGGGCGAGTTCCAGCCCGCCGGTGAAGCAGTGGCCGTGGATGCGAGCGATGGTCGGCATCGGCAGTCGTTCGAGCGCGTCGATCGTTTCGGGTTCGAAGTGCCGGCTCGGGGCCCGCTCCCCGGTGGCGATCGAGCCGAGATCGTGTCCGGCGCAGAACGAGCGGCCCGCCCCCTGCACCACGACGCAGCCGATCGACTCGTCGGTGGCGATCGCGTCGATGTGCGCCCGCAACGCCACGAACGACGCCGGGGACATTGCATTCAGCTTGTCGGGACGGTTGAGCGTCAGTGTCGCCAACCCATGTGCGTCGTGGCGAATCACCAGGTCATCGGCCATCTACTACCTCAACTTCGGGGGACTTGGTTCCATGGTTTGCCGTGGAACCGGTCTGGTTCCCGGGCAGGCCGAGGACTCGCTCGCCAACGATATTGCGTTGGATCTCCGACGTTCCGCCCTCGATCGAGTTGGCCCGCGTCCGCAGGAACTGCTCGACGCACCCCGGTTCATCGAGCGAGACCGCGGAATCGGCGGCCCAGCTCGTGGCACGGGCACCGAGCAGATCCATGGCCAACACCTGCAACGACTGGTTCGCCGCCGCCTTGGCGATCTTGGAAATCGAGCCTTCAGGGCCGGCTGGGCGGCCGGCGGCAGCATTGGCCTTGGCCCGCGATGCGGTGAGTTGGAGCAGCCGAGACTTCGTCCACTCGACGACGATCCGTTGCCGCCAGATCGGGTCGTCCGTCGCTCCTATCAAATGGTCAGGTGCAGCACTTCGTCGATCGTTTTTCCGCCGAGGATCTCGTCCTTCGCCCGCCGCTTTTTGCGGGTACCCGAGAGCACCAGACGCTCGGCCCCGAGCGTCGTGATCGATGCGCCCCATCCCTCACCGACCGGGGAGACGCGATATAGGTCGGGCACCCGTACGTCGGTGAGGAACACTTCGTTGAATTCCACCTGCCCCGCGATGTTGACCAACGGACGTACGTCGATCCCCGGCGATCGCATGTCGACGCCGAAGTAGGTGATCCCCTTGTGCTTCGGGGCGGTCGGGTCGGTGCGGGCGAGCAGCATGGCGAACTCCGACTGGTGGCCATTGTCGTCCACACCTTCTGCCCGTTGATCACCCATTCGTCACCGTCCCGGACCGCAGTGGTTGCCAACGACGCCAGGTCGCTCCCGGCTCCCGGCTCCGAGAACAGCTGGCACCAGCGTTCCTCGCCCGAGGCGATCTTGGGCAGGAATCGTCGCTTGGTCGCCTCCGACGACCATTGCAGGATGGTCGGGGCCGCCAACACGAGCCCCGAGCCGCGCGGCACGCGGGGCACCTCCCAGGCATCGAGCAGGGTCAATGCCGCCTGGGCATCGGTGATCGACCATCCCCGTCCGCCGTACGCCGGTTCCCAGTGCGGGGCGACCCAGCCGGCGGCCGACAACCGACGCACGAAGGCGGGATTGTCGAACAGAGCCTTGGTCGCCAACACCGCTGATTCATCACCGGCCCGCGCCGCCGCGACCCACGCCGCGGGCAGCTCGGCAACCAGGAATGCTTCAAGTTCGGCGAGCAGCTCGGCTACGATCAGCGGGCGTTGGTGCGGACATCGCGGAACGGAACGTCGATATCGACCGCCGGTTCGCGGGGCAGGCCGAGCGACTTCTCGCCGATGATGTTGCGCTGGATCTCGTCGGTACCTCCGGCAATCGACTGACCGGGCTGCGAGACGAGGATCTCGGCAAGCAGTCCATCCAACCCCGATTCCGGGCCGCTGAGCAGGCCATTCGCTCCGGCGAGGGTCGCATGCAACGCCGCGGCCCGCCGCGAGATCTCCGAACCGACCAGCTTGCCGATCGACCCCTCCGGCCCGGCCGGCTTGCCGGCCGACTTCGCATCGCGGGCGCGCGCTGCGGTCCACTTCGCCGCCTTGTCTAGCGAGTAGAGGGCTGCGATACGTTGGCGGATCACCGGGTCGGCGACGACGCCTCGGGCCTGGGCGTGAGGGACGATCAGGTCGGCCCGGCCGGCGCGCTGCGGGTACCAGACGTAGGTCTTGGCGTATTCGGCGGTCTCGACCGCGGCCTCCTCGCGGCAGCGGCCCCCCAGCCCGCGACCACCGGCGGAGTACTGCTTGACGCTCGGCAGGAACCGCTCCGATGCGAGGGTCGTCAGCGTCGGCCGCCACCCCTCCCCGACGTTGCCGACGACATCGTTCACCGGCACGCGGGCTTCCGAGAGAAACACCTCGTTGAACGAGGCATAGCGGTTCATCTGCATCAACGGCCGCACCTCGACCCCCGGCTGGTGCATGTCGATGGCGAAATAGGTG
>JANMJD010000302.1:0-12590 GCA_031371195.1 Actinomycetes bacterium | reverse complement strand
GGGAATGGATCCACCATCACCGCGAACTGATGGCGATGCGGGACGCGGTCGTCGTCGCATCGCTGCCCGAACTGATCGACGACTTCGGCCGGGTCGTGCAGCGGCTCAGTCATCGATTCCGCACCTCATTGCCAGCCGATCCGTGGACGCCGGACAAGCTGGCAGAGACCCGTCAGGCGATGGAGGCCCATCATCGGATCGTCCATGCCGGTGCGCCACACACTGCACCTTGGCCGAGCGAGCACCGGGTATCGATGGCCGTAACCGCCCGCCGGGCGTTGGCGGATCCGGATCTCGCGGTGATTCGTCGTCAGGCCGACGAGTTGTATGCATCGTTCGTCGCGTGCTCGACGGACTCGGCCGGCTGACGCCGGCGAGCGACGAGCAGCCCGATCACGGTCGCCGCAGCGGGTCCGGCCCACGCCACAGGATCTCGTGGAACTGCGGCCATCACACTCACGACGCCGAGTACGACCGACAATGCGACGACTGTCAGGAGTTCGGCGTCGACCGTCAACGGTCGGGTAAGTCGGCGAAGGAGACGCGAGACAAGGAGCAGCATCGCCGCCCAGATCGCCCACTGCACGATTGCACCGCCGGACTGACGCTCCAACGGATCCGCCAGCATCCCATCCCACGTACCGGTGAGCCGCAGACGAACTCCCTGTGACCACACGAAATTCGCCCAGGGTGCCACGATCAGGACCAGCCCGCTCGCGCCACACAGCATCGTCAGCCGATCGACGCGCGCTCGCCACCACCACCACGCAAGCGGCAGGATCACCACGACCGCATCGGGCCGAGCGAGGACCGCGACCGCGAGCAGGCAACCTGCTCCGAAGGCGCGAGCGCGACCGAGGGCCACCGAGTCACCCACGGAGACCGCGGCCAGCACGGCAGTTCCCGCCACCATCACTGCCAGCGATGCGCCCCAGGTCGAGGGAAGTACGACGAACGCACCGAGCGCCACAAGCCCGGCTCGGCGTCCGCCGCGGCTCGAGGCCACGTGGAACACGACAAGGGCGCACACGAACGTGGCGACCGCGATCAACCCGCCCCCGATCGCAGGCAGGAACGCCTCGAGAGTCGGTCCCACGGGCGCGGCGTCGAGAGCCGGAGCTCCCGAGCCAACAGCCGTTGTGTAGGCCGAACCACGCCGGAGGTTCGCCACCAAATCGGCATACCCGGGCGAGAGTTGGACACGTCCGACCAACCGCCCGACCGTGCAGGCGACAGCTGTGGCGGCCGATGCCGGTACCAACGACTGCCGTAAGGCGTCGGCATACAACCGTCGGGTGGCCCGACCGAGCGCGAATGCCGCGTCCCGATCACCTAATGGAGCCCGAGCAAGACGTTCGTGCCATGCCGTCACCCCGACAACGATGATGAGGCAGACCGCCCCAACGGCACCGAACTCGTTCGCTGCTGTGCGTCTCAGCGCGTAATTGAGCGACAGCGTGGTGAACTGCGGCCGGCTCTGGAATGTCGAGACCAGCACCATGATCGACAACAACGTCAAGGCAGCCGCGCCGATCACGCGGCCCGGACGCTCCGACCGTCGCCCACTCCACCACGCCCCGACAACGAGTGCGATACCGATCGGCCCGATCAGCAGGATCGCCGGAACGGTGAGCAGCGCACAGACCAGCGCAAGCCCGCGCTGCGGCCCGGAGTCGCCGGGCTTCGATCCATCTTGGGTGTCTTCGGGTACCACCGAGCGGTTGGTCGGAGGCGCCGTCCGCATGGCGAGCCGGGCCAATGTCGCGGCCGTCGTTCGTGGTCGGCGCAGCGCGAGCCAACTGCACAACAGGACCGCAAGCATCGACGCTACGACGGCCAGCGCCAGTGTGCGGTCCGGCCGGTACCGGAACGACAGCGCGAGTTGCCCGGTTTCTGCCAACGTCCAGCCGTTGACGCCATTCACCGCTTCGGCCGCCGTGAATGCGCTGCCGTTGACCGAAAGTTGCCAGGCCGGATCGTACGAGTAGGCGAGCACCACCGTTGAAGTGCCGTCGGTCTGGGCCTTGGCCGTGATCTGACCGGCCGATGTCTCGCTGGTCGACACGGGCAGGCCGAATCGGGGAGGGCTGACCCGAGGTTGGATGTCTGTGCTGGTGAAGCTCATCCGGTCGAGGAACGGCGCGACGACGTCGAGCACATGCCATCCCGTGGGAAGTCGAACGTCGTCGCACGATGCGATCTGGACTTCGTCGCCGGCGAGCAATCGGCGCACAGTCCCAGTGATCCTGACCGGAATCGGAAACACATCGTCGGCCTTCCCCCCGACACGCACGCCGATGTCGCCGCAGCCGCGGTTGAGCGGTGCGCCGGCGTCGAGCGGCGTATTGGCCGTGCCGTTGAGTTCGACCTCGTCGATCCTCATCGACGTTGCGTTGAGATCGAGCGACGGTTGGATATCGCTGACGCGTACGATCAGGCGGTCGGTGAACGTGGCGTCCGGAAACGTCACATCGGCGATGGGCAGGCAACGCTCACTGGAATTCTGCAGGGTGCATCCCGGCGGCTGCGCCAACCGAGCGGAGCGCGTCATCGACCCGATGGTGACCTCGACGGCGCCGATCGGCACGAAGCCGAGGGGGGCGCTGCTGACGACACGCACTTTGGAGACGGTCTGCGGAGCGAACCGGAGGGTGAGGGCGCCACCCTGACGAACCGGCGCCTGCCATGCCGTTGTACGGTCGCCGTCGACCGCACCGAGTGCCCAGGTGCCGGGCCGATCCTTCCATCGAAGGGTCGATGTCGCTGTGATATCGGCGCGAACCAACGTGTTGACGAGTTCGTCGTCGACCGCGGGCCGCAGCCGGGCAACGCCCTCGACCCGGAACGTTCGCGCGCCGACAGTCCAGAACCGACGCCGGATCGTCGCCTCCTCGTCGGCTCTGTGTTCCCCTCGCTCGCCGTATCCGAGCCGGACCCGGTAGGACGGCCGCTGGACCCGCTCGAACAGGTACGTCATCGGCTCGGTCGCCAAGGCGGCCGACAGCGCCGGGTTTCGGTCGGCCCGTCGCAGCAGGTCGTCGGGGACTTGGACGAACTCCCGAAGGTCGAGCCCCGGGATCTCGACGTCCACGAGTCCCACGTAGCTGCTGTATGCGTCGTAGCCAACGATCTGAATCTCGACGAAATCGGTGAGGTGAGGCTCGAAGGTCGCGTCGAGCCGGCCGTCAGCGGTTGCACGGACTTGCTCGAAGCGGCCATCGGCGAAGCGCACCGTGGCCTCGGTGACCGTCGGAACACCGAGGTCACCCAGGATGGATTGGATTCGGATCGCCGACAGGTAGCGGAATCTGCCGAGGTCGACCCGCAGCGTTCGTCCGAGGGCGATCTCGTACTGCGACAGCTGCCATCGCGTGTCGGGATCACCGTCGAAGGCCATCGCCGGGCGGTATTCGGTGGTCTCTCCACCGAGTCGGTTGGTGACGCCTTTGATGGCAGTGGCATCGGGGAACCACGCGACCGACTCGGCCCCGGCCACGTCGGGGAAGAGCCGACGAACCTCGCGGAATCCTTCCTGGTCGGCGGCGAGCGTCGACGAGTAGTCGGGCTCGTACGACACCAGGCTGCGAAGGCGGCGGCGGTTCGTATCCGACACGACGACGCCACCTTTGTCGCGCAACTGTGCGAGCACCGAACCATCGGTCGCCGACCCCGAGTAGATCACCGAGGCGTCGCCGCCGAGAAGGCCGTTGGCGGCCATCTCCGGCAGGGCGCCGCCGTCGCCGCTGACGACGACGGCGGGCCGAGCCCCATCAACGCGAACGAGCGGCGACGGGTCCTTCACTCGATAGATCTCGACAGGAGTCAGCAGCCGCTCCTCGCCTGCCGTCGCCGAATTGTCCCCCGGAGCCGTGACGTTTTGCCCGAGATTGCCGAAGGTAGCAACGCGCTCGAGATCCACGTCGCGGCGCAGACCCTCGTAGAGCACCGGCCGTGCCACTCCGAGCGACGCCCAGTCGAGATCGTTGCGAATCACGATCTCGGTAATCCCCAGTCGTCGCGCCATAGGACCGATCACTCCCGGCCGATATACGGGGTCCTGCATGCGCAGCGTCATCGTCTCGAGGAGGTTCGCGGCAAGCGGGTTCGACAACGGAACGCCGGTGGATACAGGGTGGGAGCGCGTGAGCAGGGCATCGAAGATGTCGTCACCGACCCATCCCCAGCGATACCGGGAACGCGAGGTCGCCGGCACGATCATCGAGCGACCGCCGAACTCGAAGGAATCCAGAAAACCGAACGCGTCACTCCAATACGACGGCACGGCGCGGAAGCCTTCCGTCGGGTTGTACAGATTTCCCGACCAGAATGGGAAGGCGAGCCCGGTTACAAGCAGCCCGGCGACGAACAGCGGGCCCCGACTAGGCCGTGGACGCCTGGCCGACCATCGCTCGCGCGCCTCGATCACAGCCATTCCCGAGAGGGCACCGAGACCGAGAGTGAGGCCGAGACCGGCCTTGTAGGTGTTGCGAAATCCCTTGATCGGGCGGACGTTCTCCATCGACCACAGCAGCACCCGACCGAACGACGATGAACGGGATGCCGGAAAGCCGCCGACCATCCAGACCATCGACTGCAACGCCATCGCCCCGAACAGCACCCGGGGACGCCATCGGCTCCAGGTGAGCATGGCGGCTGCGATCAGCAACGGAGCGAAACTCAAGGCGACGAGCAGCGGATTGCGAAACAGGGCCAGGTTTTGCGGTTTGACGTAGTCGCCATTGACGACCACATACGACAACCAATTGCCCAAACCTCGCATCGTCTCGGGCCACGAGGACGTGGCTGCGCCGATGGCCGCCGCTTCGCTCTGGTCGAGGCGCAGGGTGAGCGAATCGAGTGCGAAGTACGTCTTGACCAGACCGGCGAATCCACAACCCAGCGAGAGCACGAACGCCCGAGCGGTCCACCCCGCGACTCGGCGCAGCGTAGTCGTCCGCTCGACGACGACGACGTAGATTCCCGCCGGCACGAGGACGAACAGATTGGCGATCAGGCCGGGCGGATCAACGTTGCCGGCCATGAAGGTGGCCAGAGCGAAGCATGCGGCCCACTTCCACGGCCGTACGCCTCGGACACCGTTCACGAAGGCGACCAGAAGCCACGGCCCGAGTGCGTATTGGAAGTAGAGATTCGACGGAACGAGGAAGACAGCCGAGAAGGGACCGAACGCCACGATCGCTCCGCAGACAAGATGCTCGACGCCGATTTGGCGGCGGAACAGCCGGAGCACCTGCACGGCGCCCACCGCAGCCAGTGTGAGACACAGGGCGTGCCAGGCCCGCTCCGCACCGAAGATGCCGAGCCCGAGACCGCGTAAAATGGCGACAGGAACCGTCGTGCCTGGCCAGAAGTCCTCCCGAACGCCACCGATACCGGACGCGCCATCCCACACCGAGAACGACTTGGCCAGGCGGCGGGCGGGGTTGAGGTACTGCTCGAGGCGGTTGTCGCCGACGTATAGGCCCGGCGAATTGAACGCGGTCAAAACGATGCTGACCAGGCCGAACCCCAGCGCCGTCGGCCAGATGCGATCGGAGAACTCCCGAGCCAGCCGAGCAAAGGCCGACATCGTGAGCGACCTCGATTGACTGGCGGGTGCATCCCCTACCAAACCGACCGCCGGAGTTGTCGCATCGGCGTGTTCGATCACTACGTCGGCCATTGCGTGGTCATTCCCGACC
Organism: Actinomycetes bacterium; assembly: GCA_031371195.1. Classification (GTDB taxonomy): domain Bacteria; phylum Actinomycetota; class Acidimicrobiia; order Acidimicrobiales; family Ilumatobacteraceae; genus JANMJD01. Next base: position 6,888 of record JANMJD010000302.1, on the reverse strand, counting down.
CGACCTGCTCACGCCCGACCGTCGTTCGAGCAACGCCCTCGCATATTCGATCGCCGGTCGTTCGACCACACGGTAGCTGAGCACTGCGCAGGCAACAGTGCCGATGGCAACGAGCGGAAGGTGTCCCCAAAACGCCGCCGCCGGCGTGCTCGTCGAGGCCCAATCCCAAACCACCTTCAGGACCAGCGTGTGCCACAGGTAGATGCCGAATGAGATCGAGCCGAGGAACACCAGCGATCTGCTGGCCAACACCCGGATGCCGAGACTCGGCGCTTTCCTCGCCACCGTCACCGGAAGCACCAACAAGAACGCGGTCAGGCCGTTGAAGAAATGGCGTGCGTTCACGTCGGTGTAGCTCTCGATCGCCATCACGCCCGCCTTGTTGCGTTGGACGTAGAGCAGGGCGGCGAACGATGTGGCTGCGCAGATCCAACACAACCATGGACGTAGGCCGAACTGTCTGACAGCGTCGGGCATCACACCGCCGTGGCGCGTCCAGGCCGCGGCGAACGCCAGCAGCATCCCCAGGGCGAACCAGTCGACGAAGCAGGGCGTCGACAAGTAGCTACCGTCGGTCAGGCCGAACGTGTGCGAGCGGGTCAGCAGACGGAACCCGATCGCCGAGAAGTACACCGCCGACAGCGCGCTGACATGGATCCACGCAACTCGTCGGCGCCCGGCTCCGCTGGGCGTCAGGTGCGCCATCAGCCGGGCGAATCCGGGCAGCAGGAGGTAGAAGCCCAGCTCGACAGTCAACGTCCAGGCGATGAAGAAGCCGCTGAACACGCCGCCGTCGGAATAGACGTCGACGAGGAGCACTCGGCGGACAAGCTGACCCAGTCCGATCGACTCCTTGGAGATGAACAAGGTATGCACCGCGAGGGCCAGCCAGTACGCAGGGAAGATACGGAAGAAGCGCTTGATCCAGAACGGCCGACTCGCAGGCAGCGGGGTGCGGCCGAGGATCGAATCGACGAACGGCTGATAGATGACGAAGCCGGACAGCACGAAGAATATGGCGACCCCAAAGTTTCCGAAGTTCGACAGAACCGACGGCAGCAGACCGTCATGGTTGAGATAGAACCCCTCGCCGGCGGTGTGGAAGATCAGGACTGACAAAGCAGCCAGAGCCCTCCATCCGTCCATAGCCACGTATCGCCTGACGCCAGGAACGACGACATCGCCGGACGCCGATTCCGATTCGCGCTCCCCCACCGCTGCCACGCCGACATCCAAGTCTTCAGCCATCGACAGCTCCGGCCCACGCACGGTACGAATCCCAACGGCAAGTCGTGGATTCCGCCCGTTCAGCGACCATCCCGATCAGGGTCTGCTCCCGGTTGAAGCCGGTCCTCACCGTCGCAGATGCCCCGCCGACGTACGCCGTCAATTCTTCGCCGGCGAAATCAAGGCGGATGTCGACGACATCGGTCGCAGGGTCGTCCAGAATCGTCAGCTGTTGGGTCGCTCCGGCGACGTTCTGCTCGAGACTCCACAGTCCGACGAGCGAGACGCGTTTGAGGATCACGAAGTTGAATGGGTCGGAGTAACGCACGACTACGCCGCAGATGGCCTTGCCGGTAATCGTTGCCGCGACCGAGCCGTCACCGGAGCCGAGGTCGAGGATCGCCAGATTTCGAAGTGCGCCGAGGCCGTTCGACTCGCTGACCACGGCGGCGCCATGGTCAATTGCCCAGGTGCCCCGCACCGCATCCCATGACGGGCCTGAATCGGCAATGCCAAGTACCGCGGCATCGTCTCGGTCGAAGTCGTCAATCACGGTGGGTTCGAGTCGCGGGACGATCACGATGGACGTGGCCGTGGCACCGGTGGAGATCGGGGCTGTCGACGGCTCAGGGGGCGACGCGGAGGCAAACGCAGTCGAGGCTGTATCGGCGCGCTGGGCCGGATCGCTGATCAGGGCGACGACCACGATCGCCACCAACACGGGGATGGCGGTGGCGATGGCGCGCCGCGTGCCGCGTCGCGATGACCCTTCACTCGCCGCCGTTTCCTCGCCCGAGCCGTCCCTCTCGTCCATCGAACTACCTCTGCGCCCGTGCAACACGGTTTCGACACCTGACGGCGACCTCCACCCGTTGTCGGCTCCACGTCATCTCACTCAGAACGTACCAGAGCCTTCGACATCAACAGAGGTCCGTCAGCTCAGTTCAGCGACCGCCCGCAGGATCTGGTCGGCGAACTCCGGGCGGCAGATCGCGAGGTCGGGCAGGAGCACATCGCGCTGGTTGTAGACGAGGGGTGAGCCGTCGAGTCGCGACGCGTGCAGGCCCGACGCCTGGACGACGGCGACGGGGGCGCAGGAGTCCCACTCGTACTGGCCGCCGCCGTGGACGTAGGCATCGCCGAGGCCGAGTAGCACGGCCGTGGCCTTGGCCCCGGCCGAGCCCATCGGCACCAGTTGCGCCCCGAAGCGCTCGACCATGGCAGTGACCAGGGCCGGCGGTCGGGTTCGGCTGGCGAGGATGCGTATGGGTCCGTCCTCACGATCCGGCAGCGGCAGCGGGTTGCCGGTCGACAGCGTGATGCCTTGAGCAGGCAGCGCCACCGCTCCGACGACAGGTACGCCGCCGACGCACAGCGCCACGTGCACGGCCCAGTCAATGCGATCGATCTCGCCGAACTCACGTGTCCCGTCGAGCGGATCGATGATCCACACCCGCTCGCAGTCGAGGCGCTTGAAGTCGTCCTTTCCCTCCTCGGAGAGCACAGCGTCGTCGGGGAATCGGCGGGCCAGCTCGTCCATCAGCAGCAGATGGGCGGTGCGGTCGCCGAGGTCCTTGGTCTCCTTCGGATCGGCGCAGTCGCGCAGCCGCTCGCGCAACTTGAGCAACGCCGCCCCGGCCAGGACGGCCATCTCGGCGGCATGTTCGTGTTCGTTCACGGGGTGTCCTTCTCGGGCGCGGTCGTGGCGGAGATCATTTCGAGGATGCGTTCGGCCATCGCCGTCGGCCCCCCGTCGGACGGAACCAGACGCAATTCCGGCTCGGTCGGCGCCTCGTAGGGGTCGTCGATACCGGTGAAGCCCTTGATCTCACCGGCACGGGCCTTCTTGTAGAGCCCCTTGGGATCGCGTTCCTCACACAGCGCAATCGGGGTATCGACGTACACCTCGGCGAATGGAATGCCCGCCGCGTCGTGGATGGCCCGTGCCGCATCGCGGTCGGCCCGATACGGGCTGATCAACGGGACGAGGGCGACGACGCCGGCATCGGCCATCAACCGGGCGACGTGGGCAACGCGGCGAACATTCTCCGTGCGATCGGCGGCCGAGAAGCCCAGGTCACCATTGAGCCCGTGGCGGACATTGTCGCCGTCGAGGACGTATGCGGGTCGGCCGGCAGCCAACAGCCACTTCTCGACCTCGACGGCGACGGTCGACTTGCCGGCCCCCGAGAGCCCCGTGAGCCAGATGGTCATTCCGGCACCACCGAGTGCCACGGCGCGTTCGTAGCGAGAGACGAGTCCGGGGTGCCAGACGATGTTCGTCGCCGTGGGAACCGTCACGCCCCACCTGCCGGGCCGATGATCATCCCGGCTCCGACGGTGGCCATCGTGGCCTCGTCGATCAGGATGAAGCTGCCCGTATTGCGGTTCCGGCGGTACTCGTCGAAGAACAGCGGAGCCGTCGTGCGCAACGTCACCCGACCGATGTCATTGAGGCTGAACGACTCGATGCCTTCCTCGCGGTGGAGGGTGTTGATGTCGAGGCGGTAGTGCAGGTCCTTCACCAGGCAGCGCGCCGAGTTGGTGGTGTGCTTGATGGCCAGTTTGGCTCCGGCGGTGAGCTTCGAGCGCTCGGTCATCCAGCAGACCATCGCATCGATGTCCTGGCCGACGTTGGGACGGTTGTTCGGACGGCAGAGCATGTCGCCCCGGCTGATATCGAGGTCGTCCTCCAGTCGGATGGTCACCGAGTCGTGGGGACGCGCCTCGTCGACCGGGCCGTCGAAGGTCTCGACCGCAGCGATCTTGGAGGTGAAGCCCGAGGGCAGCACCATCACCTCGTCACCGACACCGAAGGTGCCACCGACGACCGTTCCGGCCAGGCCGCGGTAGTCGTGGTACTCGTCGTTGTACGGCCGCAGGATGTACTGCACGGGGAACCGGGCATCGATCAGGTTGCGATCGCTGGCAATGTGCAGATGCTCCATGTGGTAGAGCAGGGACGACCCTTCGTACCACGGCATGTTCTCCGAACGGGTCACGACGTTGTCGCCGTTCAGTGCCGAGATCGGGATGAACGTCACGTCGGGAACGTCGAGCTTGCGAGCGAATTCGCTGAACTCGTTGACGACGTTCTCGAAGATCTCCTCGGAGTAATCGACCAGGTCCATCTTGTTGACACACACGACGATATGGGGGATACGCAGGAGCGATGCGAGGAACGAGTGACGCTTCGACTGCTCGACCACGCCGTGTCGGGCGTCGACGAGGATCAACGCCAGATCGGCGGTCGAGGCACCGGTGACCATGTTGCGGGTGTACTGGATGTGCCCCGGGGTGTCGGCGATGATGAACTTGCGGTCGGGGGTGGCGAAGTAGCGATAGGCCACATCGATCGTGATGCCCTGCTCGCGCTCGGCGCGCAGACCGTCGGTGAGCAGGGCCAGGTTCACGTACTCGGAACCCATCGCCGTCGAAGTGCGCTCGACGGCTTCCATCTGGTCCTCGAAGATCGACTTCGAGTCGTAGAGCAGCCGCCCGATGAGGGTCGACTTGCCGTCGTCAACCGATCCGGCCGTGGCGAAACGGAGAAGTTCCATCAGAAATACCCAACCTTCTTGCGATCACCGTGCCGAATTGGTCGGACCGCGCTCATCAATCGACTCATCAGAAATACCCAACCTTCTTGCGATCCTCCATGCCAGCCTCGGAGACGCGGTCGTCGGCGCGGGTGGCGCCTCGCTCGGTGATGCGGGAGGCGGCGACTTCTTCGATGACCTCTTCGACCGTGGCCGCCGATGATTCGACTGCGCCGGTGCATGAGGCGTCGCCGACTGTGCGGAAGCGAACCGTGCGCTCCTCGATCACCTCGTTGGCCATCGGCGTGACGAAGCGGGTGTCGGCGAGCCACATGCCGTCGCGGTTGAAAACGCGACGCTGGTGGGCGTAGTAGATCGAGGGGATCTCGATGCCTTCATCGGCGATGTACTGCCAGATGTCGAGCTCGGTCCAGTTGGAGATGGGGAACACGCGGATGTGCTCGCCCTGGCGGATCCGGCCGTTGAACAGGCTCCACAACTCGGGGCGCTGGTTCTTCGGATCCCACTGGCCGAACTCGTCGCGGAACGAGTACACCCGCTCCTTGGCGCGGGCCTTGTCCTCGTCGCGACGGGCGCCGCCGAAGACGGCATCGAAGCGGCCTTCTTCAATGGTGCGCAACAGAGTGGCCGTCTGCAGCCGGTTACGACTGGCCCGCGGGCCCGTCTCCTCGACCGAGCGGCCGGCGTCGATGTCGTCCTGCACCGAGCCGACGACCAGGCGAACGCCCAGCTCGGCGGCCCGGCGATCGCGGAACTCGATCACCTCGTCGAAGTTGTGACCGGTGTCGACGTGCACCAGCGGGAGCGGGATCTTGCACGGCCAGAACGCCTTTTCGGCGAGGCGGAGCATCACGATCGAGTCCTTGCCGCTGGAGAACAGCATGCCGGGGCGCTCGAACTCAGCGGCCACCTCGCGCATGATGTGGATCGACTCGGACTCCAGTGCTTTGAGGTGCGACTGCGCCTCGACGGATTTCGCGCTACTCAACGCGGCACCTTCTCTCTGTTTCTGGCTCTCTGCAGTTGAGCCGTCGGATTTCTTGACGAACTCTGCTTTGTTCACCAACTTTACCAACAATATCGAGATGGTGAACTCAGAGGATTTTGTTTTGGGCCCGTCGGCCCAGCTGCGGCCGACGGCGAGTATGGGTCAGTCGTCGAACGACGCCCCATGCGTCGTCGACGAATCGTACGTGTGGGCCAGGCGGCGGACATGTTCGGGGAGGTTGCCGGTGGCGAGGTCGGCGATCGTCACCCGTTCGAACACATCTCGCAGCGAGACGCGCATCGCCTTCCACACATCGACCAGGCCGGCCGCGGGACCCGGATACTCGGCATCGCTGAGACTGAGATCATGCACGACGGCGATCGGTCCTTCCAGTGCCCGGAAAACATCGGCGAGGGCGATGTCGTCGGCCGGTCGGGCGAGCGTATATCCGCCGTCGGCGCCACGTTGGCTGCGAACGACGTGTTGCGTCCGGAGGTCGCCGAGAATGTCGAGGAGGAATCGCACGGGAATGTCCTGGGCCTCGGCGATCCGGTCGGCCTTCACCGGGCCGTCGGCGCCGAGGGCGGCGAGCTGAACAAGGGCCCGGATCCCGTAGTCCACTCTCGCCGATACTCGCACCCTCGCAGTCTGTCGCGTCCGCGTCGGGCGTGCAGGACTTCGCCCGTGACCCTCAGCTCGACGCGCTGGAGTACCGCCGCAAACCGCGACGGAAGTATGCGCGGGAGCCGGTGGCCAAGGCGGCGGCAAGACCGAATGCCATCACGACGGTGCCGCGGTCCAGCCGGTCGGTCAGGGCCACCGCAGGTACCGTTACGGCGAATGCCAGGGGCACGAGAAACGTGAGTCCGAGCCGCATCCAACCGGGATAGATGCCGACGGGGTACTGGCCGGTGGGGAGCAGGCCGCCGAACAGCTCCTCGACCTCGTGCATCCGCACCAGCCAGAACGCCGTTGCAGATCGAAGCTGTCGAGCGCCGGCAGGTCCCAGTGCGGTTGGTTGCGGTTGCCCATGATCAACGACATCCGGCTCAAGTAGGCGCGTTCGCGCCGGAACGGCTCGTGGCCCAACACCCGGGCCTGCCCGGCCGTCGG
>JANMJD010000279.1:0-3344 GCA_031371195.1 Actinomycetes bacterium | reverse complement strand
GCCGGGCAACGCGTCGCCGACGGCGAGCGCATGGGGTTCTTCGCCGAGGTCGAGTTCGCCGCTCGGTGCGCGAAGCCCGACGTCGCCGTGCGGCAGCGTCTCCCACGACGCCGTCGCCGGGTCGGTCACGTGCAGCAGGTCGACGCTGCGAAGGAGGAACACCTCCGAGCCGGGCGTCTCGCCGGCGCCGTCGCGTGTCTTCTGGAATGCCATGTACACGGCACCGTCGATCAACGACGGCTTGTCGCATAGGAACATCCCCATCGTCGCCCCGCCCCACGGGTTGTCTCGATCGATACGGGTTCGACGCACCTGAATCGAGAATCGCTGCGCTCCCCATGTGCGCCCGCCGTCGTGGGAGACTCGAAACCAGTACCCCTCATCAAGTCGCATGTCGGTGCGTTTGATCTCGATCAGACCCTCGTCGGCTCCTTCGGGATATTGCGACCCGACATTCCAGCCGTAGAAGACGAAGATCCGCTCGCGGCCATCGTCGCTGCGATGCAGCAGCTGATACCCGTCGTGCGACTGCCGATCCGGAGTATCGATCGGTATTGGCGCCGACCAGGTGCGCCCGCCATCGGTGCTTCGAGTGTTGAGCAGCCGAAGCCCTGGTCCGCCCTCACGGTTTTCGCAATGGTGGAACACGACCGAGTAGGTCGCCGGCACCTCACTGCCGCTGCCGAGGGCAACGATGTTCTGGCTGTCGTAGTACCCGTTGCGATCCGCCACCACTCGGGCGCCTTTGAGATCGCGCGGATCCACTGGTGACACGAATTGGGGAAGGTCGGTCATCGTCGGACGGTTATTGGCGTGACATCTCGGCACGGGTGTGGGCGTCGGTGATGTCGCGGTACTTCTCGGGGCTGGATTGGACGACGAGTTCGTGGAGCGTGCCGGTGAATTCGAACGGGGCGGCGTAGCGCTCTGACACGGGCGAGCCGTGGTCGCTGCCGACGCTGGCACCGATCGAGGAGATCATCCTCATGAACAGTGCAAGCTCGGCCGATCCGACCGTACGACCGTCGATTTCAATGCTCGCGCTGCCTGCCATTCCTGCGCCGCGCCGCAACCGCGCGACGAGTTCGACCTCGCCGCCCGGCAGTTCGATGTCGGACTCGATGACCGTGTGGTCGTTGAAGGCGTTGTAATCGAGCACGAACCGCCCGTTCTGCACGAACATCGAGATACCCGAGTTCTGGGTCCCCGTGGCGAACAACACTCCTTCGTCACCTGATTCCAGCGTGACGCGTGCGGTGATGTCGACGTTGCGCCCACCGACCGCAGCCGACGCCTGGCCGGGCATCGGCGACATCGGCGGGCGATAGACGTAGCGTCGGTTCTCGGGGTGCGGCGAACGATCACGGAACCGGGCCCCGAACAATTGCACGCCGCAGTCGTCGAGAGGGAACACGCCGTGGCGTTGCGCCTCGGCGTCCCATTGGGCGACGAGTTCGGCGAGCTTGTCGGGCAGTTCCGCCGCCAGGTCGTTGCACTCCGAGCGGTCGCTCGCCAGGTAGTAGAGCTCCCACGGTTCGGTCGCGTAGTCAGCGCCCGACGTGTGTTTGAGCACTGCCTTCCACCCCTGGGCGATCAACGCCAGGCTGCCGCCGTTCTCGAAGTACTGCAGGTTGTTGGTCGCCGGCGCGTCCGCGTCGGCGAGCACCGAAGCGAACGAGTGCCCGGTGACGGGGAGTTGATCGAGGCCCCGGCGGACCGCGGGCGGTTCGATCCCGGTGATGTCGTAGATCGTGGGGACGATGTCGGCCACGAAGACGAACTGGTCGCGTATGGTTCCGCGTTGTTCAGCGGCGATGCCGTTGGGCCAGTGGAACACCATCGGGACGTGCACGCCACCTTCGTGGGTGTTCTGCTTGTACCAGCGGTACGGGGTGTTACCGGCCTGTGCCCAACCCCACGGGTAGTTGGTGTGGCTGTTCGGGCCACCGATGGTGTCGATGCGCTGCACGGCCTCGTCGGGCATCTCGAAGATGCCGTTGAAGAACTTCATCTCATGCATCACCCCGAACGGCCCACCCTCCTGTGACGCACCGTTGTCGGCGTGTACCACCAGGATCGTGTTGTCGAGTTGACCGAGGCGACGCAGGCCGTCGACGAGCCGTCCGATCTGCACATCGGTGTGATCCAAGAATGCAGCGAACGCTTCTTGCAGCCGAGCCGACAGCCGGCGTTCGTTGTGGGACAGTTCGACCCACGCCTTCACCCCTGGGTTGCGTGGCGATAGTTGAGTGTCGGGCGGGATGACGCCGAGTTCGATCTGCTTGCGATACCAGAGCTCACGGATCACGTCCCAGCCCGCGTCGTAACGACCGCGGTACTTCGCCATGTACTCCGGCGGCGACTGATGCGGCGCGTGAGTAGCGCCGAAGGCAAGGTAGGTGAAGAACGGACGGTCCGGCCGAACGCCTTTGGAGTCGGCGATCATCCGCAACGCCTGGTCGACGAGATCGCCGGACAGGTGATAGCCCCCATCGGGAGTGCCCGGAGTTTCGATCGGATGGTTGTCGGCGACCAGCTCGGGATAGAACTGGTCGGTCTCGCCGTCCATGAACCCGTAGAACCGGTTGAAGCCGCGAGCCAGTGGCCATTGGTCGAAAGGACCGGCGGCCGAGCATTGCTCCATCGGGGCGAGGTGCCATTTCCCGACGGCGAAGGTGGCGTAGCCGGCGTCGCCGAGCACCTCGGCAACGGTGGCCGCGTGGTTCGAGATGTGGCCCAACTGGTTCGGGAACCCCGTGATGAAGTTGGAGACCGAGCGCATCCCGACCGCATGGTTGGCTCGTCCGGTGAGCAGCGCCGCCCGCGTCGGCGAACACAGCGGGGTCACGTGGAAGTTCGTGAACTGCAACCCGTCGGCGGCAAGCGCGTCGATGTTCGGGGTATCGATGTCGGACCCGAAGCAGCCCATCTGGGCGAAGCCGGTGTCGTCGAGCAGCACGATGATCACGTTTGGCGCATCCTCGCCCGGGTGCGCAGGCACCTCGAACCCCGGCACCGAATCGGCCACGGTCCGACCTATGCGTCCTTTGAATTCGCTCACTGCGCTCCCTCGTATTCCTTCATCGTGCGAACGTCGTTTGGGCACCGCTGGGCCAATAGTCGAAACATGTATTGTCAGTATAGATGTCACAAGTCGGCTCAGCGTCAGCGACAGGTCCGAAGGCAAGCGAGGGCCCATAACCTGACGCAGATGCGACGCGTTTCACTCATTGGCTCACCTCTTTCGCGCACGATGCTGACACTCCTGATCTTGGGCACGGGCGCGTGTGGATCAGAGACAACAGCATCACCGGGCACCACCACGGTACTGGCCGCCTCGACAA
>JANMJD010000260.1:0-7709 GCA_031371195.1 Actinomycetes bacterium | reverse complement strand
GAAGACCCCGGCGGTCGAGCCGATCGGGACCGTCATGGCCGACCGACCACTCGGCGCATCCAGCCGTAGCCGGCGACGTTGAGAGCGACGCCGGTGCTGAGGCAGACGAACCCCGGCAGGGTGCCGAGCAGGAACCCGCGCACCCGAGGATCACCGACTGCCGACCATCCGGCGAACAGCGGAGCGATGATGCTGAGAACGCGGGCCGAGATGCGGGCCTGGGCGGCCTGTACGGCACGCTCGGAGCGAACCACGTCGCGCTCGTGGATCGTGGCGGCAGCTCGATCGAGGCTGCCCGCGAGTTGCCCGCCGTGATCGATCAGGTGGCGCAGCGTGCCCATCGCCAGACGCTCGTCGGCGTCGTCGCCGTGGGTCTCGCCGGCCGTTTCGTGGTCAGATGCGCCGATTCGTCGGCGTTCGGCAAGACGGCCCAGGGCGGTGAGCGAGGGTTCCTCGACCGCGGCAACCTCGATGGCCCCGCTCAAGGCCGTTCCCGAACGAACTTCGCGAGCCATCATTCGCAGGGCGATCGGCCATCTCGATGCCGACGGTTTGCGCCGAGTGAGCCTGTTCTCGGTCTTGGCGAACCAGACGCCGACTCCACGACTGCGGTCGGATGAAACCGGCGGCGGCGTATACACGCTGAACCTGGCCACGCGGGACGTCGCGGCAATAATCGCGCCGGCCGCAGCGACGACCGCCACCGCCCCTCCTGGCGTCATCGCCGTCCCCTTTCCAGAATGCCGACCACGCGGTTGCCGACGGCCAACTGCCGGGTCCGAGGCCCGCCCGTCGGTGCGACCTCGACAATGTGGCTGATCTCGCGTCGACCGTCGGATCGCCGCTGCAGGTGAATGACGATGTCGATGGCATGGTCGACGCGCTCGCGGATCGCAGCCAGCGGGACGTCGCCCGCCGCAGCCACGACCATGAAGTCGAGGCGGCGAAGGGCGTCGACCGGACCGTTGGCATGGCAGGTCGACAACGAGCCGTCGTGACCGGTACTCAGCGCCTCGATCATGTCAAGGGCCTCGTCGCCCCGCACCTCGCCGACGACCAGCCGATCGGGGCGCAGCCGTAGCGCGGCCCGGACGAGGTCACGCATCGAGACGGCGCCGAGACCGTCAGCCGTTGCCGGACGGGCCTCGAGTCGGACCACGTTCGGTGTTTTCAGTCGGAGTTCGGCCGTGTCCTCGATCGTGACGATGCGCTCGTCGGACGGGATCAGCCGGCTGAGCATGTTCAGCAGCGTGGTCTTGCCGGTCGAGGTGGCACCGGAGACGAGCACGTTGCATCGTCTGGCGACGATCTCGGTGACCAGTTCTACGACATCGGGTGCAGCCAAGGCGGTCAGCGGCACCTCGGCGGCGCGGAAACGGCGGATGGCCAGACATGTGCCATCGACGGCGAGTGGAGCCAGGACAGCTGCCATACGTGACCCGTCGGGGAGACGAGCGTCGACAATCGGACTGGTGCGATCGAGTCGCAGGCCGAGGGGGGCGAGCGTGCGTTCGATGACCATGGCCACGACGTTCGACGGCAGCGAGCCGACCCACTCCATGTGACCGTCGCGTGCCGCCCACAGCTGGTTGCCGGCGTTGATCATGATGTCTTCCACCGTGGGGTCGGCGAGCAACGGCTCGAGCGGACCCAGACCGGTGATCTCGGCGAGCACCTGGTCGATGGCTTGTCGTCGCTCACCGAGCCCGGCGAGAGGAAGCAACTCGTCGAGATCCGCGGCGACCAGGCCGGGTACCGAACTCGCGGTGGATACGCCGCGGTCGAGCATGCGGCGGCGGATCTCGCCGACGAGGAGATCAGGCGGCGCGAGCGACGTCACCGAGCGACCTCCGCAGGCTCATGGGCAGACGTGCCGCCAACAACCCGGCGTCGACGGCTCGGGCGATGGAAGGATCGAGCGGGACCTCGGCAGCGATGTCGACCCCGAGTGCTCGGGTCACGTCGTGGGCGCCGAGCGCCCGACCCGGTTCTTTGACGATGACCACGCCCGTGGGTTGCGACGAGGTCATCGCTGCTCGGCGTAGAGCCAGGTAGCAGGCGCGGATGACGAGGAGGGAATGATCGGCCACGCTGACCAGCTCCGGTGGCGGCACGGCGCCTGCGTCGACGACAACGTCGTGCTCGCCGGTGGCGAGAAAGGAGCCCAACTCGTGCCAGCGGCCGATGGTGCCGACCGGTTGGCTACTCCCGAGGGGAAGCAACCGGACCTCGGTCGTGATCGCCACGGTCAAGCGGTCGAGGCGGTCAACGCCGACGTCGTCGGGCGCGGCCAACCAATCGGCCACCCCCGGACGATCGGGTTCGGCGATGCCGAACACGGCGGGCAGGTCTCCTGCCAAATCGACGCACAGGACCGGGCGAGCGCTTCGCCCACCGAGTAGCAGCGCAAGCGAAGCGGATACAACCGACGTCCCGCTGCCGCCTTTCGGCGACCAACAGATCACGAACATGGACCACCCCCGGAGTGGGATCGGTGGATGCGACTGGGGGAAGTCGTTGCTGACACTACCGGGAGGCCATGTCGCGCGCAACTTGCAGTGTGTAGAATCTACACATGGCTTTGGAGCGACTGCAGATCCTGGTGACGAGCGAGCAACGGGCGTGGCTCGAGGCCGAATCCGAACGCCAGAACCAACCCGTGACGGCGTTGATTCGATCGGCTATCGATGCTGCCCGGGGGGTGCGGCCCGAGTCGCGCCGTCTGGCCGCGGTCGAAAGTCTCCTCGGGCGGCCGCCGGGTCCCGAGCTGTCGGCGGAACCGCCGATCGTCAGGGCTTCCGACGGTCGTGCTGCGGTAGTGACGTGACGGTGTTCGTCGACGCGACGGTTCTGGCCTTGGCCGTCACGACGGGTGACCACCAGCTGGTGTGTCGACGTCTGCTCCTCGAGATCGCTACGGGAAGTGTGTCGGCGACAACCTCCACTCGGGTCATCGAGGAACTGTGGTCTCTGGAGGCCGAGTCCGCGCTCGGGATTCCAATCGGAACCGCCGCCGATGCCTTCCAGATCTTCCCGGAGATCCTGCCGGTCGACGAGTGGGTGGTGCAGTCGGCGTTCGGTCTGACTGCTCGGGGCCCGGCCGGCCCCGTCCATCTGATCCATGCCGCAACTTGTCGAGTTCACCGCCTCGACGCGATCATCAGCGCCGACACCGCTTTCGACGGCTTCGAATGGTTGCGCCGCATCGGACCGGATGCGACGTTGTTCGAAGCGTTGGGACAATCGTAAGTCGCGGCTCGGCGTTCTTTCGGACACCGGACGCGCCTGATGTCGGCGATCTCATCAGGTGATCGGTTCCGCCGCCCCTGGGGTCGAGCGGCTAGGGTCGTCCCCGGAGGCGTCCGGGTACCTGGTGGGCTCCACCGCCTTCAAAGCGGCTGAAGCAGGCGATCCCTGCTTGGCGGGTTCGATTCCCGTCCGCCTCCGCCAATAAGCCCTGTTCAGGGCAAGTTTTCAGGCCGTCGTGATCACCGTGGTCACAGAATTTCGGAACACTTCCCAGCGGTGTGACATGGCGTTTGACTGTGCGATTCCGGTTCATGCTTTCCACTGTGGCTCCGGTAGGTGGGTGACAGTATTGGGACGCGGTTCCGGTACACGGCGGCGCTGCCTCCGTTGCGAGCCGTCCGCGTACCGCCCGGACGGAGATGTCCTTTCGAGCGCTCGATATCGCTCGGCCCGCACTGTCAGGTCGACCGCACACTTCGGCGATTTGCGGGTGGCCGGCGCTCGGTAGCGCGTAAGCCGACCGAAGTCGGGCGCGATCCATGCGTCTGACCGCGCGTCGACATGGCCGACCGGGCGACATTGTCGTTAAACAATTGCGATGTTGCGGTGAGCCCTGGTCGAAGTGCGTTGTCGAGCACCTGAGCAGATTGTTTGGTTCTCGGTGCTCAGATTCAGACGATGGGGTGTTCCTCGACGAACATACGCACGCGACGCAGCACGTGGGCCATCGAATCGGCAGCGACACGCTGGCCTGTCTCAGTTGCGTAGGCGGCGTCAAAGTCGGCTCGACTGTCGAACCACAGTTCCGACACACCGTCGACCTCGTCATGGTCGTGGGACGCGTTGAACACGATCCGACGGACACCCGGCAGTTGTGCAGCCAGTGGCGCGTGCTCTGCCAACCACCAGGACAGGAATTGCTCATGTGTCATGTCGTCGCGCGCGACAACAGGATGATCGCCTTGCAGGCCGTCATGACTTCACGATCCGGTGGTGCGGACGACCGCCGACGCCGAGGGCCAGCACAACCACGATCTCGCCGTCGCGAGGTGCATCATCGATGGAGATGGCGATCGCATCCATCTCGTCGAACGACCAGATGTCGGCGCAGTTCGTCAGTGGTGCGACGATGCGGGTGCCGGGTCCGCCGAGCAGTTTGGTGGACGGAATGATCGCCGGGCCTTTGCCGAGCGCAGCGCGGATCGGAGCACCGAAGGTCGGGTGGATGAGTGCGGCCGCGTGTTCGATCTCGCCTCCACCCCCTACGATCGCCGCCTTGCCGTACGCGGTGACGTCTTCGACCGGTGCGCCGAGCACCGCAAGCACTTCATCGATCAGCAGCTGGCCGAGTCCGCCACCCTCGGCGACTAGCTCGGCCAGGTCGTCGACGTAGCGCCCGGCGAATGGATTGGCGAACACGACGGCCGTGGCAACCTTGCGGCGCAGCCCCAGCACCGGCCTTCCCATCTCGGTGCGGGTGGTCTCGACAACGGAAACCACCTTGCGGATATCGAGGGTCATCGACGGCTCCTTCTCAGCGTTCGAATGGTTGCGTGTGAAGATCCCTCTGGGCAGGCCCGCCCGGGACCGCCCACGAACCGGTGGCGGGTCACCGTTGGACCGCGCCGGGGAACGGCACTTCGCAGACTCGCCCGCGGCGCACACCATCCGGCGCGCCCACCGACACTTCGGTGCCGAACGCCGCCAACCCGATGGACAGCATGCCGAGCGCGACGTTCGTCTCCAGCCGTGGGGACCACACAGCCGATGTCACCGCTCCGACCACGTCGTCGCCGACGACGACCGGCCAGCCGTCGCGCGGCAGTGGCACGCGGTCGCCGTCGGTCATGAAGCCGCACAACCGTCGAGTGAGCCCCTCGTCGCGTTGGCGGCGCAGCGCATCGAGCCCGATGGCTTCGATCGGCGCGTCGAGCGAGCAGTACTTGTCGAGCCCGGCTTCGAGCGCGGTGTGTTCGCGGGTCATGTCGCTGCCGTAGGTGAGTAGTCCCGCCTCGATGCGTTCGATCAGGTTCGGGCAGCCGGGCCCGATGTCGAACTCCTCACCGGCGGTCATCAGCGCGTCGTAGAGCAGGCCGCCGATCTCGGCGTCGTCGACGTAGATCTCGAAACCGCCCTGGGCGCTCCACCCGGTGCGGGCGACGAACATTTCATGTCCACGGAACGCCAACGGCTGGAAGCGGAAAAACTTGATGCTGCGCACGACCTCGCCGAATACCTTGGACATCACGTCGTCGGCCCGCGGGCCCTGCACTGCGAGCGGGGAGACGTCGGGTTCGGTCACCTCGACGTCGAGGCCCAAGGCGCGGGCGATGCCACCTGCCCACAGCAGCACGTCGGAATCGGCGATCGACAGCCAGAAGCGATCCTTGGCGACGCGTGACACGACCGGGTCGTTGATCATCCGCCCGTCGTGATCGCAGACAGGGGCGTAGCCGCATCGGCCGACATCGAAGGACCGGAGGTCGCGCACGACGAGCATTTGGGTGAACCGTGCAGCGTCGGGTCCGGCGATCTCGACCTGACGTTCGCAAGCGACATCCCAGACCTGCACCGCGCTGCGCAGGTGGTGGTAGTCCTCCTCCACCCCGCGGATCTGCGTAGGGAGCAGCATCTTGTTGTACACCGTGTACGACTTGACGCCGAACGCCTCAACCCGGCTGGAGAAGATCGTCGATCGGATTCGCTTGGTGATGGCCAACACGGGTGGCGTCATAGGCGATCACTATAGTGATCGACATTCGCAGTACCGCCATCGCACCCACCGATCCGTCTACGCGACAGGAGTTCGATCCGGCCCGTCTCGCGATCCGGCTGGCTGAGGCGCGTCATGGCGGCGTTGCCGATCCGCAGGTGATCCTCGATTTCGAGCACCAATGGTCCGAGGTGGTGAGCGATGCCGCCAACGCGGCGAATGCGCACGCCGCCTGGAACGTGTGCGTCTACGACCTCCCCAGGTTGGCCGCACCGGATGACCCCGGTGGCTGCCGCGCTCGAGTTGTTCATCAGCCACGACACCGTGTGGGCGGCCCACGGCGTAACGACCCTCGATGGGCGACCAGCCGCCCGCGGAACCCTGCTGAAGGTCCGCCCCGCACACACACCAGCTACGTCATGGCGTGGCAAAATCGACGACATGCTCGACGCGATCGGCTTGGTGGCCTGATCGAGCCTCCTGTGAAAGGACTTCCATGAGTTCCACATCCCGCCGAAATCTGGCTCAGATCACCGAACCGGCCCGACAAGTCGACGTCATTCACGAGACCGATGTGCTCGTCGTCGGTTCTGGCCCTGCCGGGCTCGCGGCCGCGTTGGGCGCGGCGCGTGCCGGGGTCGAAGTGACCCTCGTCGAGCGGTTCGGATGTTTCGGCGGCAACATCACCACCGTCGGGGTCGAGGGCATGGCCTGGTACCGCCACGAACAGACCATCGAGGCCAACGGCATCGGGCGCGAGTTCGAGACCCGGGCGTTCGAGATGGGCGCCGCGGTACCCGAGAGTCAGTCGCAGTCCTACGAACTCGACGCCGAGGGGTTCAAGGTGGTCGCCGATCGGATGGTCGAGGAGGCCGGCATCCGAGCCATGCTGCACCGCGCCTTCGCCGCCCCGATCATGGACGGCCACGCCATCACCGGGATCATCACGGAGTCGAAAGCCGGCCGTGAGGCGATCCTCGCCGGCCGGGTGATCGACGCCACCGGCGACGCCGACATCGCCTACCGGGCGGGCGCACCGACCCATCTGACGCCGCGCGAGCAGATGATGGCCGTGTCGGTGATGTTCCATCTCGCCGGGGTCGACAAGCGGGCGTTCGTCGAAGGCATCGCCGCCGACCCGCAGACCTATCGGGATTGGGAAGGCAACGGCGAATGGAACATCGAGACCTCCGGCAAGGAGGACGACATGTTCTCGCCGTTCCTACACAAGCCGTTCCGCAAAGCAGTCGAGGCCGGCCTGATCCCGGCCCATCTGTCGACGCTCGCCGGCACGTGGGGAGCGATCCACGACTCGGGCGAGCTCACTTACATGAACCTGATCCATCTCGCCGGCGTCGACGGCACCGACCCGGACGACCTGACCTGCGGGGAAATCGAGGGGCGGCGCCAGGCGATGCACGCGATCGAGGCGTTGCGATCGTTCACCCCCGGCTGTTCCAACGCCCGACTCCGCAACTTCGGCATGACGCTCGGCATCCGCGACACCCGCAAGATCGACGCCCTGTACAACATGACCGAACACGACGTGCGCGACCAGGCCCGCTTCGACGACTCGATCGGCATCTACCCCGAGTTCATCGACGGCTACGGCATCCTCATCCTGCCGACCACCGGCCGGTACTTCGGGCTGCCCTACCGTAATCTGCTCCCCAGGGGCGTCGACAATCTGCTCGTCGCCGGCCGCTCGTCGGGTGGCGACCGGGTGTCGCACGCGGCGACGCGCAAC
>JANMJD010000259.1:0-1994 GCA_031371195.1 Actinomycetes bacterium | reverse complement strand
GATCGAACGAGCGGTCGCCCGTGGCGACTTGCCCGCCGATGTCGATGTCGACTTGCTGGTGACCCTGTTGGCCGGCCCGCTGGTGTACACCAAGCTCGTTCGCCGCCAACGCGTCACCGACGAACTCGTCGCCGCGGTGGTCGACACGGTGCTGGCCCGGTACGCAGTTCCCGCGACCACGGACTGAATCCGCGCTCACACCTCGAACAGACGGTCGAGCCGCTTTCGCAGCTGGGCGCGCTCCTCGGTGGTCGGGGCGAGTTGCAACGCCTCGTGATAGCGGGCCGCCGCCTCGGGGATGCGATCGGCCCGTCGGAGCAGATCGGCCTTTGCGGCCGGCACGAGGTGCACGCCGACCAGCTGATCGGTGACCTCGTCGAGCAGCGCGAGCCCCGCATCAGGCCCGTCACGCATCCCGACGGCGATGGCCCGGTTCAACGAAACGATCGGTGACGGTGTGAGCGCCAGCAACTCGTCATACAGCCCGACGATCCTCGGCCAGTCGGTGGATGCGGCGGACGGCGCGTCGACATGACACTGGGCGATCCTGGCCTGGAGGACATACGGGCCTCTTCCTCGGGCAGATCCCAGCATGAGGCCACCGCGCTCGATGTCGGCGCTGTTCCACAACGACCGGTCCTGCTCCTCCAGCGTCAACAGCTCCCCCGCCCGGTTGAGGCGCGCATCGCGCCGCGAGCCCTGCAACAACATCAGCGCCAACAGGCCGCGCGCTTCGGACTCCAGTGGCATCAGGTCGACGACCGCCTCAGCGAGCGACAGCGCAGATGCGGAGACGTCGATCAGTGTCATGTCGCTGTAGCCGGCGTTGAACGCGAGGTACAACACGGCGAGCACGCCGTTGAGTCGCTCCTCCAACAGTTCGGGTGGTGGCACGCGGTACGGGATCGCGGCGTGGTCGATCTTGCGGCGGGCCCGCACCAGCCGCTGCGCCATCGTGGCCTCCGAGACGAGGAAGGCGCGGGCGATCTCGGGCATCGGCAGACCGGCGACAGTACGAAGTGTCAGCGCCACCCGTGCTGCGAGCGGCAGGGCCGGATGGCAGCAGGTGAAGATCAGCCGCAGGCGATCATCGTCGATATCGGGAGCTTCGGATGAGTCGACCAGCACGCCCGACTTGCGGAGGTTCGATTGCTCGCTCTTTGCCGAGCGGATCCGATCGATCGCCCGGTTGCGGGCCACGGTCGTCAGCCAGGCCGCCGGGCGATCGGGCACGCCGTCTTGCGGCCATCGTGCCAACGCCGCGGCGAAGGCATCCTGCGTTGCGTCTTCGGCGAGCATCCAGTCACCGGTCTGACGAATCAGACCGGCGACGATCCGGGCCCAGTCGGAACGGTGGGCGGCAGCGACCGCCTCGGAGACCTCGGTCACTCGTCCCAGACGAAGAAGGGCCGGATCTCGATGCGACCGAATCTCGCCATCGGATGCCGCGAGGTGTAGTCGATCGCCTCGTCGAGGTCGGCGCACTCGATGATGTCGAAGCCGGCGATCCACTCCTTCGACTCGGTGAACGGTCCGTCGGTCACCAGCAGTTCGCCCTTGCGCACTCGTACCGTGGTCGCGTCGGCGGGCGGCCGCAACCGCTCGCCCTGCTTGCGGATGCCCCGACGCTCACCCTCCTCGACCCATTCCTCGATGCTCGGGCCCGCGGTGCCCTCGGGCTCGGGCTCGGTGTCGGTTGCGATGAAAAGTAGGTATTCCACGGATCCTCCTCGGTGATGAACGGTATGTGTACACGACGCATCCGGCGACTACGAGAACGACAACTCGGAAAACTTTCTGCGGATCGTCGACCACCTGGCCCGAAAACGCCGAATGGGCCCCGAGGGAGGGGCCCATTCTGCTTGTCGAGCTCGATGTCGAATCGGGCTCGATGTTGACTCGAGGAGGTCAGACCGTTGCGGTCGTCTTTCCGGGTGTGTCCTTGAGCAGTGCTTCCGGAATGGTGTCCGGAATGGTCAACTTGCCCTTCTTGC
>JANMJD010000229.1:0-2204 GCA_031371195.1 Actinomycetes bacterium | reverse complement strand
GCGCTTCCGCCGCTCGCGCACGCAGCGAGGACCAGCGCTGCACCGAGGAGCCTCGCCGCCTTCACCCCGCCGGCTTGCTCGGGACCTTGATCGCTGCCAGGTCCACCGCGAATGGCACGTCGGTCGCCGGGTGGGCCGGGGCCGTGTCGGCATCGGGCATGTTCGGTTGGTCGACGAGGGCGGGCAACGAGGCCGTCGCGTAGTCGACCGACGGTGGGTGGACCTCGCCCAACCACGGAAGGATGTCGTACTCGCCGTTCTTCCAATCCCCCGCGCCGGTGGCTCCGCACGGCGCCAACTGCTCGAGGTTGCTCGGGGCCGACGTGGCGAACAGGTTTCCGCTGAAGCAATGACCGAATGTGGCCGGATCCCCGCCGGCCGAAGCAACCAACAGGTCGGCCTGCCGGTTGTCGGACAGCACGTTGCCGCGCACCTGGGTCTGTTGCGAATCCCAGAGCACCGCCCCTTGCGGCTTCACCGGCGTCCGCTGGCGAGAGTCCGCACACGAAGTGTCCCAATCGGCCGCAGCCGGAGCCGAATCGTTCGGATCGTCCTCCAGGAACGGCACCAGCCCGATCCCGCTCTTGTCGTGGTCGTAGACGAGATTGCGTTCGATCACATTGCGCACGCCGCCGGCCGAGAGGATGCCATTGCCCATCGCCAGCAGGGCGACGTCGATCGCCGGCGTGTCCTCCTGGTTGTTGGAGTAGACGAGATTGCCGACGATCGAGGTGTCTCGTTCCGGGTAGCAGGGCTCGTAGCTGCCGCTGTTGGGCACGATCCCGGCGCGGTTGTACCGGAAGATGGAGTTGACGATCAGCAGGTTGCCGCCCGAGTTGGTCCCCGAGTATCCGAGTCCGTTGTGCTCGCTGATCACATCGTCGATCACCGCGTCGCACGGATAGCACCCGCCGATGTAGACCCCGGCGTCGGGACTGCCGGCGGCGTAGACGTGTTCGATCTGCCCCTTCACCGAATCGAATCCGTAGACGCCATAGTCACCGGTTCGATAGGCGGTCAGGTACGACCCGCGATACCCCTCGGCCTTGGTGAAGAAGAATCCGTTGGCGGTGTAGTTGATCGCCGTCAAGTTCTCGACGGCAACCCCCTTCGCCCCGAGGACGCGGATGCCGTTGTCGAGCTTGAACTCCCCGTCGAGGATCACCCGGTTGCGATCCAGACCGCGGATCGTCAGGTTGTCGGTGGTCACGTTGACCGCTTCGTGATATGTCCCGGGAGCAATGAGCACCAGGTCACCGGCCTTCGCCGAGTCGACTGCTCCCTGGATCGTCAGCACTTCGGCCGGGACGTCGATGATCCCGTCACTCCCGGCCTCGACCGTCGCCGCGTTCACCGCCGTGTTCGTCGCCGCGGTGGTCTCGACCACGGCCGCAGGAGCCGACGTGTCGCTGGTTGCCGCCGCGGCCGACCCACTCGCCGCGGGATCGGTGACGGTGATCGAACCTGTCATGCCGACCTTGGACGTGCCGTGGATCGAGCAGTAGAACTCATACGTCCCGGGCTCGCTGAAGATATGGCGATACTCCGCGCCGGGACCGAAGTCCTGCTTGCCGACTCCCCACGTGGTGTCGCCGTCGGTGGCAACGATGTTGTGATCGTTGCGGCCGCTGTTCGTGAAGATCACCTCGCTACCGACATCGACCGGGCCCGACGCCGGCTGGAACACGTTGTCCAGCGCCACGATCCCGGCGGGCGGCTCGCCGGCGATGATGATCGTACGGGTCTTGTCGTCGCTGCATGCCGTTACCGCCACCACGGTCCATGCCGCCGCGATCATCCACTTGAACCTTCGCATCGGTCTCCCCTCCACCCTTCCTCCGCGAAGCTAACCGAACGATGCCAGCTCCTCCCGACTCGCACACGCTCGCACACGTCCGAGCCCGATCGACAACGCGATGCCCGACGTCGCAACGAACTGCAAGCGCTGGGGTACTACGTCATCGAGTTCACGACCTCCGATGTGATCGGCAACTCGGGGTATGTGCTCACCGAACTCTCCCGCCATATCCCCTGAGGTGTGACGCAACGCTCCGTCCGACCACGCACCAGGGCGAGGGCCACACGCAGTCAGGGATGCGGGGCGCGATTCGACCTACAAGTTCACTTCGCCGCGGACGGGAGGGTTTGGACCAGTCGCAGGACCGGCTCGAAGATGTCGCCGAGTTCGTCGACACGGGCCAGCA
>JANMJD010000190.1:0-1726 GCA_031371195.1 Actinomycetes bacterium | reverse complement strand
AGCGCGCAGACCAACACGGGCTCGAGCGCTCCCGATCGCCTGGCGATCGCCGCCTGGCGGGGCATCTACAACAGCACGTACGACTACGCGGTCGCGCCGGGTCAGACGATCGAAGGTGACAGCGCGTACGCCCTGTACTGGAACCCCCGGGTGCTCGCTCCGGGGGCGTCGCTGTCGGTCGCCAGTACCTACGGGCTCGGCCAGATCTCGGCCGACGTCAATCCGCCCATCGTCCTCGGCCTTGACGGCCCGGTGAGACTCAAGTTCCTCAACGGGCAGTACACGCCCAATCCCTTCCCGATCACGGCGACGGTGAAGAACATCAGCACCGTCAACCAGACAAACGTCAAGGTCACCGCGACGCTGCCCGCCGGGCTGACCGCGGCCTCGCCGTTGACCGCGACGATCGGGGCGCTGGCACCCGACCAGGAGGTTCCGGTGAGTTGGTCGGTGACGGCCGCGCCGCAGCAGTTCGACGTGATCGTGCCGTACGCGGTCAAGCTCTCGTCGACGGGCAACCCCGACAAGTCCGTCAGTCGGAACATCACGCTGCCCGGGATACCGGCGGCCTACCATCCGCTCGTACCCGGCCGAGTCCTCGACACCCGAACGGGGGTCGGTGCACCGGTCGGCGTCGTGCACGCCGATAGTTCGATCGACGTCAAGATCGCCGGAGTCGGAGCGATCCCGGCCGATGCCCGTTCGGTGGTGCTCAACGTGACGGCGGCCGGGCCGTCGGTCGGTGGGTATATGACGGTGTTTCCCACCGGATCGGTGCGGCCGACGGCGTCGAACCTCAACTTCGTGGCCGGCGACGTCGTCGCCAACCTGGTGATCGCCAAGATCGGCGCGAACGGATCGGTGTCGTTCTACAACAACACCGGTGACACCGATGTGATCGCCGACGTTGCCGGGTACTTCTCCGATCCGGCCGCTGGCGCAGGCGACCTGCAGCACGGCCTGTTGCCGACCCGCCAACTCGATACCCGCACCGGGGTGGGCGCGGCCAAGGCCCCGATCGGTCCGGGGGTGACCATCGACGTCAAACTCGCCGGTGTCGGCAAGGTCCCGGCGTTTGCGACATCGGTGATCCTCAACCTGACGGCGGTCGCCCCCACGGGCGCCAACGGCTATTTGACCGTCTTCCCGACGGGTTCTGGTCGGCCCAACGCGTCGAACCTCAACTTCCGGCCCGGCGACGTGGTTCCGAACCTGGTCATCGCCAAGGTCGGTGCCGGTGGTTCGGTGTCGATCTACAACGACACCGGGACCACCGAGGTGCTGGCCGATGTGCTCGGGTACTTCTCGAGCCCGTTGAACGAGCCCGGTGCAGGACAGAAGGGGACCGTGCCCGACCGGGTGCTCGACACCCGCACCGGGATCGGCGGTCCGGCGGTGGCAGTAGGCCCCGGCCAAACGATCAATGTGCGGGTCGCCGGCGTCCACAACATTCCCGACGACGCCACCTCGGCGGTGCTCAACGTGACCGCGGTCGGCCCGACGAGCGGCGCCGGCTACCTCACGGTGTTCCCGACCGGCGAGGCCCGACCCAACGCGTCGAACCTGAACTTCTCGGCCGGCGACGTGGTGCCGAACCTGGTGATCGCCAAGGTCGGCGCCGGTGGCTCGGTGTCGATCTACAACGATTCGGGCAACACGAACATCCTCGTCGATGTAATGGGCTACTTCGCCTGAGCGACGCCCTGAACTGACCGGGTTGCAGGGG
>JANMJD010000177.1:0-4961 GCA_031371195.1 Actinomycetes bacterium | reverse complement strand
GACAACGGCGGCTGGGATCCTGTCGCCCCCACCTCACCCACCGAGACGGACCCGACCCCCCATGACTGACACCATTCTGAGTTCGCCCACCAGGGAAGTGGTCATCGGTTTCGACCGCCCCTTCGTGATGATCGGCGAGCGGATCAACCCGACCGGCCGCAAGCTGCTGGCCGAGGAGATGAAGAAGGGCGACTTCAGCCGGGTCGAGGCGGACGCGCTCGCCCAGGTCGCCGCCGGTGCCCACATGCTCGACGTGAACGCCGGCATCCCGCTGGCCGACGAGCCGGCGATGCTCGCCCGGGCCGTCCAACTGGTGCAATCGGTGACCGACGTTCCGCTGTCGATCGACTCCTCGATCATCGCGGCGCTCGAGGCCGGCTTGGCGGTGTATCAGGGCAAGGCGCTCGTCAACTCGGTGACCGGTGAGGACGAAGTGCTGGAGCGGGTGCTTCCGCTCGTCGCTCGCTACGGCGCGGCGGTTGTCGCCATCTCCAACGACGAGACCGGGATCTCGGTCGACCCGGACGTGCGGTTCGAAGTGGCCCGCAAGATCGTCGAGCGCGCCGCCGACCACGGCATTCCCCGCTGTGACGTCGTCGTCGACCCCTTGGTGATGCCGATCGGGGCGATGGGCACTGCCGGCCAACAGGTGTTCCGCCTGGTGCGCCGCCTGCGTGAGGAACTGGGCGTGAACACCACATGCGGCGCCTCGAACGTGGCGTTCGGCCTACCGAATCGCAACACCATCGCCGGCACCTTCCTGGCGATGGCGATCGGGGCGGGGATGACCTCGGCGATCACCAACCCGTTGCATAGCGAGGTGCTCCACGCCGTCCAGGCCGCCGACGTGCTGGCCGGCAACGACAAGGACTGCATGAACTGGATCCGCGCCCACCGCGATCCGGCGATCAGCCACGACCGCGACCGCCGCGGTGGGCGTCGGGCGACCAAGAGGGCCGAGGGCTGAGCACCGCTCAGATCGTCTTCACGCCCGCCGGTCAGCGAGGCGACGTCGAGCTCGGTACCACCGTGCTCGACGCGGCGCGTCGGCTCGGGGTCGATGTGGATTCGGTCTGCGGAGGTCGCGGCATCTGCGGCCGCTGTCAGGTGGTGCCGACCTTCGGTGCGTTCGCCAAGTTCGGTGTCGAGTCCCGCTCGGAGCACCTCTCGATGCCGGGGAGTGTCGAGACCACCGACTACCGGCCGCGCCGCGTCCTGGCCCCGGGAGCGCGCCTGGGGTGCGCGGCGACGATTCTCGGTGATCTGGTCATCGATGTCCCGGCGGCGAGCCAGGTGCACAAGCCCGTCGTACGCAAGTCGGTCAACCTCGACGGGCTGATCGTCGACCCCACCATCCGCCTGCACTATGTCGAGCTGCCCACCACCGAGCTCGGTGAGGAACGCAGTGACCTGCGGCTCCTGCAGGACGCACTGCGCGAACAGTGGTCGCTGTCGACCACGGCCATCTCGTCGGCCGCATTGATCGCCCTGCAACCGGCCCTGGCTGCAGGAAAGCGGACGATCACCGTAGGCGTGCACTCCGGCGGTCGCGTCACCGCGGTGTGGCCGGGCTTCGTCGATGTGGCGTACGGCGTGGCGGTCGACGTCGGTTCGACCACGGTTGCCGGTCACCTGTGCGATCTGACGAGTGGCGAGGTGGTGGCGTCCGCCGGACGGATGAACCCGCAGATCCGCTTCGGCGAGGACCTGATGAGCCGTGTCTCGTACGTGATGATGAATCCGGGCGGTGAGGTCGAGCTGACGGCGTCGATCCGCCAGGCACTCGACGAATTGGTCGAAGAGTTTGTCGAGCAGGCCGCCACGACCCGTGACCACGTCGTCGATCTCGTGTTCGTCGGCAATCCGATCATGCATCACCTGGTCCTCGGGATCGACCCGACCCCCCTCGGCGTCGCTCCATTCGCGCTGGCCACCGACCTGCCCGTCGACGGAATGGCGACCGAGATCGGGTTGGACCTCCGTTTCGCCACGTTCCACGCGTTGCCGTGCATCGCCGGCCACGTCGGGGCCGACACCGCGGGGGCCATCCTCAACGAACGACCCTTCGAAGCCGACCACCACGTGCTCCTGATCGACGTCGGCACCAACGCCGAGATCGTGCTCGGCGACCGCAATGGCCTGCTCGCTGCGTCGTCGCCCACGGGCCCGGCCTTCGAGGGCGCCCAGATCTCGTGCGGCCAGCGGGCCACGGCCGGGGCGATCGAGCGTGTCCGTATCGACCGCACGACGCTGGAACCCCGATTCAAGGTGATCGGCGCCGAGATGTGGAGCGACGAGCCCGGATTCGCCGAGGCCACGGCCACGACCGGGGTCACCGGCGTCTGCGGCTCGGGGATCATCGAGGTGGTTGCCGAGATGTTCCTCGCCGGGATCATCGCCCACGACGGCACCATCTCGGGCTCCACCGGGTCGCCCCGCGTCGTCGCTGACGGCCGTACGTTCGCCTATGTGCTGCGCGGCCCGCTCGACGGCCGGCCCGAGGATCAGCTGCGCATCGCCCAGAACGACGTGCGGGCGATCCAGCTGGCCAAGGGTGCGCTGTACGCCGGGTGCCGCCTGCTGATGGAACACGCCGGCATCGACGCCGTCGACGAGGTGCTGCTCGCCGGAGCGTTCGGCAGCCACATCGACCCGATCTACGCCCTCGTGCTGGGCCTCGTACCCGACTGCGACCCGGCCAACGTGCGAGCGGTGGGCAACTCGGCCGGGTCGGGGGCGGCGCGGGCGTTGCTCAGCGCAACGGCGCGGGCCGAGATAGCCGGCGTCGCCCGTGAGGTCACCAAGATCGAAACGGCGATCGAGCCGCGCTTCCAGGAGCACTTCGTCGGAGCAATGGGCATCCCGCATGCCACCGACCCGTATCCGCAACTCGCTGCCGTGGTGCAGCTACCGATCCGCCGACCGGCTGCCGAGCGCGCCGATCGTCCCCGAAGGAGAGCACGATGAGCGAGGGCACAGATGTCTGAGGGAACCAACCGCCGCAGCGGGGGCCGAGCCGGACGTCAGGCGCTGCGCGCCTCGCATCAGGTCGCCGCCGTTCCGTACATCACCCGCACGATGACCCCGTTCGAGGTGCTCGGCGACGAGAGCCTGTCCATCCTGGAGCACAATGCCGACACCATCCTCGAACAGGTCGGCATCTGGATCCGCGACTACCCTTCGGCGATCCAGCGCTTCGTCGACGCCGGAGCGACCGCCGACGGCGAGATGGTCAGGTTCCCCCGCGGGATGTGCCGCTCGATCGTCCAAGCCACCGCGCCGGCGATCTACACCCAGCACGGCCGCAACCCGGCCCGCAACGTGCAGATGGGTGGCAAGGCAACCGTGTTCGCCCCCAACTACGGTTCGCCGTTCGTGCAGGACCTCGACGGTGGCCGTCGCTACGCCACGCTCACCGACTTCCAGAACTTCGTCAAGCTCGCCTACATGACGCCCTACCTGCACCATTCGGGCGGCACGGTGTGCGAGCCGGTCGATGTGCCGGTCAACAAGCGCCATCTCGACATGGTCTATTCGCACATCCGATACAGCGACAAGCCGTTCATGGGTTCGGTGACCGCCGGCAGCCGCGCGCAGGATTCGGTCGATCTGGCCCGCATTGCCTTCGGCGATCAGTGGCTCGACGAGACCGGCACGCCGAAAACCGTGATGACCAGCCTGATCAACGCCTCGTCGCCTCTCGTATGGGACGCCACCATGCTCGCCGCCGCCGAGGTCTACGCGTCGAACAACCAGGCCTGCCTGTTCACCCCGTTCATCCTCGCCGGGGCAATGGCCCCCGTCACCGTCGCCGGTGTCGCCGCCCAGACGCTGGCCGAAGCCTTGGTCGGCATGACCTTCGCCCAGCTCGTCAGGCCGGGTGCCCCGGTCGTGATGGGTTCGTTCGCCTCATCGATGTCGATGCAGACCGGGGCACCGACCTTCGGAACGCCGGAGCCCGCCCTGGTGCTGTACACGGTCGCCTCGCTGGCCCGGCGCCTCGGAGTGCCGTTCCGCTCCGGTGGCGGCCTGTGCGCCTCCAAGGCCACCGATGCCCAGGCGGCGTACGAGTCGGCGGCGACGATGCAGCCTACAATGCTGGGTGGCGTGAACTTCGTCCTCCACGCCGCCGGTTGGCTCGAGGGGGGGCTGTCGGTCGGTTACGAGAAGTTCATCCTCGACTGCGACCAACTCGGCATGTGGCACTCGTTCGTCAACGGTGTGGACATGTCCGACAACGGTCAGGCGCTGAGCGCGATCCTCGACAACCCCGCCGGGCAGCACTTCCTGGGCAATGCCCATACCCTGGCCAACTTCGAGCACGCCTTCTACCGCTCGAACACCGCCGACAACTCCAGCTACGAGCAGTGGGTCGAGGAAGGGTCGCTCGACGCCACGCAGCGGGCCAACGCCATCTACAAGAAGACCCTGGCCGAGTACGAGCCACCGCCGCTCGACGAGGCGATCGATGCCGAGCTTCTCGACTTCATCGCCCGACGCAAGGCCGAGATGCCCGACGAGATCGGCTGAGGCGCGGCTGTCGATGTCGGGCGTGCAATCGGTCGAGCGGGCATTTGCCGTGTTGCGCGCCACGGCAACCGGACCGTCAGGAATCAGCGAGATCGCCCGGAGGCTCGACCTTCCCACCTCGACCGTCGCCCGGATGCTGGCCACCTTGGAGGAGATCGGCGCCGTCGAACGGGTCGGCGACGGCTTCGACTATCGAGTCGGGCGGATGATCGTCGACCTCGCTGCCGGCGCCCAGGGCACCAATCTGACCGCGGTCGCCAGGGTCTATCTTCAGGAGTTGGTCGAGCAGGTCGGCGAGACGGCCGGGCTGTCGGTACTCGACAACGGACGGGTGCACTACCTCGACCATGTGGCCAGTGACAACGCCATCCAGATCCGCGACTGGACAGGAACGCATCTCGCCCCGCACGTCACGTCGTCGGGCCTCGTCC
>JANMJD010000160.1:0-2880 GCA_031371195.1 Actinomycetes bacterium | reverse complement strand
GTTGCGGCCCGCATCTGCTTCGGCACCGTTGCGCTTGGTCAACTGATGGTAGAGCTCCATCCATCTCGACAACCGTGGATCCGAGGGCGCCCAGACGAACGCGCCGTAGTCGCTGTCACGAACGGCCACGTACCCTCCCGGTCGCAACACCCTTCGCATCTCGGTGAGCGCTCCGACGGGATCGCCGAGATGCTGCAGCACTTGATGTGCGTACACCAGGTCGAACAAACCCTCCTCGAAGTCGAGGGCGTACACGTCACCGACCTCGAAGCGCACGTTGACCGCGCCGAATTCGCGCTGTGCCGCGTCGATGACATCGCTGGGGAGGTCGACGCCGACGACGCTCCCGTCCGGGATCCTGCGTGCGAGATCGGCTGTGATGTTGCCGGGGCCGCACCCGACATCGAGGAGCGACATGTCATCGCGAAGCAACGGCAACACGAACGCCGCCGAGTTCTCGGCCGTGCGCCACTTGTGACTGCGCAGGACGGACTCGTGATGACCGTGCGAGTACCGGTCGGGGTGATCCGCCATGGCCCGACGTTAGATCCCCGTTCGCGAGTCTGGCGAGGAGGCCGCGAGGATCTCGACGTATCCGTCGGTTCCATTGACCCGGATCCGCTGCCCGTCGCTGATCAATCGAGTGGCGTTCTCCACTCCAACGACTGCCGGCAAGCCGTACTCCCGTGCGATTACTGCGCCGTGGGTCATCTGTCCCCCAACCTCGGTCACCAGGGCGGTGATCGCAACGAACAAGGGCGACCAGCTGGGATCCGTGTAGGCCGTAACCAGGATGTCTCCCGCCTCCAGAGCTGCGTCCGCGATGTCGAGGACGACTCGCGCCCGCCCTTCGATTGTTCCGGCGGACACCGCCACACCGACCAGCGTCGTGCTTGGCAGGTCGGAGCGTCCGTAGCTACCAGCGACGACCTCGCCATCCGACGTGAGCACCCGCGGCGGCGTGAGCGCTTGGTACGACACGAATGCCTTCTTGCGTTGGCGGACGAGTTGGTCGTTCACACGGTTGGTGTCCACGACCTCGCGGAGCTCGTGCATCGTTAGGTAGAAGACGTCGTCCGCCTCATCAAGCACGTGAGCCTCCACTAGGCGCTCGGCCTCTTCCATCAAGGCCTGCTTGTAGACGAAGTAGCGGCTGACGATGCCGTACTTCGGATACTC
Source organism: Actinomycetes bacterium (assembly GCA_031371195.1). GTDB lineage: Bacteria > Actinomycetota > Acidimicrobiia > Acidimicrobiales > Ilumatobacteraceae > JANMJD01. Next base: position 1,701 of record JANMJD010000160.1, on the reverse strand, counting down.
CCGGTAGCCGATGAACGTTCGGACGCGATCGATCATCGCCTTCGTGTCCTCGGCTTTGCGCTGGCCGTCGGGCAACGCCTTCAAGCGCTCCAGGATCTCGTGTTCCTTCTTCGCCGCCTCCCGCTGCCCGTGTTCGAAGCGTCGTTTGCCTTCGCCCGGCTCGAAGTTCTTGACGTTGCCGAGGATCGCGGGCACGAGCGTGGTGGGACGTTCGCTCCAACGCGGCCGGGTGATGTCGATCTCACCGACGCAGCGCATTCCGTACAGGTCGAGGTAGGCCCGGATGGCATCGCTCGCTTCCCGGCCTCCGTCGCGGTTCGAAAGTTCGTCCAGGAAGCTCTCGTCATCGACATCGTGCAAGAAGGCCACGACGTCCGGATGCGGGCGGATTGCATCTGCGACGTCCAGAAGCGCCAGCCCCATTGTTGATGTGACGTTGTTGGGGGCGGACTGCGTGAGCGTGTCGGCAACGTTCTTCTCGCCGAGCCATTCGTGGATGTGGTCGTTGAGCCACCATGTGGCCTCCATCCCGGCCATGATCGCCGGAAGGTTCAGCGGATCGAACAGGCTCCGCTTCAGTTCCTGGATGTCGGCGAGGATGAATTCGATCAGCGCTGTTCCCGACTTGGTGTGGATGTCGTGTTTCACGGATGCGAGGGCGGCCTGGGTGCGTTCGATCAGACCGGTGACGATGGCCGGATCGGTCTGGATTGGCGGTGGTGCACCGCCGACCGGCGCGCCGGGACCATCGTTCGGGAGCGACGTAATGAAGTCGCCACGATCGACGATGGTCCGCAGCGCGTCACCGATCAACGGATCCAATTTCGCAAGGCCATCCACGATGCCGGAGCGAGTCGCTGGCGATGCCAGCACCGGGGCGACATCGACAAACAGTCTCCCCCCGGCCTCGAACATCCGCGGGCGAGCCGTCAGCTGCCACACAGAGATCCCCAGAGGCTTCATCGCGTCGGTCATCATCTGCTGATGACCGACAGAGACGTACACATGGTTCTCGTCGTCACCGGCCACTGGGATGGGGAACAGCGTGGTGATCGGCCGGCTCTGCACGATCTGGAAGCCATCGTCGACCAGGCACCATTCGATGTCCTGGGGACACTCGAAATGGGCTTCGATCCGCCGGCTCAGCTGCGCGAGCTGCACGACCTGGGCATCGGTCAGAGCAGGCTGCTGCTGCAGCGCGGTCTCGATCCCTTGTTGCTGCGTCCCGCCCGCTGGCGAGGCGCGGATCGCAACCAGTTTGGTGGCGATCATATTCGCGACGATCTCGCGATCGCGCACCTTGTAGACGTCCGCGTTGACCAGACCCGATACCAGCGCCTCGCCGAGACCGAAGGTGGCCTCCACCGTGACGACCTTCCTGTTCGACGTGACTGGGTCTGCCGTGAAGACGACACCCGCGGCATCGGAGAAGACCATCTGCTGCACCACTACACCCATGTCGAGCTTCCCATGGTCGAGCCCATACCGCAGGCGGTAGGTCACCGCTCGCTGGGTGAACAGCGACGCCCAGCACCGTCTGATGTGGTGGAGGATTGACGCCTGCCCCCTTACGTTCAGGTACGTGTCCTGCTGGCCGGCGAAGGAGGCCGTCGGCGAGTCCTCCGCTGTCGCGCTGGATCGCACGGCGTACGCGGATTGCTCGCCGAGCTGGGCGAGCGCATTGGTGATCTCCGCTCTCAC
>JANMJD010000149.1:0-2138 GCA_031371195.1 Actinomycetes bacterium | reverse complement strand
CCGCACCGACGGTCACCACGCGGTCGTGAGGGGCAAGCCCGAATTGCAGGGCGCGCCGGTACGCGCTGTCGACATCCGCGCCGGCGCCACGCTGATCGTCGCCGGTCTGATGGCCGAGGGTGAGACCGTCATCTCCGACATCCATCACATCGAGCGGGGCTACGACGATCTGACCGGCCGTCTGCGCTCGATCGGTGCCGACATCAGCTGACGCCGGTCTTGCCTGCGGACCTCAACTGCCGACGAGCCGAGCTCCTGGGCGACCACGGAGGCGGAGTTGCGGTCGGCCGGTCGGAACCGGACAGCTGACTACAGGTCGTCGCGGATCCGGCGGCGGGCGACGATGATCAGACCGGTGATGACGGCGATGGGGCCGAGGACCAACAGGATCTCATCCCAGCCGCCCTGATGGGCGAGGACGCCGGTGACGGCGAGCGACGAACGCATAGGTGGGAATCGTAGGGCCTCAGCTGGTTGAATGGCGGGGTGCGTACACAGGTTGAAGAGACCATCGAAGCGATTCGTCCGGCCTTGCACGCCGACGGCGGAGACATCATCCTGCGCGACGTGAACGAGGAGACCGGTGTCGTGACGGTCACGCTCATCGGCGCCTGTGGCACATGCCCCGCCTCGTCGCAGACCCTCAAGGCCGGTATCGAGCGGATCATGCGCGATCGGGTCGACGGTGTCACCGAAGTGATCAACGTCGAATTCGACCCTTCGTTCGACGACGCGGCAGCCTGAGCAGGTCGTCTCGTGGCCGCTCGTTCGCGCGATCCGGGTGAGCTGTTCGCCGCCGCCGTCGAGGGTGATCGGGGTTCGCTGGCCCGTCTGATGTCACTGATCGAACGGGGCGGCGACGATGCCCGCACCGTCGGACGGCTGTCGTATCCGAAGGGCGGCAACTCGTACACCGTCGGCCTCACCGGTGCCCCCGGAGCCGGCAAATCCACCTTGACCAGCGCGATTATCGGCCATCTCCGGGCGATGGATCTGGAAGTGGCCGTATTGGCGATCGATCCGTCGTCACCTTTCACCGGCGGGGCGATCCTCGGCGACCGGGTGCGGATGCAGGATCACGCCACCGACCCCGGCGTGTTCATCCGGTCGATGGCGACACGTGGCCATCTGGGCGGGCTCTCGCTGTCGACGCCCGAGGCGATCCGGTTGCTCGATGCTGTCGGGCGCGGATGGGTGCTCGTCGAGACCGTCGGCGTGGGCCAGGTCGAAGTCGAGATCGCCGGCAAGGCCGATACCACGGTTGTCGTCGTCAACCCGGGTTGGGGTGATTCGGTGCAGGCCAACAAGGCCGGCCTGATGGAGATCGCCGACATCTTCGTGATCAACAAGGCCGATCGCAAGGGCGTCGAGGAAACCCACCGCGACCTCGAGCAGATGCTCGACCTCTCCGACCTGAGCCACGACGCGTGGCGTCCACCGATCGTGCCCGCGGTCGCCTTCGAGGGCAAGGGCGTCCCAGAACTATGGGATGTCGTCACGCGGCACCGGGAGTTCATCACCAACTCGGGCGAGCTGGCCCGGCGGCGGGAGTTCCGTCTTCGTCACGAATTGCGCGAGATCGTCTCGCGTCGTCTGGAGCAGCGGGCCAAGGAGATCTGTACCGGCGATCGTTGGGATCTGCTCACGGACGGTGTGTTCCGGCGGTCGATCGATCCATGGAGTGCCGCCGACGAAATGCTGCACGGGGTCGGCGGATAACCACGCTGCGTTCAATAGGTCGGGCGAATCTTTACGCTGAGCGTCAAATGCCGGCGCAAGTCGCCCGATACGTCGACTCATCGTGAGATCAGATGTGGACCGCCGCTTCGACGCTGTCGGACTTCCTCAGGCGGTCGGAGGCGACCTCGGCCGGCCCGATGGACCGGACATTCCTGCGGGTGGCGACTGAATACGCCGAGGCCGGCCTGGTCACCCTCGGCAACCAGCGTGTCGCCTTCCGCCGCCTTCGCCGTCGCCGGTACAACCAGCTCCGTGGGGCGTTGACCCGCCTGGCCTGAGCCTGCCGTCGGCGGTGTCGGACGCTACCGTCTTACGTATGCCCGACGAAGTAGCGCCGCTCGTTCTCCTCGATCGCCGTGATGACGGGGTCGCCGTCATCACACTCAACAATCCGAAGG
>JANMJD010000147.1:0-1912 GCA_031371195.1 Actinomycetes bacterium | reverse complement strand
TGACCTCGCTGCGATACCACAACGTCTACGGGCCGCGGATGCCTCGCGACACCCCGTACGCCGGCGTGGCCTCGATCTTTCGTAGTTCGTATGCCCGGGGCGAAGGGCCCAGGGTGTTCGAGGACGGCGGCCAGCAACGCGACTTCGTCCATGTCGCCGATGTCGCCCACGCCAACGTGCTCGCCCTGACCAACCCCGAACCCTGCCCCGGACCGTTCAACGTCTGTACCGGCTCGCCCCGCACGATCCTCGACATGGCGGTGGCCCTGCGACCTGATGGTGCCCCCCCTCCCCAGGTCGTCGGCGGCTACCGGCTGGGCGACATCCGCCACGTATTCGCCAGCGCCACGCGCGCCGCCGAGGTACTGGGGTTCCGTGCGGCAATCGACTTCGAGGCCGGCATGACCGAGTTCTCCACCGCCCCTCTACGGCGAATCGCCGGCCCGAAACCGACGATCACCCGGACGCCTCGCCTCACCACTTGGTGAGCAGCGCGGCCTGCAACACGATGGCCGCGCCTCCCTGCACGACGATCCACGCCGCCCCCCACCGGTCGGCGCGGTCTGGTCGCGGATCCTCACCGTTGTCGCCCCGATCCGTGACGGGACCGGAGCTGAGCGACATCACACCCACCCCGCCGAGGACGATCCACGGGTAGAACAGCAGCCAGATCCGCTCGACCTCGCCCTTGGTGTACTGGGAGAGATGCGAGATCGTCAGGGCGGCGAGACCGGCGCCGATCAGCAGCCACAACCGTCGATCACGCTGACGCCACAGGCCGACGAGCGTGGCCGGGCCGATGGCGATAGATGCCACCACCAGATTGGCGACGCCGAAGTACGACCACGTGCGGAACCGGGCCGAGCCGGCCCAGTATTCGCGCCGTGTCTGAGCGACCCCGTCGAACCACCAGAACCCGGCGCGGGTGAACAGGACCACCACGACGACCCCTCCGACGACCGCGCCCGCGGCCGTGAGTAGGGCGCCGACGCAGTGGTGGCGCAACGAGGCCACCAGGCACGCCGCCGGGACCACCAGGAGGAGCGCAACCAGATAGGTGCCGTACATGTCGGCGACCAGCAGCAGCCCACCGCCCAGACCACTTGCGATCGCCCGCCAACCCGATCGGCGGGTGCCGAGAGCGATCAATGCGGTGCCGCACGCCCCCAGACCGGTGTACCAGGCGTCGGCCGACGTCACCATCCAGATCGCGTACGGGGCGACGATCAATAGCGGAGCGGCACGACGCATGGCATCGGTCCCGGTAACGACCCGGACGGTCGTCAATACACCGATCGGCAACAGCATCGTGCCGACGATCGACAATCCGACGACGGGCCACACGCCATCGAGCCCGATGGCCGCCAGCGCCTTGAGCAACACGGTGAAGCCCGGCGGATGACCGCGCACATGTACCGAATACCGCCCGATCCGACGTAGGAATTCACGGACGAACGTTCCGGCGGCCGGTGTCTTGGCCAGATTCGCCCAGTACTCCGACCGGTCGGCGGCGCCATAGAGCAGCCCATCACGTCCATCCGTCATCGCCAGCAGCACGGCGAACAATCCCGACCCGATCGCCGCTGCGGCAACGACGAGCCCGACACGCGCCCGCCCCCACCAACGCGACCACCACGACCAGGCGATCACACCGACGAGACCGGCGGCCAGGAGCTGTACGGGGCTGAAGCGCCAGTCCCAACCGTCACGGAAGTTGCGGCCGACCAGCGGGGCGGCGCCGAGGAAGATCTCGGGCGCCGTGTGTTGCATCGCCCGACCGCGCAGCACACTGTCGCGCCCGGCGACACCCAATGCGACCAGGAACACCGCTGTCGCCATCGCCCGCCATCGCGTTCGCCAGTGCCAAGGCGATCGCCGCTCGGGGCCGCCGGCGAGTGCCTGTCGGTCGCCG
>JANMJD010000119.1:0-3241 GCA_031371195.1 Actinomycetes bacterium | reverse complement strand
GACCCCGGGTGATCGGGTGACCCCGGGTGATCGGGTGACCCCGGGTGATCGGGTGACCCCGGGTGATCGGGTGACCATGGACGGCTCCTTGTTCAGGTGGATGCGTGTGCACCATGCCCGAATCCGCCTGAATCCCGCCTGACTGTTATCGGTCGCCACGCTTCCGTCAGCAGATGGCGCCGGAAATCGGGTGAACGATCAGGTGAGTGAGCGCCTGGTCGTCGTACCAACTCCTGTGCGCGATCAGCGACGACAGATGATCTCGCCGTGCGGGATGGTCCAGTAGGCGTCGGGGTGACGGGCCCACTCCCTGAACGCATCGGCGATCGCGGCCACATCGTCCTCGGAGGCGATGCCTTCGGCGACCAACTGGGTGCCGAAGGCCGAGACGGTCACGCGATCGGCCCACGTCGACGACCACCAGTCACGGTCGTCGGGAGTGGCGAAACACCAGATCGACGCCCCGGCGGTGACATCGGCGAATCCGGCGGCATGGGCCCAGGCCAACAGCTGGCGGCCGGCGTCGGGTTCGCCGCCGTTGCGGCGGGCCGCGTCGCGATACCAGCCGAGCCAGCGATCGAGGCGCGGGTCGGCCGGCCACCACGAGAACACCTCATAGTCGGCATCGCGGGCGGCGACGATCCCGCCGGGTCGCACGACGCGGCGCCATTCGACCAGCGCGCCGACCGGATCGGTGAGGTGCTGCAGGACCTGATGGGCGTGGACGACGTCGACCGACGCGTCGGGCAGGTCGAGGGCGTAGGCATCGCCGACGACGAACTCGACGTTTATTCCTGAGCCGGCGATCGCCGTCGTGTCGGCGGATTGGCGGGCGGTGGCTATCGCCGTCTCGGAGGCATCGAGGCCGATGACTCGTCCGGGGGCAACCCGTCGGGCAAGGTCCAGCGTGATCGTGCCGGGACCGCATCCCACGTCGAGGACCGCCAAACCGGCATCGAGGTGGGGGAGGAGATACGCCGCAGAGTTCTCGACCGTGCGCCAACTGTGGGAACGCAGCACGCTGGCGTGATGGCCGTGGGTGTAGCGGGGGGTTGCCATGGCCCTATTCTGGACGACGACACGATCGGTCGCCACGGGCATATCCGCGGTGGTCACACCGGATCGGGTTGCCCGCCGACCGGCCCGACCGATGCCGCGGCCCGCCCGGCGATCCGCTGCGCCGTTCGGGCGAAGAAGACCAGGCTGATCATCACGATGGCGATGCCGGCGACCTGGATCGACCGCAGCGATTCGTCGAGGAACAGGTAGGCGCTGAGCACGGCGATCGCCGGTTGGGCCACCTGCATGGTCGAAATGGTGCCGATCGGCAGGGTGCGCTGGGCGAGGAGCACCATCGTCTGTCCGATGACACCGCCGAGCAGCACCAGCAGGGTGAACCAGCCCAGCCCACGCGCCGGCAGACCGTTGAATGTGCCGCTGATCGCCACGAATGGCACCAGCACGAGCCCCGCTCCGAGGGTGATCGTCGACATCAATTCGGGCACGGGGATCGTCTTGCGCAGGCGTTTGGAGACAAGCAGGTACGTCGCCCAGGAAAGTACCGCGACCATGACCAGCAGATTGCCGGCCCACGACGACCGGCCACGCGGCGGGCCGTTGAACAACACCAGCAGCAGCCCGGTGAGCGCACCGAGCCCCCACGGCAGTGCCCGCCACGGGATCTTCTCCTTGTAGATCAGCGCGCCGGCCGGGAGCAGCAGCACCGGGCTGAGCGTGCCGATCAGCTCGGCGCTGGCGATCGAGGTCTTGGTCACCCCGACGAAGAAGCAGGCGATGTTGACTCCCATCAGCGCACCGAGCGGCCCGGCTCGGCGGATCGTCGCCCAGGTCAGCCGCCGACCGCGGCCGGCCATGATCAACTGCCAGATCGCCGAGGCGATCAAAGACCGATAACAGGCGATCGTGACGCCGTTGCCGTGGATCTTGCGCACCAGGGTCGAGCCGGTGGCGAAGATCAGGATTGCCACCACCATCGCCGGAATGCCGCCGATCGAAACCATCCGTTGCAGCCGAGGAGCGGCCGTGGCCATGCGCTGCGGCGTGGCCCCGTGCTGCGGCGTCGGGAGAGCCGTCACCGGACTCGGGTCGTGTCGGCGTCGATCACGACAGGCTACGAGATCGATCGGTGGACGTCGGGTTCGATATAGATCACCCGGGCGATCGCCACGGCTTGGCGGATGTCGAATTCGACCGAGTCGATGGCCTCGGCCAAGAGGTCGATCGTCAGTGATCGATCGAACTCGAGCTTGGCGGCGACCAGCAGTTCGTCGGGTCCGAGGTGCAGGGTGCGCATATGGATGAGCCGGCTGACGGCCGGGTGGGCGACGATCGCCCGGCTGATCGATGCCTCCTGGTCGAGCGAGGCCGCCTCGCCGACCAACAGGCCCTTCATCTTCACCCCCAACACGATCGCCACCGCGACGAGGAGCACGCCGATCGCCAGCGAGCCGGCGGCGTCCCATCGGGGACTGCCGGTGATGTGGCTGAGGACCAGGCCGATCAGGGCGAAGACCAGGCCGAATTCGGCGGCGGTGTCCTCGAGCAGCACAACGGGAAGCTCGGGCGACTTCGAGTAGCGGACGAAGCTGACCCACGAGACCGACTTCGGTTTGACGGCGGCGGCCTCGCGGACTGCGGTGACCAGCGAATACGTCTCCAACCCGATCGCCGCCACAAGAATACCAATGGCGACGCCGATGCTGTCGGTCTCGTGGGGGTGTAGCAGCTTGGTCACACCCTCGTACATGGCGAACAGCCCGCCAAGACTGAACATCACAAGAGCCACGATGAACGCCCAGAAGTATCGTTCGCTGCCGAACCCGAACGGGTGGCGGGGCGTGGCGTCCTGCTTGGCCCGTTTCGAGCCGAGCATCAGCAATCCCTGGTTGCCGGTGTCGGCGAGTGAGTGGACGGCCTCGGCGAGCATGCCGGCCGAACGCGTGATCAGGAAGCCGATGAACTTGGCAATCGCGATGCCCAGATTGGCGAGAAATGCGGCGATGATCGCCTTCCGGCTGCCTTCTTGCATGGAGTCAGGTTGGCACTGTTGCCGCGACCACGGCCAATTCGGTGCTGACGACTTCGTTGCCGACGACGTGGCGACGGGGCACCCAGACGAAGGCAAAGGCCGCCGCGGCCACGGCGAGTCCGGCGCTGATCCACATCGACAGGGCCCAACCACTGACGAAGGCGTCGCGAGCGGCCGTCAGCACTCGGGGTG
>JANMJD010000061.1:0-1969 GCA_031371195.1 Actinomycetes bacterium | reverse complement strand
CGAGCACTACGGGCGGCAGCGGCGCATCTGTCGATCAGTTCCACGCAGTCGTCGAGCGTGAGCGCAGTCTCCGCACCGATGCTCCCGCCCGTGGTGAGACCCATGTGACACACGATGATGTCGGCGCCGGCCCCGGTCATCGCCACGGCGCTGTCTTCGTCGAACACATACGGCGTCGTCAGCAGGTCGAGGTCGCGGGCAATGGCGATCATGTCGACCTCGTGGTTGTAGCCCATGCCGGTCTCTTCCAGGTTCTGTCGAAACACACCGTCGATCAATCCGACGGTCGGGAAGTTCTGAACCCCAGCAAAACCGAGCCGCTTGAGCTCCGGTAGGAAGACCTCCGGCATGTAGAACGGATCGGTGGCGTTGACGCCGGCAAGCACGGGAGTGTGCTTCACCACAGGCAACACTTCGCGGGCCATGTCGACGACGATCTCGTTGGCGTTGCCATACGCCAGGAGGCCGGCGAGCGAGCCCCTACCGGCCATCCGGTAGCGACCGGAGTTGTAGATCACGATCAGATCGATGCCTCCGGCTTCCTCCCATTTGGCCGACAACCCGGTCCCTGCTCCCCCACCCACGATCGGGACCCGTCGCGCGATCATGTCGCGGAATCGGGCGAGACATTCGGTGCGTGATGGTGCGGTCACGATGCCCTACCGGCGATTTCGTGGAATGCCGCGAGTGCCGCTGTGCCGAACTTCGGATGGTTGATCGGGTGCGGAATGCGGACGACCTGCCGCGTCTTGGTCTGGTTGACCTCGGCCTCGATTGTTGCGAACAGCGCTTCGTCGGCCTCGGGATCGAAGAAGGCCTGGCCGGAAACGTCGAGCAGCGAGACACCACCCTCCGGCAGCAAGAAACGAACGGGCCCCTCGCACTCATTCAACTTCGAGGCGATGAACGCACCGAACTGCTTGTTCTCGTCCACCGTCGTACGCATCAACGTCACCTGCGGGTTGTGCACGTGGAGCAGACGGTCGGCGAACGCGGCGGGTACGGAGTCGAGCGATCCGAAGTTGACCATGTCGAGAGCACCGCACGAGCCGACGTAGGGAACGCGAGTGCGAGCGATGGCCCCGAACCGGTCTGGCCCGGCAGGGAAAACGCCTCCGACGAGGTAGTCGGCAACCTCGGTGGTGGTCATGTCGAGGACCGCCGTGACCATTCCAGAGTCGACCAATTTCTCCATCGACTGACCACCCGTACCCGTCGCGTGGAACACGAGCGGGTCGTACTCGGACTTCAGCGCGTCGACGAGTTGGGTGACGAGCGGCGTGGTTACACCGAACATCGTGAGGCCGATCGCCGGCAGGTCCGACGCGCTCGCGGGCACGGGGGTTTTCACCATTCCGGCAATGGCGTTGGCGGCGTTGCCCAGGACCTGACGCGAGATTCGGTTCAGGCCGGCCACATCCGTGACGGAGTACATCATCGCGATATCTGCCGGCCCAACGTATGGCGCAATGTTGCCGGACGCGACTGTCGAGACCATCATCTTCGGGCGCCCGACGGGCAGGGCGCGCATTCCCGGCGTGATGATCGCGGTACCGCCGGATCCACCGATGCCGATGATGCCACCGATCGATGATTCATTGGCGCGGACGTACGCCTCGAATGCCACCGCCATCGCACCGACCGCCTCCCCGCGATCCGTCGAGCCGACGGCGACTGCGCCGTCCGGGTGATGACTGGCAACCTCGCCGGCCTTGACGTCGGCACTCGACTGATGTTCGGTGGTTCCGACATCGACGAGGACCGCGACCACCCCGGTCGCCTCGACGACGTCGCGGACGTATGCCAACTCCTCACGCTTCGTGTCGAGGGTCCCGACGACATAGACCGCTTTCATCATCAGCTCCTGTAGGCCTCACGGCCGACGCCCTGCACTGGAATTCCTTGAGCAGCCAGCACCTCGGCCTGCAACGCGAACATCGATGCCGCCGCCCGGTCGATGTGCCGGGTG
>JANMJD010000056.1:0-6895 GCA_031371195.1 Actinomycetes bacterium | reverse complement strand
CGAAGACCTCGTCGAAAGTGGCGAACAAGCGTCGCTCGGTTACGGTCGGCGACCAGTCGGAGAACTCGTGGAACTCGTCCATCAGTATCCCCGCCCATGGTTGACGACTCGGCCGAGTTCGGTCAGATATCGACTCACTTCGGGAGTATCACGAATCTTCTCGAGACAGCGCGATCGTCGAATGGCCGTCCCTCCGGTCGCCCAACCCATGATCTCCTCAATCTCACGATACGACAGGTCTTCCACCGTGAGCATGCGCACCAGCGCCCGGCACTCCACGGTCATCCGGGCAAGGGCGGCCCGGGCGATCTGGTAGCGCTCGTCGTGCTCCAGTTGCTCCGAGTCGACAGGGAATTCGCATTCACCATCGATGTCATCGCTCGGTACCAGGCGTACCTTGCGACGCAGCATTGCCTCGGCCTCGTGCCGGGCGATGATCATCAACCAGACATGCAGTTTCTCGGGTTCGCGCACCTGGTGCAGCCGCTCGATCGCCCGTAACCAGGTGCACTGGAAGACGTCGTCGCGCTCCTCCTTGGTCAACCCGAGTGCCCAGAGCACCTTCCAGACGGCGCGGCTGTTGACGTGTACGAGTTCATCCCAGGCGCGTCGGCCATCGGGTCCCCCGGCCAGGGCAACCCCGACCAGCGTTGCGTTGTCGAGGCCGGCGATCACACGACGGTTCGCCAGTCGCCCGACCCTCGGCTCTGTGTCTGAATTGCGGCCCACGATGTATAGACCCCGGAGGAACGCTGCTGATACATCAGTTCCGGTGACGCCCGTCGTCGATGTTCTTCGCCGACACCGAGAAGGACACCGGGCCGACGGCGCCGGTGTGCGCCGCAAAAAAATCGCCCTGGTCGATGACGATGTAACGCTTCGCGCCCCGTACCAGAACCAACCGACGGCCGCACCCGGGTTCCGGACAGACGAAGACGATGCGCTTGCCGTCGTCGTCATCGACTTCGAAGATGTGCTGTCCACTCACGTTTCCTCCTTGTTCCTGGCGGCCACCGGCGAGCACCGATACCAAGGACCCGCCGACCCGGTGAGGATCGGCGGGCCCTTGTGGATGTGGCGCATCGCTGCTGGTCCGCCTGACTAGCCGGCAAGCCTCACGGATTGCGCAGATAGACAGTCGGGCCCTCGACCACGCCGGAGATCTCGGTCTCCTGGTTGAGAGTGTTGCGATGCTCGATGACGGAAACCAGCTTGTACACCGAGGAGATCGCCGGCGGCCCGCTGAGCACCGGCGAATTGGCCGGCACGTTGAAGACAGCCGTGTAGTCCTGAGTGCCCGGACCGGCCGCGAGGACGATCGGGGAGGTCAGCGAAACCTCGGGGCCGGGTCCGATGGACTCGACGAAGAGGTGTACCTCGAAGCTGCCGGCGAACGTGTTCGACACGTCATCGATGTGGACGGTCACCTCGACCGACCACGGCTTGTTCAGATCGAGGATGTTCTTCGCACCACCCGAGTTGTCCTTCACCACCAGTTTGGTCGACCCCGTCCAAGCCGGGTTCGGAAATTCGATAGTCATGATCTTTGTGCTCCTTGTAGATGGGGTTTGTCTTTCGACACCCGTACTGAGCAGCACAAACAGCGCCCACATACCAAAAAATAGAAGTATGTTCGTCGCCGTTCGGACCTCGATATTCCTTCGCGAACTGCTCTACAGCAGCACGACCGAGCGCAGCACCTCACCGCGCTCCATCTTGTGGAACGCCTCCTCGACCTGGTCGAGGGCGATGGTCTCACTGACGAACTTGTCGAGGTCGAGCCGACCCTGCAGGTACAGGTCGATCAGCATCGGGAAGTCGCGCGACGGCAGGCAGTCGCCGTACCACGACGACTTGAGCGCCCCGCCACGGCCGAACATCTCGATGAACGGCAGGGTGATCTCCATGTCCGGGCGGGGCACGCCGACGAGGACGACAGTGCCCGCCAGGTCACGCGCCTCGAACGCCTGACGGTAGGTGGAGGGCAGGCCGATCGCTTCGATGCAGACATCGGCGCCGTTGCCGTCGGTGGCGGCGCGGATCGCCTCGACCGCGTCCTCCTTCGAGCCGTTCACCGTGTGGGTCGCTCCGAAATCCTTGGCCCATTCGAGCTTGCGGTCGTCGATGTCGACGGCGATGATCTTCGACGCTCCGGCGAGGCGTGCTCCGGCGATCGCGGCGTTACCCACACCGCCGCAGCCGAACACCGCCACCGAGTCGCCGCGGCCGACGTTTCCCGTGTTGACCGCCGCCCCGATGCCGGCCATCACGCCACAACCGAGCAACCCAGCGGCAGCGGCCGGCGCCGCGGGATCGACCTTGGTGCACTGCCCGGCCGCGACCAACGTCTTGTCGGCGAACGCGCCGATGCCCAACGCGGGCGACAACGGCGTGCCGTCGAGCAACGTCATCTTCTGCGTGGCGTTGAACGTCGAGAAGCAGATCCACGGCTTGCCCCGACGACACGAGCGGCAGGTGCCGCATACGGCCCGCCAATTGAGGATCACGAAATCCCCTGGGGCGACTCCGGTGACACCGGCGCCAACCTTCTCGACGATGCCGGCGGCTTCGTGGCCGAGCAGGAACGGGAAGTCGTCGTTGATCCCACCCTCGCGGTAGTGCAGATCGGTATGGCAGACACCGCATGCCTTGACCGCCACCAACGCTTCGCCCGGGCCGGGATCGGGAACCAGGATCGTCTCGATACCGACCGGCGCGCCCTTGGACTTCGCTACGACGCCACGAACTTCATTCACCGCTGAACCCCCGGGGGATATCTCATCGACTTGCCGAAAAACTCGCTCGTCATCCTGTCACGCCTCGGTCGCCGTATCGGATACCGGTGTCGGGTGCGCATAGGCCGGCAGCGAGCCGATCCACTCCCACAGCCCGTCGATCTGCGCCTCCAACTCGGCCGACGTCGAGCCGTTGTCGATCACACGGTCGGCAATCGCCAGCCGCTGTTCACGCGTTGCCTGTCGACCGATGCGGGCCCGCGCGTCGGCCTCGTCGAATCCGCGGTAGCGCACCAGACGCTCCACAGCCACGTCGACGGGAGTATCGACGACGATCACCGCGGCAACGGGGTACCGATTCTTTCCGTCGTTCTCCGCCATCAACGGGACGTCGAGGATCACGATTCGGTCGCTATCGATGTGCGATTCGATACGGTCCCGGATCGCCCGGCCTACGGCTGGATGCACGATGGCGTTGAGCGCCTTGAGTTCGTCGGGATCGCCGAATGCCACGGCGGCAAGGGCGGGCCGGTCGAGTTCTCCATCGGCACGGATGATCGAATCGCCGAACCGGGCGGCCAATTCGACGAGCAGCGGCGAGCCGGCGGCCTGCAGCTCACGAGTGATGGCGTCGGCGTCGACGATCGCTGCGCCGCGCTGTGCGAGCAGGGCCGACACCGTCGACTTGCCCGACCCGATACCACCTGTCAGTCCGACGAGAATCACGCTGCGACCATAGGCGACGCGCTCGTGCCTCGGCCCCAGCGGCGACCGCGTGCAATGCCGAAAATGGTTTGTCCCGGAACAGTGGCCAACGGCCCCCTGTGCCACGGTCAGTGGCACCTGTAGCCGCTACGGTTGTGATTGTCATGACGGAGCCGGAGAGCACACCGCCCCGCCGCCCAACGATTCTGGTGGGCGCGCCGGAACGAAAGGCGCGCGCGACCCGCAAACCACCCAAGGCCGACGCGCCCGCTCCGTCGCTCGTGGTCGAGCGGGAACCCAGGATTCGGGTGGCCGGGGTGCCGGGCGGAATGGTTCATGGCATGGCCGACGCGGCCGAGACCCGTCCAGTCCGCGGTAGCCAGTCCAGTGTTCCGGTCGCCGACGTCTACCCGGCGGGCGTCACCGGTCAGCACGACCAGGCGCCGCCGCTGGCCCCGTTCCGATGGGGTGCACTGATCATCGGATTGGTCGGGGCGTCCGATCGGTTGGCCCACGACGTCTTCCCGACCGGGGTGATTCTCGTAGCGTTGGCCGTCTACTCGACGCTGACCACCTTCCGACCGGTGCCGTATCGCGACGACAGAATGAACCAGGCCGTCATCGGCTTCGACGCCCTCGTCCATCTCGGCGCCGTCATTCTGACCGGCAACTGGTCATCGCCCTTCGCCTTCACACTGATCCCGAGCACCCTGCTCGCCGGGTTCGCCGCCGGACCGGTCTACGCCTTCCAACTGATGGGTGCGTGCGCCAGCCTGGTGTCGATGCGATACCTCGCCGATGTCGGCATCGGCGCGGGCTGGCGGTCATCAGCAGCATGGTGCGGCGTGCTGGCTCTGGTGGCGTTGACCAGCGGCCTGTCACGCCGGGTGTCGGTGGAGTCGGCGCGACAGCAGCAGTTGGCCATCAACCGGGTGTCGAGCCTCGCCGAGGCCAATGGTTTGCTGCACTCGCTCCACAAGGTCGCCCAGACGCTGCCCGAGTCGCTCGATCTCGACGACGTGCTCGACAAGAGCCTGAAGAAGCTCCGCGAGATGATCGACGCCGACACCATCACCGTACTGCTCTACTCCGAGCCCGATCGGATGTGGGAACCGGTGCGGACGGTCGGCTACAAGACCGACAACGTCTACACCCCCGACACCCTTCCGCCGCCGGTGATGCAGGCCATCGAGGAACATGGCTCCTCGATCTGGCTGGAGGACCTGGTCAGCCAGGGGCCCGGCGTGGCCCAGGGCATGCGCTGCGGGCTGTACGCGTCGCTGTGGACGCGGGGTTCGCTGATCGGCGTGGTTGCCCTGGAATGCCGTCGGCCGGGCAAGTTCAATGCACCTCACCAGGTGCTGCTCAACGGCATCATCGAGCCGTTCGGCATCGCCATCGACAACGCCCGCCTCTTCCGCCGTCTGCGCTCGATCGGCGCCGACGAGGAACGCGCCCGCATCGCCCGTGAACTGCATGATCGTGTCGGCAATGCGTTGGCGATGGTCGGGTTCGAGGTCGACAGGGTGAGCAGCGCGGCGAACCGCGGTCATCCGGTGGTCGACGATCTGACGGGGTTGCGCGAGCAGATCAAGGGGGTTGTCGGCGACGTGCGCGAAACGCTGTACGACCTGCGCACCGATGTATCCGACGAGCGCGATATCGGCTCGACCCTCGAGGGATTCCTCGTGCGCGTTCGCACTCGCAGCCCGAGCATCCAGGTCGACTATGTCAACGACGCGTCGACTCGGCTGCCGATTCTGCAGGAACGCGAGATCTGGCAGATCGCCCGCGAGTCGATCACCAACGCCGAGCGCCACGCCGAGGCGAGCCGCCTGCTCGTCGAGTGGCATTGCGATGACGATGGCGCTGAGCTGGCAATTCGCGACAATGGCAAGGGTTTCAAGAAGGGCGCCGGGCGCCAGGATTCGTATGGTCTTGTCGGAATGAGGGAGCGTGCGGCCTCGATGGGCGCCTTCTTCGATCTCAAGTCCGAGCCCGGGGCGGGTACAGCGGTTATCGTTCGCCTAATTCGCATAGACAATAGAGGAGGAGAATCGTGAGCCTGCGCCTGATGTTGGTCGACGACCACCGCATGCTTCGAGAAGGCCTACGGCGGGCGCTCGAGGCTGAGGGATTCATGATCGTCGGAGAAGCCAACGACGGCCACGAGGCCCTGAAGATGGCGTTGGAGCGCAAGCCCGACGTGATCCTGATGGATGTATCGATGCCCGACATCGACGGCATCGAGGCAACCCGCAACATCATGCAGGCCGATGGCCGGCAACGGATCGTGATGCTGACGATGCACATGGACCGCGATGTGATCGACCGTGCCCTCAAGGCCGGCGCGGTGGGCTACCTCACCAAGGACTGCTCGATCTCGGAGGTGTCCGACGCCGTGCGGATGGCGGCCAACGGCGATCTCGCCCTGTCGCCCAAGCTCGCCGAATTGATGCTCGCCGAGGCTCGTAAGATCGACCACGGCGACGAGCGCCTGATCACCCGTCGCGAGGAAGAGGTGTTGCAGTTGATCGCCGACGGCCTCTCCACGCCCGAGGTGGCCTCGAAACTCTACATCAGCCAGAAGACGGTCAAGAACCATCTGGCCTCGATCTACGAGAAGCTCAACGCCCGCGACCGCACCCAAGCCGTGCTCCTCGCCGTCCGAATGGGCATCGTCAAACTGACGTAGCCGGCCGACCTGCATGGCGCATCACGTCGACACGCTGGGATGTACCGCGAAAGAGCCCCGGGGCGAGATGCCCGGGGCTCTTTGCGTTGTTCAGGTTCAGGAAGGCTCAGGCCTCGGGAGCCTCTTCGACGGCGGGAGTCGGGTCGGCGGCGACGGGAGCGTCACCGTCAGGAGCGACGGGCTGCTCGCCACCCTCGCCGGCCTGCTCGAGCTCACGGTAGTACTCGGCCCAGGCGGCTTCGCGATCGGCGTCGTCGGTGGCACCGATCCAGTTGCCCTCGGCGTCGTAGTTGTGCGAACCGAACGCCTCGCGGTACTCCTCGGCCAACTCGCCGCCCTCGGCGGCCTGCTTGATCGAGAGGCTGATGCGACGGCGGCCGAGATCGAGATCGATGATCTTGACCCACAACTCCTCGGACGGGGTGACCACCTGCTCGGGGGCGTCGACGTGATGCGCCGACATCTCCGAGATGTGAACCAGACCCTCGATACCTTCGCCCACCTGGACGAATGCACCGAACGGCACGAGCTTGGTGACCCGACCGTAGACCAACTGGCCGACCTCGTGGCTGGAGGCGAACTCCTGCCACGGATCCTGCTGGGTGGCCTTCAGCGACAGGCTGATGCGCTCGCGGTCGAAGTCGACATCGAGAACCTGCACCGTGACGGGATCGCCCACGGCGACGACGGCGCCCGGGTGGTCGACGTGCTTCCAGGACAGCTCGCTGACGTGGATGAGACCATCCATGCCGCCGAGATC
>JANMJD010000044.1:0-13159 GCA_031371195.1 Actinomycetes bacterium | reverse complement strand
ACGAACGACTGCCAGCAAGGAAGCTGTTGATGCCCACGTACTCCCCGAAAGCCAGCGAGATCAATCGCGCCTGGCATGTGATCGATGCCGAGGGAATGATCCTCGGTCGTATCTGCACCGAGGCCGCCCGCGTGCTGCGTGGCAAGCACAAGACGATGTTCGCCCCCCACATCGACACCGGTGATCATGTGATCATCATCAACGTCGACAAGGTCGTGATGACCAAGGGCAAGGCCGAAAGCTCGCTGGTCTACCGTTACTCGGGTTACCCGGGTGGGCTCAAGTCCGAGACCTATGCCCACCTCCTGGCTCGCAAGCCGGCCGACGCCGTGCGTAAGTCGGTCGCCGGCATGCTCCCGAAGGGCCCGCTCGGCCGTCAAATGGTCAAGAAGCTCAAGGTCTACACCGGGTCCGAGCATCCCCATGGGGCCCAGAATCCCACCATTCTCGAAGTCCCCGGCGCCCGCGCCCGCTGAGTCTGAGTAAGTAGAGGAAATCACGTGACCAAGCCGCTCACCCAGACCACCGGTCGCCGCAAGGAAGCCATCGCCCGGGCCCGCCTGCGCACCGGCACCGGCGTCATCACCGTCAATGGCCGCTCGTTCGAGAACTACTTCCCGACGGCGACGTCGCGAATGGTCGTCTGCGAGGCCCTCAAGGTCTGCAGTCTCGAAGAGGCCTATGACATCGACGCCACGATGGTCGGTGGCGGCGTCAGCGGCCAGGCCGGCGCCCTGCGCATGGCGATCGCCCGTTCGTTGATCGAGCTCGATCCCGAGCTGCGTCCCGCCCTGAAGAAGGCCGGCCTGCTGACTCGCGACTCGCGGGCCAAGGAGTCGAAGAAGTACGGCCTCAAGAAGGCCCGCAAGGCCCCGCAGTACACCAAGCGCTGATCTCGCCTATCTTCTGCGGGTCCATACCCGGCGGAGGTTCGCAGAGTTGTCGTTGAAATTCGGTACCGATGGGGTCCGTGGCGTGGCGAATGCCACGGTCACACCGCACTACGTCATGAACCTGGGTCGCGCTGCGGCTCAGGTTCTTGGCATTTCACGTGTGGTGATCGGCCGCGATACGCGGCGATCGGGTGCAATGTTGGAGGCGGCGCTGGCGGCCGGCTTCGCCGCCGAAGGGGTGACCGTCGAGTTGCTGGGCGTCCTGCCGACCCCGGCAGTCGCCCATGTCGCCCGGGTCGAGGGTGTGGCCGCCGCGGTGATCACCGCCTCGCACAATCCGTTTGCCGACAACGGCGTCAAGCTGTTCGCCGTCGGCGGTCACAAGCTGGCCGACAACGTGGAGGCACGCATCGAGTCGGCGATGGCGGCGCTCACCGACCCGTCCCGAATCGGCGGCGAGGTTGGCACGATCGTCCGTCGAACGGATGCCGCGGCCGTGTACTCCGACCACCTGATCGACATGTTCACCGGCGGCTCCGAGACCTGCGCACCCTTCAGCGGGCTACGAGTGGTGCTCGACTGCGCCCACGGGGCGATGACGGGAGTGGCCGGCGCCGTGGTGAGCCGTCTGGGGGCCTTGGTCCATATCGTCGGCGCCGAGCCCGACGGCTGCAACATCAACGCCGGTGTCGGAGCGACACATCCCGACGTCTTGGCCGCGGTCACTGTCGAGCAGGGTGCCAACCTCGGTCTGGCGTTCGACGGTGACGGCGATCGGCTGATTGCCGTCGACCATCACGGCCGAGTCGTCGACGGAGATCATCTGATCGCCCTGCTGGCGGCCGACCTGCGGGCGCAGGGTCGGTTGGCCCACGACACGGTGGTGGTGACCGTGATGAGCAACCTGGGCTTCCACAAGGCGATGGCTGCTGCCGGTGTCACGGTGGCCACGACGGCTGTCGGCGATCGCTATGTGCTCGAAGCCCTGGGCGCGGGCAACTACTCGCTCGGCGGCGAGCAGAGCGGCCACATCATCGTGCCCGAATTCGCCACGACCGGCGATGGATTGCTCGCCGGACTGATGCTGATCGATCTGGTCCGGCGTTCGGCGCGCTCGTTTGCCGACCTGGCCGCCGAGGCGATGCACAGCTACCCGCAGGTGTTGATCAACACCCGAGTCGGGCACCCGTGGTCCCAGATCGCCGAGTCGGTCCAACCGGCGATCGACGCCGTCGAGCGGGAGCTGGGAACCGAAGGTCGGGTGCTGGTGCGGGCGAGTGGCACCGAGCCGCTGGTCAGGGTGATGGTCGAGGCGGCCACCGACGTTGTGGCCCGATCATCGGCCCAGCGGATCATCGACGAGATCGTCCGCCTGGGCGGCTGATCCAGTCCGGACGACAGCGGGATTGCAACGACCGTGAGCACCGCCCCGGCGGCTCCGACCTCCGGAGTGTCGACTCGAGCCTGAACACGCAGATGGTCGGCGGGTCGTACGGGCCATCCGAGTGAGGCGCGGGGGCCTCGGGAACCACCGTGGGTAGCCTGGCGACCTATGTGCGGCATTGTGGCAATACTCAGTCGGCCCGCGACACGCCCCGTTCCGGGCGTCGCCGAAGTGCTCGAACCCCTCGATCAGGCGATTGCCGCCCTCGGTGATGGCTTGGCCGCCGCTTCGGTGCACGCCGAAGCATCCGATCGGCTGTTGCGCGGTGTGCCCGGCGTACAGGCGCTCGTTTCGTATCCGCATCTCGCCGCCGGAATCTCGGCACGGCTCGATCAACTCGAGGCCGCCGCCAATGAGCAGGAGCGTCGGCTCGAGGAGGCGGACGTGCCCGGAGCCGATCTCGAGTCGGCGAACGCCGAACTGATCCGCCTGCGTGACGTCGTCTGGGCGCTTCGCAACGACCGCCTGCACACAGCTCGAGCGGTGGCGGCGCTGGCGCAGCGCGACGCCGGCACGGCCGAACTGGCCGGCTTCACCGCCGTCCAACAGACACTGTCGGCGCTCGATCGCCTCGAGGTGCGTGGTCGCGATTCGGCCGGGCTGCACATCTACGTCTGGGATCACGGTCTCGATCTCGACGACCCGGCCATCGCCCGGCTGATTGACGAGCGGTCCGGCGATCCGCTGTTCACCTCGGGATCGGTGCGCGCCGCCGGCAACGTGCTCAGCTTCGTCTACAAGGCCGCCGCCGAGATCGGTGAACTGGGCGACAACACCCGGGTGATGCGCACGGCGATGACCGCCGACAACCTGCTCCATCTCGCCCTCCAGGCCCCGACGGCTCGTCTGTCGGTGCTCTCGCACACCCGCTGGGCGAGCGTCGGGATCATCTCGGAGCCCAACGCCCATCCGCTCAACAACGAGGAGCTGATCGACGGTCTGACCGGCCCGTACGTGGTGGGGGCGCTCAATGGTGACGTCGACAACCACGCCGACCTGAGGGTCGCCCACGGGCTGTCGATCCACGGGCCGATCACCACCGATGCCAAGGTCATCCCGGCACTGGTGTCGCGTCACACCGTGGCGTCGGGCGATCTCGTCGAGGGATTCCGCCGATCAGTGGCCAGTTTCGAGGGTTCCGTCGCCATCGGTGCGGCGTCGGCCGCCCGCCCCGACACGGTGCTGCTGGCGCTGCGCGGTAGCGGTCAAGCGCTCTATGTCGGCTTGGCCGATGACTGCTATGTCGTGGCCAGCGAGCCCTATGGCGTCGTCGAGGAGACGGCCCGCTTCGTGCGCATCGACGGTGAGACCCCGTCGTCGCCCGCCAACCCGACCAACCGCGGCCAGATCTTCGTCCTCGATGCCGCGCGTGCCGGTGAGCTGGCGGGGATCCGTCGCCTCGCCTACGACGGCACCGAGTTGCCCCTGGCCGAGCGCGAGGTGGTCACCGCCGAGGTGACGACACGCGATATCGATCGTGGTGATGCTCCTCACTTCCTGCTGAAGGAGATCGGCGAGGCGCCCGACAGCTTCCGCAAGACCCTGCGGGGCAAGATCGTCGAGCGCGATGGCCTGCTGCATGTCGCCCTGCCGGCGACCACCATCCCGCCCGAACTGACGGCCCGCCTGGCGGCCGGTCTCATCCGCCGTGTGCTGGTGATCGGCCAGGGAACCGCCGCGGTTGCCGGGCAGAGTGCGGCGGCGATCCTCGAGGAATTGTGCGGGGGCAAGCTCGACGTCGACCCGATCACGGCCACCGAGTTATCGGGCTTCTCGCTGCGCGTCGACATGTCCGACACGCTCATCATCGCGGTCAGCCAGAGTGGTACGACGACCGACACCAACCGCACGGTGGATCTGGCCCGCGGGCGCGGTGCGTTGGTCATCGGCATCGTCAACCGCCGCAACAGCGACCTGACCGATAAGGCCGACGGGGTGTTGTACACGTCGGACGGGCGCGATGTGGAAATGAGCGTGGCGTCGACCAAGGCGTTCTATGCCCAGGTCGCGGCCGGCGCACTGCTCGCCTGCGCGCTCAGCGAACTGGCGGGGCTCGGCGACGATCGTCGTCGCCACGACCTGTTGACCACACTGCGGACGATGCCCGATGCGATGCGCGAGGTGATCGCTCGACGCGATTCGATCGCCGACGCCGCCCGGCGCTACGCCCCGTTCCGCCGGTACTGGGCCGTGGTCGGCAGCGGCCCCAACAAAGTCGCCGCCGAAGAGGTGCGGATCAAGCTCTCCGAGCTCTGTTACAAGTCGATCGCCTGCGACGTCACCGAGGACAAGAAGCACATCGATCTGTCGTCGGAACCGCTGATCCTGATCTGTGCGGCGGGCCTGGTCGGTGGCACGGCCGACGACGTCGCCAAGGAAGTCGCCATCTACCGGGCCCACAAGGCCGCTCCGATCGTGATCGCCTCCGACGGCGAGGACCGTTTCTCGGCTGGCGTGTACGTGATCAAGGTGCCGTCGGTCGACTCGGCGCTGGCATTCATCCTCTCGGCGATGGTCGGCCACCTGTTCGGCTATGAGGCGGCCTTGGCGATCGACGCCCTGGCCCGCCCCCTACGGGAGGCTCGCGAGGCGATCGAGATCGCCGCGGAGACCGACCCGACCGGCGAGGCGATGCTCCGCCAACTGCACGAGGGCCTCGTCGGCCCGGCTCGCGTGTTCTTCGACACCATGCGGACCGGGGCGTACAACGGCCAGCTCGAGGCGTCGACGGCCGTGCACCTGGCGAGTCTGCTGCGCGATGCGCTGAGCGACAGCCCGCTCGAGATATACCAGGCCGAGACCGGCAAGATCGCCACGCCGATCGCCCTGATCGACGACCTGACGATCGCCCTGACCCGGGCGATCGAGGAGCTGACCCGGCCGGTGGACGCCATCAAGCACCAGGCCAAGACCGTCACCGTGGGAATCTCCCGCTCCGACGAGGGTGTGCTCGACCGTCCGTTGGTGCAGAAGGTGCTCGGCATCGGCGCCGGGCGCGACCGGCTGACCTACGGCGTACTCAAGGTGCTGGCGGCCCTCGACGCGGCAGTCGACGACGTGACGGGCTTCACCCGCTATCGCATCGAGGGTGATCCGGCGATCGATGGCCGCATCGCCGTGGTCGACCGCGGAGGGATCGCCCGCGATCTCACCTCGCGGGTAGATCGCGACGGGCAGCTCAAGGGCACCAAGCGCCAGGTGGCGATGCATCGTGAGCTGATCGTCGCCAAGGGTCGCGCCGATGGCCGCACCGTGTTGCTGATCCCCGAGATCAAGGCGGCGCAGTGCACCGGCCTCACGTTGCTCCATGTCAGGTTTCATGACCATCTGCCGGTCGGAGTGCTGCGCGGCGTGCTCCAGGGGTACGACACCCGCTACGACCGGCTGGTCGACTGGGTGTCGGAGACCGAGGGCAGCTTCCGCGACGATCTGCTCGCCGCCGTGCCGGTGGTCGAGCTGCTCACCGCGCCGATCTCGGAGATCGCCGACCGTTGGCGCAACACCAGGTCCTGAGCCTGGTAGAACCGCGGGATGATCGGGATCGGAATCGACGCCGTTGACATCGAGCGTTTTCGCGAGTCGTTGACCCGCACACCGACGATGCGAACGCGGCTGTTCGTCGCCGAGGAGTTGGAGTACGTCGCCCCCAAGGTCGATCCGGTGCCGTCGCTGGCGGCGAGGTTCGCGGCGCGTGAGGCGACGATGAAGGCGCTCGGGGTCGGTCTCGGAGCGTTCGGATTCCACGAGGTGTGGGTGACCCGCTTGGCGTCGGGAGTCCCGATCCTCAATGTCACGGGCCGGGCGGCGCAGATCGCCGCCGATCTGGGCGTATCGGGCTGGCAGCTCTCCCTCACCCACTCCGACACGATGGCGATGGCCGTCGCGGCCGCCTTCTGAACGCACCAGGCTGACTGGCCCGTTCGAGCTGAGCTGACGTGCAGTCGTCACTGGGCGCTGTCGTCGAGCGCAGGGCGCATGGATCGACACCTGGAGTCGTCGACTTGATCACGCACTGAACCGCCCGCTGGCGCATACGATCGGCGGGGTGCTGCCGATCGTCACTCCTGAACAGATGCGCGCCATCGATGCGGCGGCGACCACACAGCCCGGGGAGTTCGAGGCGCTCGTCGAAGTCGCCGGAGCAGCCGTCGCCCGCGCCGCGCTGCGGATGCTGGGCGGCGCCTACGGCCGGCGGGTGGTCGTCGTCGCCGGGCCGGGGAGCAATGGCGCGGACGGACGGGTCGCCGCTCGTCGGCTGACCGAGCGCGGCGTGCACGTCTCGGTGATCGACGCCGCGTCGGCGCCTGCAGTACTCCCCCGTGCCGATCTGGTGATCGATGCGGCCTTCGGGACGGGGTTCCGCGGCGACTGGACCAGTCCCGACCCGAACGGCGCCCCGGTGTTGGCCATCGACATCCCGTCGGGTGTCGACGCCCTGACCGGCGCGGCTGGTCGCGGCGTGCTCCCCGTCGATCGCACGATCACGTTCGCCGCGTTGAAGCCGGGCCTGCTGCTTCCGCCCGGCAGTGTGTTGGCGGGCGTGTTGGAGTTGGCCGACATCGGCCTGGACGTCTCGGGGGCCGAGGCGCATCTCGTACAACACGGCGACGTCGCCGCCTGGCTGCCCCAGCGACGGGCCGACGCCCACAAGTGGCGCTCGGCGGCATGGATCATCGCCGGGAACGCCGGGATGCTCGGCGCAGCCCATCTCGCCGCGTCGGCTGCGCAACGCACCGGAGCCGGGATGGTCCGCCTGTCGAGTCCGGGCATTGCCACCGACAATGCCGCCCCGGACGAGGTCGTCGGCAAACCTCTGCCCTCGCACGGCTGGGCGGCGGAGGTGCTCGACAACCTCGATCGATTCCACAGCTTGCTGGTCGGTCCCGGACTCGGTCGGGCCGACACCACTGCCCTGTCGATCCGGGAGGTGGTGCGCCGGGCGAGCGTGCCCGTGGTGGTCGACGCCGACGGCCTGTTCGCCCTGGCGTGGAGTGGTGAAGGCCCTCGGGCAACGCTGGCCGAGCGCCAGTCGGCGACCGTGCTCACCCCACACGACGGTGAGTACGCACTCCTGGCCGGCGAGCGCGTCGGACCCGATCGAATCGCCGCGGCTCGCCGCCTGGCGGCGCGCACGACGGCGCTCGTGGCGCACAAAGGTCCGGCGCCGGTGTTCGCGGATCCCGACGGGCGAGCGGTGGTCGTGACGGCCGGCGATGATCGCCTGGCCACGGCGGGGACGGGTGATGTCCTGGCCGGCATCATCACCGCGCTGGTCGCTCAAGGAGTCCCCGGGTTCGAGGCGGCGGCCGCTGGAGCTTGGATCCACGGTCAGGCCGCCCGTCGGGCACCGCGGCGCGGGATGGTCGCCGGCGACCTACCGGCACTGATCCCTGCGGTCCTGGAGACGCTCGGCTGACGATGGACGATGCGGCCGGAGGGCGATGGGCGTGGGCCGAGGTCGACCTGGATGCGGTGGTGCACAACGTGGGCGTCATGCGCGAGCTCGTCGCGCCGGCTGCCGTGTGGGCGGTGGTCAAGGCCGATGCCTATGGACACGGGGTCGTCCCGGTGGCGTCCGCGGTGATCGGCGCCGGCGTCGCCGGGTTGTGCGTGGCCCTCGTCCAGGAGGGGGTCGAGCTGCGCGACGCCGGGATCGACGTGCCGATCCTGGTCTTGTCGGAGCAACCCCAATCACAGCTGGGCGATCTGATCGAGCGTCGACTGATCCCGACCGTCTACACCGACACTGCGATCTGTGCCCTCGACGCGGAGGTGATGCGCCGAGGGTGTGGACCGTACCCGGTACATCTGAAGATCGACACGGGTATGCACCGGGTCGGCGCAGCGGCCGACGATGTGGGCGTGCTGACCGACGCCATCCGCACAAGCGGCGGCCTGAGCCTCGACGGTGTGTTCACCCATCTTGCCGCGGCCGACGAACCGGAACACCCGGCCAATGCCGCTCAACTGGCCACCTTCGCCGGCTCGCTCGCCGCCAACGGCCTGAACGAGTGTGACATGGCTCGGCACGCGTCGAACTCCGCCGGGGCGATCGCCTTCCCGGCGGCTCGGTACACGTTCGTGCGCTGCGGTATCGCTCTCTATGGGATCACTCCCGGACCGGGGTTGTCGGCCGACCACGCATCGGTGGTCGAACGGCTCCGGCCGGCGATGTCGCTCAAGGCGCGGGTCGGATTCGTCAAGCCGATCCACCCCGGCGACGGTGTGTCCTACGGTCTGCGGTTCGTGGCCGAGGAGGCGATGTGGGTGGCGACGGTGCCGGTCGGCTACGCCGACGGGGTGCCGCGTTCGTTGGCGTTCCACGGCGGTGAGGTGCTCATCGGTGGTGTGCGTCGGCGCATCCTCGGCGCGGTGACGATGGATCAGATCGTCGTCGCAGTCGAGCCCGGCGTGCGCCCGGGGGACGAGGTCGTGCTGCTCGGTCGACAGGGCGGCCACGAGATTCGCGCCGAGGACTGGGCGCAGTGCACCGGCACCATCGGCTACGAGATCGTGTGCGGAATCTCTGCGCGAATCACCCGGCACCACCGGGGTGGCGGGCCGCGTCACTAACATCGAAGCTCTTGACCCACACCGTGCTCATCTCGGAGTCGCCGGCGACGACGTCGGACATCGCCGCCGCGATCGCCGGGCAATGCCGCGCCGGGGATCTACTGGTTCTCGCCGGTGAGATGGGGGCGGGCAAGACCGCGTTCGCCCAGGGATTCGGCGCAGCGCTGGGAGTCACCGAACCGGTCACCAGTCCGACGTTCACCCTGGTCCATAGCTACGAGGCCGCGACGGTGACGTTGCATCATGCCGACGTCTACCGCCTGGAACGGATGGGTGAGCTGGCCGATCTGGCTCTGGGCGAGCTGCTCGAGGCCGACGGCATCCTGCTCGTGGAGTGGGGCGACGTGGTCGCCGGAGCACTCGGCGACCATCTCGAGGTTCGTCTGACCGCCGACGACCCCGATCAGCTCGAGCGCCGCACGATCGAGTTGCAGGCGATGGGGGCGGCCTGGGTGACGCGGTGGAATCGCCTGCAGACTGCCGTGGCCGGGTGGGCGCCACGATGATCGTGAGGACTCGGCCATGTTGATCCTGGGGATCGAGACGGCCACCGAGCAGGTCAGTGTCGCCATCGGCGGTCATGAGGGGGTGATCGGCCTGTGCGAGATCAACCGCGACCGCCGACATGCCGAGACGCTGGTTCCGGCGATCGAGTTCGTCTGCCGCCAGGCGAACATCTCGATGGACGAGATCGGCTGTGTCGCGGTCGACATCGGTCCCGGGTTGTTCACCGGGATGCGGGTCGGCATCGCCGCCGCCAAGGCCTTCGCCCAGGCGTTGCGGCTACCGATGATCGGTGTGTCGAGCCTGGACCTGCTGGCCTTCCCGTTGCGCCATACCGACCGGGTGATCGCCGCCACCGTCGATGCCCGGCGTGGCGAGTTGTACTACGCGTTCTACCGCCAGGTCCCGGGTGGTGTGCAGCGGGTGTCGGAACCGCGTGCCGGTAAGCCCGACGATCTGGTCGCCGACCTGCTGTCCCGCCGGCAGGACGCGATCTGCGTCGGCGACGGGGCGTTGCGCTACCACGACCACATCGCCGCCGGCGTTCGCGTCGAGTTCGCCGAGCAGTTCCTGAGTCATCCGTCGGCAGCTCCACTGGTGCAGCTCGCTCATGCCCGGGCGCTGCGTGAGGAATGGGTGAACCCATGGGAGTTGCAGCCCCTGTACCTGCGCAAGCCCGACGCCCAGATCAACTGGGCCGTGCGCGAGGGGTCGTCGTGAGCATCGTCTCGTGGCTCCTCGATCGGCGCGGCGAGCGGGTCGGCGTGGCCCGCGGTCCCCGGCGGGCGACGGTGCGTCCCGAATCCGCCGCCGGTGTACTCGGTGCCCGGGTGGGCGTCGAGACGCTGCGTCGGCGCCACGTGCGGGCGATTCTCGCCATCGAGCACCGGGTGTACCCCCGACCGTGGACGATCGGCATCTTCACAACCGAGATCGACGGGATGGCCAATGGCGACCGTCACTACGTCGTGGCCGTCGACGGGGGTCGCCTCGTCGGATACGCCGGCATGCTGTTCACCCTCGACGAGGCCCACATCACGAACATCGCCGTCGACCCGTCGCTGCACCGTTCGGGCGTCGGCACGCGCCTGATGTTGGAGTTGATGGGCGAGGGACGGCGGCGCACCATCCGCAACGTCTCGCTCGAAGTGCGGGTCAGCAACGTCGCCGCGCAGCGGATGTACGAAGCCTTCGGCTTCACGACCGCCGGCATCCGGCCGAAGTACTACGAGAACGTCGAGGACGCCAAGATCATGTGGTGCTACGAGATCGGAACCGACGAATACGGGGCACGGATGCGTGACCTCTGGCAGCAACTGGAGCAGGGATGAGCGACGTGGTGAAGGCGTCGGGTCTGGCCACTGCGACCACGGTCGTCCTGGGCATCGAGACGAGCTGCGACGAGACGGCCGCGGCACTGGTGATGGGCGGCTACGACGTGTTGTCGTCGGTCGTCTCGACCCAGGTCGACCTGCACGCCCAGTACGGCGGGGTCGTCCCCGAGGTTGCCAGCCGGGCCCATCTCGAACTGCTCAATCCGGTGATCGCCCGGGCGATCGTCGAGGCCGGCATCGACGAGTCGCGGATCGACGCGATCGCCGCCACCGTCGGGCCCGGCCTCATCGGGGCGCTGTTGGTGGGGGTGTCGGCGGCCAAGGCGCTGGCGCTGGCATGGGACAAGCCGTTCGTCGCTGTCAACCACATGGAGGCGCATTTGTACGCCGCCTTCCTGGAGGACCCGACCCTGGAACTGCCCCTCGTCGTGCTACTCGTATCGGGCGGGCACACGATGCTGATCGAGATGCGCGGCCACGGTGACTACCGCCTGCTCGGCCAGACGATCGACGACGCCGCAGGCGAGGCGTTCGACAAGGTGGCCCGGTTCCTCGGTCTCGGGTACCCCGGTGGTCCGGCGATCGATCGGGTGGCGGTCGACGGCGATCCGAAGGCGATCAACTTCCCCCGGGCGATGCTCCATGACGGACTCGACTTCTCCTTCAGCGGGTTGAAGACGGCCGTGATCAATCATGTTCGATCACATCCGTCGGTGGCCACTGTGGACGTTGCCGCGTCGTTCCAGGCCGCCGTAGTCGACGTCCTCGTGGCCAAGGCCCGCCGTGCGGCCCGCTCGGTCGGTGCCAAGGGTCTGGTCCTCGGCGGTGGCGTCGCCGCCAACTCGGCATTGCGCGAGGACTTCCTCACCGCCTGCGCGTCGGACGGCATCCGCGGGTTCCTGCCCGACCGGTCCATGTGCACCGACAACGCGGCGATGATCGCCGCAGCCGGCTGGCATCGCTTGGGTTCCGATGGACCGACCCCGTTGGATGCCGGGGCGTACCCCAATCTTCGACTGCAGTTCTCGTGAGCAGCCCTCGTTCCTCGGGACCCCGCCTCCCCGGTTCCTCGGGCGCCGTCGGCCGCCCCGCCGGGGCCCCGCAACCGATCGCGTCACGTCAGACCGGTACCCGGCGCCCCGGATCGAAGTCGGCGAACGCCGAGCGGGTGCAGGTCTTCGTGGTCTGTACGCCGGGGGTGGAGCCGTTGACCCTGGCCGAGGTGACCAGGCTCGGTGTCGCCAACCCCAAGGCTCTGCACGGAGGGATTGCCTGCTCGGCGACGTGGCCGCAGATGTGGAGCCTCAATCTGCACGTCCGGACGGCGACGCGGATTCTGGTGCGGGTCGCCCGTTTCGAGGCGGAGCGGTTCGATTCGCTCCAACGAGTGTTGCGGGTGCTCGACTGGGATGCCTGGTTGCCGACATCGCAAGGCCTGCGGGTATCGGTGACGTCGTCGGGTTCGAAGCTCTTCCACACCGACGCCGTGGCCGAACGGGTGCTCGAGGTAGTTCCCCACGAGGAGGACTCTCCGCCGGACGAGCCGGTCAACGAGCTGTTCCTGCGGATCGTCGACAACGACGTGACCGTGAGCCTGAACACGTCGGGCGATCCGCTGTATCGCCGCGGTTGGCGGACCGAGGTGGGCAAGGCGCCGATGCGCGAGACCCTCGCCGCGGCGTTGATCCTGGCATCGGGTTGGGACACCAAGGCACCGCTGGTCGATCCGTTCTGCGGTTCGGGCACCATCCCGATCGAGGCGGCGCTGATGGCCAGGCGGATCCCTGCGGGGCGTCACCGCTCATTCGGCTTCATGGACTGGCCGACGTTCGATCAGGCCCGTTGGGATCGTTTGCTGGCCGCCGCCGATGCCGACACGCTCGACCGGGCCGTGACGATCGTCGGTTCCGACCGCGATGAGGGTGTTGTCGCCGCGGCCACCGCCAACGCCGGGCGCGCCGGGGTTGGCGACCACGTCTCGTTCGCCTGCCAGGCGGTCTCTGCGTTGGAGCCGCCGAGCGCTCGCAAGGGCTGGCTGGTGACCAATCCGCCGTACGGCCACCGCGTGGGCGACGATGATCTGCGCAACCTCTACGACCGGTTTGCCGAGGTGCTGACCGGCAAGTTCGCCGGTTGGCACTTGGGCATCGTCAACAGCGAGACGAGCCCGCCCCTGAAGGTCCCACTCGCCCACTCGGCCTCGGTCGTCACCTCGAACGGCGGCATCCCGATCACCCTGCGGTCCGGGGTTGTGTCACCCCGCTGAGCCGCCCGGTGCACCCGCCTGTCGGTCGAAGGTTGGTCATCAAGAGAATTGGTCATCGAGAGAAGTGTTTGCACAAAGAGCAGGCACTGGCGACGGTGGGGCAACACAAACAAATCAACCCCGCGACGCGGGAGCGCCCGAGATC
>JANMJD010000032.1:0-2912 GCA_031371195.1 Actinomycetes bacterium | reverse complement strand
CGATCCAGCTGGCTGGGTCGATCCAGATCATCGACGCCCAACACGCAGCGATCCTGCTGTACGTGCTCGGCCAGTATCCGGTGCCGGACGTGTTTGCCAAGGTCGACATGGCGGCCGCCGCCTGACATCTCCGAGATGTTGATGACGATATCGACGAGCTGGCCGCCAACCCCCACGGCGGTCAGCTCGTCGCATTTCAATCCACGAAAAAACGGCGAACTCGCGATGAATTCGAACGTCACGCCGCCGTAACTTTCCACACGAAGCCGTATTGACGATGTTGGCCCTGTCAGTCGCTGCGGAGTTCGTCGAAGATCTTGAGTCGAACTGCCGCGACGGCCGGCCAGATCGCAAGTGCCGCGAGCGCCGCGAAGACTATTGAAACGGTCGCGATCAGGACATTGGTCACCAATGGAGGGTGATCGACGATCGAGAGCGCGTCTGCAATGAGCTTCCAGAGCCTCGTTCCGGCCAATAATCCGACAGGTAATCCAATTGCGAGTGCCATTGCCCCAATCGCTGCGGCCTGGCATGCCACGCAAGCCACCGTCTGCCCGGATGTCAGTCCGAGGGCGCGCAGCACAGCGAGCTCGCCCCGGCGTGCTCGTCCGCTCGTGGCCAGGGCGTGCGCCATCGACGCGAACGCCAACAAGGCCAGGAAGCCCGCCAACGCATACGGCACATCGCGCACCTGAACCAGGTTGAGCACATCGGGTGAGTCGCGAGGTGGACTCAAGAACATCGTCGGGAGAAGATCGGCCGCTTCACCCACGCTCACTCCGGGCGCGAGGTCGATCAGTGAGGTCTGTTCATACCCAGAGAAGTCCGCGATCCCGGCGGCGCTCAACACCAGTGTCATGTCGGCCGACGAGATCCAGACCCCCTCGTCGAAGCCGAACTCGCTCTGCAGCAGCAATGCCTTGCCCACCACACGTTCAGGGAGTGCTGCCGGGCCGACGCGAATGAGGTCGCCGAGATCGACGCCGAGTCGTGCAGCTGTTCGAGGACCGACGGCGACCTCGCCGCTTTGAGGACGACGGCCCGAGCGGATCACGAAGCCGAGCCCGCCTTTCGGCTCACTCAGTGCGTACGCCGGCGCGTCTATCCCGTCGACTTGCGTCACGAAGCGCGACACGAACGCAGAGCGGGTGACGGCAGGGCTGGCGGCCAGTGTCTCGCTGTCGTGTGCCGGGTCGCCGTAGCCCTGCACGTCCCAGACGACGCCGCTGCGCGCCGGATGATCGCGGGCGTCGTCGATTCCGGCGACGACCATCGTGGCTGCCACGACCCCGCCCACACCGATCGCCGCAACAACCAACGTCGTCTGGACGCTTCGCCTCGTTGCCCGGCCGTACTCCACCGCGAGGCTCAGCCCCACCGCTGCGGGGACGGGGACGCTGGCGCGTGTGGCGCGGCCGAAGATACGCGTGCGGCCCGGTCGACTCGTCCGGGTCGGCGGGCGCACCGCGACGATGGAGTACGCGGCAGCGGCTGCGAGCATGAAAATGCCGAGCGCCGCGAGACCGAGCGCGAGGAGTCCGGCATCGACGTGCATGCCCAGGGCCGGGTCTAGTTGGCGGGCCAGCCCGACCGGGAACCGTTCCGACAACAACGCCGCCGCAGCGACACAGACCACGAGGCCCGTGCCGACCGACACCACGAACGGCGCGACCACTCCTACGATCAGGACCGAATTCGCAAGTCCCATTGCCGACAACGTGCTCACCGCCCCGGTCCCGGCCCGCGTCGTTCGCCCAATGATCTGCCCGCCGACGACGGTGCCCGCCAGCGCCACGGCCGCGGCGAACAGGTTCAACGTCGACCGCTCGACTGCAAGAGCACTGTCGATCCGCTTCACATCTTCGACGAGGTCTGTCGTCGGCAGGTCGCCGCGTCCGTAGAGCCCAGCGATGTCGGCCTCGAACGCAGTCACGTCGGCAGGACCGCGACGGAGACGTACCAATCCTTCCGTCCACGTCACTGAGATCTCGTCGAGGTGGGCGGTGGCCCAGCCAGGGCTGGCGAGCACGAGTCCGCTGGATGCGAATGATCCGACGGACTCGATCGGCAGCCGCACGACGCCCACGACGTGCATGATGGTCGCGGGTCCCTCGGCGTCGCGTTCGAAGTCGAAGTCGTCTGGTGGAGGGTTTACTGCGAACGCGTCGGACTGCCGTCGTGACAGGTGCCGCCAGGTGAACACAGATCCAACGTGGAGACCAGCGTCGGAGGTCAGCACGGGTGCCGTAATGACGACTTCGTCCACCCTCGATGGGTCGAGCATCCGACCTTGCAGCACCGTCGCCCGTTCGACGGTGTCGAACCAGCCTGCACCGTTCGTGACCACTGGTGTCGCCGCGAAGGGCAAGCCGTCCACGGTGCTGTCGCTATGGCCGATCCCGGCCCAGCCGGACACCTCAGGAAGCGAGTCGAGCAACGAAAAGTCGGCATCGATCAAGCCGGCCTTGGCCGGCGTGAACACCACATCGGCAGCGGCCCGTTCGGAACGCATGCGCTGGTATGCGGTGTTCGTTCGATGAGCTCCGTCGAACGCGGCGATACCCAGCCCCGCACTCGCGCCGACGACGACGCCGAGGACCACGAAGCCCAGCCATCTCCGTCTGAGTTCGCGACGAGCCCACAACAAAAGTGGTGCCGTCGCCGAGACCGTGCGCATGTTTCGACCATACTGACGCGGTTCGACCCCCGCTAGCAGGCCATCCGGCCTCGTCGATGGGTGCTACCACGAGTAACGGCGAGCTGGCTGGAATTCAGAGTAGGCGGTGCTCGCGTGCGGCTTGCACTGCGGATCGCCGACTGGTGACCGCGAGCTTTCGATAGATCGCGTTGCACTGGGTCTTCACGGTGTTCGGCGACACGTAGAGCTCCCGTGCGATCTCAGGGAGCGAGAG
>JANMJD010000024.1:0-6904 GCA_031371195.1 Actinomycetes bacterium | reverse complement strand
CAATGGGATCACCTCGCCAGCGGCTCGCCATGTCCTCGTTCGCGATGCGTTCCTGCAGGAGGACGATGCCCTCGAGCAGCGCCTCGGGCCGCGGCGGGCAGCCGGGCACGTAGACGTCGACGGGAATGATCTGGTCGACGCCTTTGGTCACCGAGTAGCTGTCCCAGTACGGGCCGCCGCAGTTGGCACATGAACCCATCGAGATGACGTACTTCGGCTCGGGCATCTGCTCGTACAGCCGCTTGATCGCCGGGGCCATCTTGTCGGTGACGGTGCCGGAGATGACGACGAGGTCGGCCTGGCGCGGCGAGGCCGGCAGCGGGATCACGCCCAGGCGCATCACGTCGTAGCGCGGCGAGGCGAATGCTGCGCCCATTTCGATGGCGCAGCAGGCGAGGCCCCACTGATATACCCACATCGAATACGACCGTCCGATGTTGAACAGCTGCGTGAGTGGTTTCGGCAACCGGCCCTTGTCGACCAGACCCATAAGAAATACGTCGCTTTCGATCAGACCCAGCGCAGAACACCCTTGCGCCAGGCATACACCAGGCCAAGCAAGAGCACGAAGACGAAGACACCCATTTCGACCAGGCCGAACCCGGCGTAGCGCTCGAGTTGCGTCGCCCACGGAAAGATGAACACAGCCTCGACGTCGAAGATGACGAAGAGCAAGGCGAACACGTAGTAGCGGATCTGGCTCTGCGACCAACCGCTGCCGACCGCGTCGACACCACTCTCGTAGGCCATGTTCTTCTCACGCGTCGGACGACGAGGACGCAGCAGACTGCTGAGGCCGAGGAGGAGGGCAGCGAGCACCACGCCGATGGCTCCGAAGAAGACCACGACGAGATAGCTCCGGAGGAACTGGGACATCGGATGCGACGCTACTACGGCCCGTGAATCCACTCACAAAGCGAGCGGAAGATCGCCGACTGCGAGGACGCGGCCCGACCGGAGCTAACCCAGTTGTGCCACGACGTCGGCGCTGCGCGACGAGGCGATACAGGTGGCCGCTTCGGCCGTCGACAGACCGATCCTCCCGGCAAGGGACACCGCCTTCATCCCGGCCCCGGTCGGCGACGGCGTGATCGAGTACGCCCCGATCGAGACGGACACCGTGGTCGGCACCTCGACGCTGTCACATAGGTTGCCGAAATCGGCCTTGAGCGGGCCCGATCCCACATACGCGCGGCCGTCGAAGCTGAGGGCGATCCCGTCGAACCAGGTGCTGGCGGCGACGTACCCGGCGGTGGCGTCGCCGGTGACGGTGATGTCGCTGGGAAACGAATCGATCCCGCAGGCACTGGTCAGATCGGCGTATCCGGTGCAGCTGTCGGCGATCGGCGAGACGGTCAGCGCATAGTTCCCCGTCGGATCGGCGCCGGCGACGGCGGGGAGCGCGAGGGGGAACAGACCGGCATAGGCGGTGGCCTGCGCCCTGGCCGCATCGCGGTCGGCGCTTGCCGTGGCCAGATCGGTCTGCAGCGCGCCGATCTTCTGCTCGGCATCGGTGACCGTGCCCTCGGCGGCAACCTGGGCCTCGGCGAGCTTGCCTTCCAACTCCTTGGCGTTCTTCTTCGCTCGCGCAAGGTCGTCTTGGAGATCGACGATGGTCGCCGCCTTCGTGTTGGCGCTCGAGCGGGCACTCAGCGCCCATCCGCCCAGACCGAGCGAAGTCGCCAGCAGCACACCGGCGGTCAACTTGGCGGCCAACGGCCAGCCGCGGCGGGGCTCGGGGTACGGGTTGACCGGTACGTTCGAGTTCGGCCGGTTCGGCGATTCGGGTTCGACCGGTGACGACGTGAGCCCATGGGAGACGCCGAGGGGTGATGGAATCGTCGTCCCGGGAGTACCGAGGGGCGACGCTCCGGGACCACCCGGCGGCGGCGGGATCGGGGTGGAGTGGGCGACGTCGGAGACCGGCGTGGCGTTGGGGGACCACGGACTGAGCTCAGAGGCATCGGTCGGGCCGCCGCCCGAGGTCGCCGCTGGTTGCAGCAGCGGACTCGTCACAGACCCGGAGATGCCGTCTCGCTGAGACCACGCTCCGTCCTCATTCGCTGACATCAGTTTCACACTCCTCGCCGAAACTTGCCTGTCCGGGATCGTACGCACACAGAACGCTGGATTCAGAGTCCGCCGAACCGGATGAAGGCACCATTGACAAACACCTCGACGAACGCCTCGTCGCCACTATCGCCCTATCGATGCCTCGAGCGCCGCCGGTCGAACGTCGTCGATCAAGCTGCCTGCTCGCCCGATTCAGCCGACCACGGGGGATCATCGACCGTCAGCCGTCGAGAACGAGCAGGGCCTCGTCGTCGGCCTCCGGGGCCTCGGAGCGGTTGGGCAGCGGGCCGAGCGCGTCACCGCGTGATCCGACGTGACCGGGACGGCCCTCGCTCACCCGCAGAACGGCCTGGCTGTCCATGATGTCGCCGGCGGACTCGATCAGCGGGTCGAGGTTGGGGAAGTCGGACGGATCGGCCGAGATCGCATCGAGACGGCCGACGAGACCGTTGACCGTGTCGCCGACGTTGCTGAGCGCACGGATGAGTACGTCGCGTCCACGCAGGAGATCGTCGATCTGCCGGCAGGTCTCGTCACGCCGGGCGCCGAGGTCGAGCAGCATCTGACGGCGATGGGCCGTCGCCTCACCGAGCATCTGACGGGCATCGTCGGCCGCTTGGCGACGCTCGTTGATGGCGTCCGTGTTGGCTTCGCTGCGCATGCGCTTCGAGTCCTCGGTGGCATTCTCGATTGCCGTGCGGGCCTTCTCCTCGGCCCGGTTGACCACCCCGGCGGCCGTATCGCGTGCCGCGCTCAGCAGCCGGGTGGTCTCCTCACCCAGGTACTGGGCGATCGAGCCCTCGTCCATTCCGGCGTTGGCGCGCGCTTCGAGCGCGGCGTTCTTGTCGCGCAACTCGTGGTTCTCCGCGGCCAGCCGTTGTAGCTCGGCACTGACGGCGCGGGCGAAGGCCTGCACCTCGACCGGGTCGTACCCCCGTCGGACCACCTGGAACTCCGCATGGGCGACCTCGCCCGGCGAAGGCGTATCGAGAAGCCACTCGTTCGTCTGCATAGGCGGCTGACATTACGACCAGATGACGATTGGCACCATAGGCAGAACGAATCTTTGCGCGAAGCGACCCCGGTCAACTACCGAACGGGGTCGCCTTGCGCTGAACGTGAGAAATGGCCTGCTACCGGCCCAGACCGGATTCAGCCCACCGCGTCGAGTTCCCGCTCGATCGCCAGCAGCTCCTCCTTGGTGCCCTGCACTTTGGGTCCCTTGAACCACTTGCGGCCCGAGAGCTGCCAGTACAGCCAGAAGACGAGCGCGGCACCGATGATCAGCGGCCCGGTGAAGTTGACGTTGTTCTGCTTGAAGAAGCCCGGGGCGAACTCGTTCGAACCTCCCCAGAACCCCCAGAAGGGACGGAACACCGGCGCGAAGAACAGCAGCGTGATCAGGCCGATCCAGATGAGCGCCGTCCAGCCGATGATCTTGTGCCGGCCCTTCAGATTCCACGGTCCGGGCACGAAGTCCGGGTTGGTCAGGCGCAGGTAGATCGGGATGCCGTATGAGATGTACAAGCCGATGACGCAGATGCCGGTCATGGCGAAGAACGCCGTCGAGTAGCCGCCCTTCTGATAGAGCGAGAGGGCACCAACGATGGCGGAGAGTACGACACCGAGCCAGATCGAGTTCGTTGGCGTACGCGTCTTCGGATTGATCTTGTGCCACAGGTTCGAACCAGGAAGGGCGCCGTCTCGACTGAAGGCGTAGATCATGCGGCTGTTGGCCGTAACCGACGCCATCCCGCAGAAGAACTGGGCGACGATCGAGATGAGAATCAGGAACTTGGCGATTCCGCCGCCGACGGCGATGTGCAAGAGCCGGGGCGCCGCGTTGACCAGGAATGCGTCGTCGGTGGGGAACTTGTTGGTCTCACTCGCTCCACCGAAGGCGATGTCGTAGAAGCGATCCTTGGGAATGGCCAACGTCATCGCCAGGTTCAGGATGAAGGCTGCGATGGCTGACACGTAGATCGAACGGACGATCGCCTTCGGAGCCTCGGTCCGGGCACCGACGGTCTCCTCCGACACGTGAGCCGATGCGTCGAACCCGGTGATCGTGTACTGGGCGAGCAAAAGGCCGATGCCGAACATGTAGGCAATGGTGAAGAAGCCCTGGCTGGGCCACCCGATCGCCGACAGATCCGGCGCCTTGTCGAGCAGGCCGACGCTATTCGCGCTCGGCGCCCGATGGCCGAGCAGCACCGCGAAAATGATCAGCACGCCGACGACGTGCCACCAGACGCTGACGTCCCCGAGCAGCTTGACGAGCTTCACGCCGAAGGTATTGAGCAGGCCGTGGACGGCGAGGACGATCAGGTAGATCACGAAGATCTTGGTGGCGGTCAGGGCGAAATCAGCGTTGTTCATGCGGATGAAGAAGCCGATGAAGATGGCCAGTGCATAGTCGACGGAGGCAATCACACCGATCTGACCAAGCAGGTTGAACCAGCCGGTGAACCAGGCCCATTTCGGGCCGTTCCGATTCGGCCCGGCCAGCTTCGCGGACCAGAAATACAGGCCTCCGGCGGTTGGGTATGCGGAGCAGATCTCACCCATCGACATGCCCACGAGCAGGGCGAAGAAGCCGACGATGATCCAGCCCAGGGTGATGACCCGCGGTCCACCGGTGACCATTCCGAGCCAGTAGCTCGTCATCCCACCCGCAAGAATTGAGATGATCGAGAAGCTGATGGCGAAGTTGCTGAACCAGCCCAGCCCACGTTTCAGCTCCTGTGCATAGCCCAACTCGTTGAGTTGGTCTCTGTCGTGATCCACGGTTGCCACGTGGAACCCCCTTGTGCTGTGCGTCCCCAACAAGTCCACAGGAGCACGGCCGTGCCGGACCGCCCGTGGTCACACCGTGTCTAGCACCTGGGAATCCGCACTCTGCGCAATGGTCGCCAGAAACGAGTCGACCAGGTGTGCCGCGTGCAGCCGGCTGCGGCCGATGTTGAGTCGCGACTCGGCGACGACGTTGTCGGGGTCGAGGCCCCGGGCGATGAGTTCGCCGGGCGATCCGGAACACCACCGCGTGACAATCGCCTCGTTGACCTCGGGATGGAATTGGGTGGCCATCGTCCGCCTGATCGTGAACGCCTGCGGGCCGACCGGGCTGCGGGCCGTCTCGATCGCCCCGGGGGGCACGGTGACCACGTCGTAGTGCCACTGCATCCACGGCCCCGTCGCGATCATCCCGGGGACGTCGGAGTCGATGTCGTACCAGCCCACCTCACCAGTCTCGTGGCGTCGGACCGAACCTCCGAATGCGGTGGCGATCACCTGGGCCCCGAAGCAGATCGCGAAAATCGGGATGCCGCGGTCGTCGGCGGCACGGATCAGCTCGATCTCGGCCGCAACATTGGAGGCCACGTGCGGCCAGAAGACCGACCAGTCGGAGCCGAGAAGTACGACCACCTCCTGTCCATCGAGGCTCGGCCACTCGCCCGGATGCTCCCGATGGCACTCGCTGAAGGCGTAGCCGTGATCGCGGAATCGCTCCCCGACGAATCCGGGATCGGCATCGTTGGCGTTGGCAACGCACAGGGCACGCACGATCGTTCAGCCTACGGCTCGTTGATTGTTCGATTTCCGGCGCGACGCAACGTAAATCGCACTCGACGGACACTTTGGTGCCGGAATCACGAGCCCCGGGCACTCATTGGCTCCGATGATCACGGAACTGCATCCCGTTCTACGCCGCCAGCTCGGCGTTGTAAGCCGGCAGCAGATGCTCGCCTGCGGACTGTCGCCGAGCCAGGTCGACCGGCTCGAACGATCCGGCACGCTCGAACGGGTCCAGGCCGGTGTGTTCCGCCACACGGCGACGCCGACCACGTGGGAGCAGCGCCTGATGGCCGGGCTGCTCGGGGCAGGGCCGGCGTCGGTGGTCTCGCATCGGTCGGCGGCGGCCCTCTGGGGTGTCCCGAACCTCAGCGTCGCAATGGTCGAACTCACGCGGCCGGGCACCGCGCCTGTCCGTCGTCGTGAGCTGCACGTGCATCGCAACCAGCTGTCCGCGACGGAGTGGACCGATCTGGGACCACTGCGTCTGACCACACCGGCGCGTACCGCGGTCGACCTCGCGACGGTCGTGTCGCCGGTCATGGTCGGACGGGCCATCGAGACATGGTTGTCGGGTTCGATCATGACGATCGACCAGTTGACCGATGCGCTCGCCCGCGCCGGCCGACGGCACGGCACCCGCATCGTCCGGGAACTGATGCTGCACCGGCAGCTGGGTCGGATCGTTCCCGACAGCCGGGCTGAAGGCGTATTGGGCGAGACGTTGGCCGCCGGCGGACTTCCGCTCCCCGTGCACCACCACATCGTGGTGCTTCCCGACGGCACGAGGTTCGAACTCGACTGGGCCTATCCAGCCGATCGCCTCGCCCTCGAACTTGATGGGCACGGGGTGCATCCGGCGTCGTTCGAAGCCTTCGATCGAGATCGTTGGCGACGCAACGAACTTGAGATCCACGGATGGACGGTGCTGAACTTCACGTCGGCGGCCTGTCGGCGCCAGCCCCGGCGAGTCGTCGAGCAGGTTCGACGAGTACTCCTCGGGCGGCAGCGGCCACCGGCGTAGCCCAGGCGCGTCTGCGTCTGCGTTCGATTCTCGTCGATCAGCGCCGTGTTTCGAACTCAGTCGACTGGCTGCGAGCATCTGCCCCTGGAGCGGGTGTGAAACTCGGCGCTGTCCGACGGAAATCGAACATGGACCGAGAAGGTCAGCGAGCGCCAGCACGATCAACGAGCGCCAGCACGATGAACAAGCGCCAGCACAATCAACGAGCGCCAGCACAATCAGCGAGCGCCAGCA
>JANMJD010000494.1:0-17265 GCA_031371195.1 Actinomycetes bacterium | reverse complement strand
CATCAGCAGGGGTGCCGACTCGCCCAGCGCCCGGGACACCGACAGGACGCTGCCCGTGGCGATACCGGGGATCGCGTTGGGGAGCACCTGACGGCGCACGGCCTGCCAGCGTGTCGCCCCGAGTGCCATCGCTCCATCGCGTAGCGACGGGGGCACGGCACGCAACGCCTCTCGACTGGTGATCACGATCGTCGGCAGCACCAACATCGCCAGGATCAGCGCCCCGGTCATCACCGTGAACCCGTAGTGCAAGGGCCCGCGGGCGACGAATGCCAACCCGAGGATGCCGTAGACGACCGACGGGACGGCGGCGAGGTTCTGGATGTTCAGCTCGATCAGACGGTTGTACCAGCGGTCCTTGCGAGCGAACTCCTCGAGGTACAGGGCGGCACCGACACCGAGTGGCAGGGCGATGGCCGCGGTCGTCAGCACCACCCAGATCGAACCCCAGATCGCCGACTCGATCCCGGCCTTCTTCGGCCGTGACGACGGCATACTCGAGAGCAGTTGGCTGTTGAGCCGCGGCCGACCCTCGATGAAGACATCGACGAGCAGAATCGCCAGCACACCCAGAGCGACGCCGATCGACGTGATGATGGCGACACGGAACAGCACGTTGCGCACGCGGCGACCCCCGTCCACCCGTGAGGCCAGGCTGTCGACGGGCACACTGTCGACCGGGCTGGATGCGATGGCGCTCATTCGTACGCCTCCCGGAAGCGGCGCACGACGCGCATGCTGAACATGTTGAGCACCATCGTGATCACGAACAGGAACGAGCCGACGGCGAAGATCGTCTTGTACCCGACCGAACCCGTCGGTTGATCGCCGAGTCCGGCGGCACCGATGAATCCCGCCATCGTCTGCATCTCCTGGCCCGGGTTGGCGCTCAGCGTCGGCTTGCTGCCCGCGGCGATGAGGGCAATCGTGGTCTCGCCGACGGCGCGGGAACCGGCCAGCACGACCGCAGCGATGATCCCCGACAGACCGGCGGGGAAGACGACCTTCGTGCAGACCTCGCGACGGCTCGAACCAAGGGCCAGCGCCCCGTCACGTAGTGCCTGGGGCACGGCAGACATGGCATCCTCGGCCAACGACGCAACGGTGGGCAGGATCATGATGCCGGTCACCAACCCGGCCGTGAGAGCGCTGTACGTCCCGACGTGACCGACGGGCCAGATCTTCTGCACCAGTTCGGGATTGACCAGGTTGAGGGCGAAGAACCCGAAGACGACCGTCGGGACACCGGCGAGCAGTTCGAGCACCGGCTTGAGAAACGAACGGGTTCGCGGCCGGGCGTATTCCGCCAGGTAGAACGCCGCACCGAGGCCGAGGGGGATCGCCACGACGAGGGCGATGGCGGTCACCCACAAGGTGCCGACGACGACCGGCCAGACCCCGTAGCGAGCCGGATCGAACAGCGGTGCCCAGTCGGTGCCGCCGAAGAACCTCCCGAGGCCTACCGACTTGAAGAAGTCGATGGCCGGACGGGCCAGCGCCAGGACGATCAGTACGGTGATCCCGACGGTGAACGCAGCCGAGGCCCCGAGCACCGTCTTGATGATCCGTTCGTACAGATACCTTCGACGCGCCGCACCGGTGGGCCTGAGGCTCACCGGTGCGGCCGCCGAAACGGAGGTGTTGGTCACAATGATCAGTCTTGCCGTTCCGGGCGAGAACCGGGAATCAGGCGGCGTCGATCGTGGCCAGCTCGGTGGCCTGCTTGGTGCGCATCTCGGTCGGCAGCGGCACGAACAGGGCCTCCTTGGTCAGCGAGTCCTGCTCGGCGACGATGTAGTCGACGAACGCCCTGACCTCGGGCTTGGCCGCCGAGGCGGTCTTGACGTAGATGAACAGCGGGCGACTGAGCGGAGCGTAGGTGCCGTCCTGCACGGTCGCCGTCGAGGGCGACACGCAGCCGGCGCCACCGTCGACCTGGACGTCGGTCAGGTCACCCTTGTTCTCCTCGAAGTACGACAGACCGAAGTACCCAAGCCCACCCTTGTCACCCTTGACGCCGGTGACGGTGTTGTTGTCGTCCTCCGACGGGCTGTAGTCGGCGCGGCTCGCCTTGCTCTTGCCGTTGATCGCTCCGGTGAAGAAGTCGAACGTGCCCGAGTCGGTGCCGGGGCCGAACAGGGAGAGCGTCTGATCGGGGAACGACGGATCGATCTGGTTCCAATTGGTGACCGTCTTTTCGGCCTCGGGGGCCCACATCGTCTTGAGTTGGGCCACGGTCAGGCACTTCGCCCAGGTGTTCTCCTTGTTGACGACGACGGCGATGCCATCCTCGGCGACGAGCAGCTCGGTGAACTCGATGCCCTTGTCCTTGCACTTGGCCGCTTCCTCGTCCTTGATCGCCCGAGAGGCATTGGAGATGTCGGTCTCCCCGGCGCAGAACTTCTCGAAGCCACCGCCGGTACCCGAGGTACCGACCGTGATCTGGACACCCGAGTTGTTCGCCATGAAGTCCTCGGCGGCCAGGGTGACCAACGGGCCGACGGTGGACGAACCGTCGATGGCGATGGGTCCGGCCAAATCGCCGGCCGGCGCCGCGGCTTCGGTGGCGGCCGGGGCTTCGGTGGCGGCCGGGGCTTCGGTGGCAGCCGGGGCTTCGGTGACCGCTACCGCCGCCGTCGTCGCCTCCGCTGCGACGGTGGCTGCCGCCGCCTGGGTGGTGGCCGTATCGGCCGTTGAACTACTTCCGCACGCCGCCCCGAACAGGCTGATCGCGGCCACACCGGCCACGAGCGACAGGCGCTTGCTGTTGATGTTCACGCTGGAACTCCTCTTGTGATCGCATTCACTTGGTTGATGAAGCGAACCGTAGAAGTCCGAGTTGTCGCGCCGGGATGAACAAGGTGAACGGACGGTGAACGACGGGTGAATGGTGGCCGAACGGAGCCGCCCCGCAACCCCCCGATAGGTCGCCCGACTCACCTATCGCCGGGATGGCCTGCTCCTACCCGCGATCAACTCCCGCGCGGCCGCTGACGCTCCTCGACCC
This sequence comes from Actinomycetes bacterium, assembly GCA_031371195.1. Classification (GTDB taxonomy): domain Bacteria; phylum Actinomycetota; class Acidimicrobiia; order Acidimicrobiales; family Ilumatobacteraceae; genus JANMJD01. The sequence goes on along the minus strand of JANMJD010000494.1, from coordinate 14,258 downwards.
AACGTTGCATCTGATGTTGCACGTCGATCGTTCCGTGCCGGCGGAGCCACTCGCCGCTCGCCTGAAGTTCCCAGCACCCGATGTCGTCGCCGAGTTGGAAGTCGAACACCGAATCGAGCCACATCTGGTGGCGGGGATGGCGCACCGGCACGAGGGTTTCAACCCTCCCGTCGAGATTGCGGGGCATCATGTCGGCCGAACCGATCAGGTGCACAGGCCCGCCGTCGATATCGCCGTGGTCGAAACGGTAGATCCGTGAGTGTTCCAGATACCGGCCGAGAATCGAGCGGACCCGGATCGTCTCGGAGACGCCGGGTACACCCGGACGCAGACAGCACACACCGCGCACGATCAGATCGATGCGCACGCCCGCCTGACTGGCCTCGTAGAGGGCCCGCACCATGCGAGGATCGCCGAGCGAGTTCATCTTGCAGGTGATCCTCCCGGCTGCCCCGTGGGCCATCTCGCGTTCGATCAACTCGAGCAGTTGGGTGCGCAAGTGCTCGGGCGCGACGAGCAGGGAGCGGTACTGCTGCATCCGGGCGAAGCCCGTCAGGTGGTTGAACAGCTGCGACGCGTCGGCACCGATGTCGGGATCACAGGTGAAATAACCGATGTCCTCGTACAGCCGCGCCGTGCGTGAGTTGTAGTTGCCCGTTCCGAGATGAACGTACCGCCGAAGGCCGTCTTCGTCGGCCCTCACCACCAGCACGCATTTTGCGTGGGTCTTGAGCCCGCTCAAGCCGTAGACCACATGGACGCCCGCTTGCTCCAGCGTCTTGGCCCACTCCACGTTGGTCGCCTCGTCGAACCGGGCCTTGATCTCGACCATCGCCGCCACCTGCACACCGCGCTCGGCTGCCCGGATGAGGCTGCGGGCGATCGCCGAGTCACCCGACGTGCGGTACAACGTCATCTTGATCGTCTGCACCGCCGGATCGTCGGCCGCCTGCTCGATGAACTCTTCGGTCGACGAGGCGAACGACTCGTACGGGTGGTGGACGAGCAGGTCGCGTTCGCGGATCACCGAGAACAGACTGCGTCCGGCTGTATCGGCTGCGACCACCCGACCGGCGGTGATATTCGGCCACGGCCGGAACTTGAGTGCCGGCAGATCATGGCTGTGAAGCTCCTTGAGGCACGTCAGATCGATCGGCCCGCGGTGACGGGTCACGTCGGCGTCGGTGAGATCGAGCTGGTGGAGCAGGAGCATCTCCACCTCGTCGGGCATCTCGGTGTTGATCTCGATGCGCACCGAGCGGCCGAACCGCCGCCGTTTCAACTCGGTTTCGATGGCCACGAGCAGGTCGTCGGCCTCGCCGTCCTCGAGCGGGAGATCGGCGTTGCGGGTCACCCGGAACGTCCACCAACCTTCGATCTCCATGCCCGGGAAGAGCGTCGGCAACTGGGCGGCGATCACCTGCTCGATGAGCACGAAACGGTACGAGCCGGGCAGTCGGGCGAGCCGGGGGAACAGTGACGGCACCTTCACCCGGGCGAAGCGGCGCTCACCGGTCGCCGGATTGCGGACCGAGACGGCCAGGTTGAGCGACAGATTGGAGATGTAGGGGAACGGGTGCGATGGATCGACGGCCAGCGGCGTGAGGATCGGAAAGACCCGCTGTTCGTACATCTCTACCAGGTGCTTTCGTTCGTCCTGGGTCAGCCTGCTCCATGGAACGATGGTCACGCCCTGCTCCTCGAGCTGGGGCAGCAACTGGTCGACCAGCACAGCCTCCTGGCGTTCGAGCAGGGGTGCGATGGCGGTACGGATCGCAGCCAACTGCTCCCCGGCGGAGAGGCCATCGGGGGACACGGCCTGGGAGCCGGCGTCCTGCTGGCTTCGCAACGTGGCGACGCGGACCTGGAAGAACTCATCGAGATTGGACGAGAAGATCGCGCAGAACATCAGCCGCTCAAGCAGCGGCACGTCGGGATCATCGACCATCTCGAGCACACGGGCATCGAAATCGAGCCAACTCAGCTCGCGGTTGATGTACAGATCGGCGATCTCGCCAATCGTACGGCTGCCCGGCACCGCGGTGACGGGCTGCGCGACGGAAGTTGGCGAACCGTTCATCGGACCGTCATCTCCCATCGGACGAGTTCAGATCTCGACGCCCTCGCGCAACCCGAGGTCCCACTCGATCGAGATGCGCTCGCGCTCCGCGTCACGCAGGATGCGCTCTCGGTTGCGGCGAAACTGGGGATCGTCGCGGGGCAACAGCACCAGGCGGGCCAGCACCCGGGCGCGGAACTCGTCGACCAGGCTGCGGTCGCCGTAGTCGCCGTACACCTCCCAATGGGGGGAGACGGGACCCAGGTACACGATGCGAGCGTGGGCTCGGGGCGGCTCGGTCGTCATCGTGTCGGACATCTGTCGCTTCTCCTGGTCAATGCGGCCGTGGACTTCGGGCGCGAAGCCTAGCGCTGGGAACCGCTCGATTCCCCGGGTGAGCGGTTCGCCGGGGCCTCGGGAGCCATTGCGCACGTTTCGACTAGGTCCGCTGAATGTTGACTTGAGCACTCTGCGTGTCGGTCTCGACGCAATGGGTCAAGTGACCCAGTGACCTCGGAGGGCATTCCTGCTTGACTCTCCGTTCAACGGGAACCACTGCGGCCCCCCGAACGTCTAGTAGCCAAACGTGATTTTCCGGAGAGTCGGGCGGACACCGGCGTGGAAAGAAACGAGGACCCCCACATGTACGACGATACCGAAACCAGCTGGATGGCCGATGGCAACTGCCGTAGCTATCCCCCGGCGACGTTCTTCCCCAGCGACGGCGTTGGCGTCGATCGCGCCCGGCGGATCTGTGCCACCTGCACTGTGGCCACCAACTGCCTGGAATACGCCCTTGAGCAGCGCATCGACCACGGGGTCTGGGGCGGCGCCTCGGAGCGTGAGCGGCGTCGCATCCTCAAGCGTCGTCGCCTCGCCCTCTACATCGGCTGAACGGCGCGGGGACATCGGCTGAGTCGGCGGACGGCCGATCCCCGCACAACACAGTTCGACAACACGAACGAGCCGGCACCCCAGGGTGCCGGCTCGTTCAGTACTTCTTCGAGAATCAGGAGTGTGCCGACTACTTCGTGTCGGTAGGAGTCTCTTCGGTGGCCTTCTTGCCGTCGTCAAGGCCCTTCTTGAATTCCTTCTGGGCCTGCCCAAGGTTCTTGGCCAGCTTCGGGAGCTGTGAGCCGCCGAACAGGACGAGCACCAAGACCAGGACGATGATCATCTCCTGAGGTCCGAAATCGAAAGCGAACATAACCCCTACGGTAGCACTCGATCGCCAATTTCGATAGTGCACCCGGCAGATGTCACGCGCCGCGTCATGCCGTCACCGCGGGCCGACGAGTGGTCAGCGCCCTCTGACGACGGATGCGGCGGCGCTCCCGCTCGGACAGGCCACCCCAGATCCCGAACTTCTCTCCGTTGACCAACGCGAACTCGAGGCAGTCGGTGCGCACGACGCAACCCCGACAGACCTCTTTCGCTTCTCGTGTCGATGCGCCTCGCTCGGGGAAGTACAGGTCGGGGTCAACGCCCAGGCAGTTCGCCTGGTCCTGCCACGATCTGTCTTCTCCATCGGCACCGCCGTGATGACCCATATGCCCTCGGCCTCCCTGCTTGTCGGCCTGCTCGTACGGATGGTCGGCCGCAGCCCCATCGGGCCACGGTGATCGCCACCGTTGTAATTACAACGGTGCAATCTTCGCATACCACATCCCTATTGCGCAATGAGGATTACAAGAAGTGTTTTCTGACGCGCCGTGCGTCGAAAACCCTGAAACGCTTCAGCCCGAACGTCGACACCCGGCGGTCGCCGGGCACGCCGCGTCAGGATCAGCCGGCTCGACGAGTCTGGCTGAGCTTGCGCCGGTGCTCGATGAAGTCGACCAGCACGTAGTCGCCCAGGTTCTCGGGTGTCGTGAAAAAGGCCCGGCCGCGGTTCATCGAGGTGAGCTTCTCGATGAACGACTTGAGATAGCTGTTGGCGTCGAGCATGAACGTATTGATGCGGATGCCTTCGCGGGTGGCCTTCATCACCTCGCGCAGGGTCTCGGTGATCGTCTCGGGAATCGGCGGGTAGTTGAAGAACACCTCGCCGTTGGGCTCGATGTGGGCCGTCGGTTCACCGTCGGTGATCATGATGATCTGCTTGGTACCCGTCTGCTTGGCGAGCAGTTGGCGCGACAGCAGGAAGCCGTGCTGCATGTTGGTGCCGTAGTCGAAGTCCCACGACACCTCGGGCAGCTGATGCGGCTCGATCACCCGGGCGACCTTCGAGAATCCGACGATGCCGAGGTAGTCGCGGGGAAACTGCGACGAGATCAGCGAGTGCAGCGCCATCGCCACCTTCTTGGCCGGTAGGAAGTTCTCCCGCATCGGCATCGACAGCGACAGGTCGAGCATCAGGACCGTCGACGAGCGGGTCATCACCTCGGTGCGCTCGATCTCGAAGTCGTCGGGGGTGAGATGTACCGGAGTGCCCTGGCCCTGACGACGCAGGGCGTTGCGGATCGTGCGCTGCAGATCGAGGTTGAAAGGGTCGCCGTACTCGTAGACCTTCGACTCGTACGCCCGCTCGTGGCCGATTCCCTGCCGGTCGATCTGATGCTGGCCGGCGTGATCCTTCGACAGTTTGGAGAACAGCTCACGCAGCGCGTTGGAGCCGATCTTGCGCAGGCCCTTGGGAGTGAGTTCCAGTTTGCCCTCGCGGGCGTCGATCAGCCCCGCGTCCTGCAATTGCTTGGTCAGCTGCGCCAACCGTCGCAGCGAGTCGGCCGTATGGTCGCCGAGCAGATCGCGGACGCGGTCGATGTCGGCCTCGGCGAGCGCCCCGGGGCTCGTCGCCCCGCGCAGCAGGCTCTCGAGTTGGTCGAGGTCGCCGAGATCCTGCATTGCCTGCAGCGATTCGTTGAACCCCATCGGGTTGGAACCGCGCATGTTCTGCGATTTCTGCCAACCCGTCTGCGGATACATCGACTGCAGATGCTGACCGAGCTGCTGGGCCTGCCAGCTGAGATCCATGTCCTGCATCAACTGCTCGTTGAGCTGCTGCAGCTGCGAACGCTGCTCGGGCGTCATCGAGTTCATCATCTGCTGCATCGCCGCCATCTGCCGGGCGATCGATTCGAGCAGCTCATCGAGGGTTTCCGGGTTGTCGGGGAAGAAGTCCCCGAAGTTCTCCATGAACTCTTCGAAGCGAGGATCCTCACCGCGTTCGCGCTTGTCGATCATCTCGTTGAGCGCCGACATCATGTCCTTCATCCGCTGCATCTGCTCCGGCGAGGTGTTTTGCACCCCCTCGGTGACCTGGTCGACGAACTGTTGCATCAGCTGCTCGCGCAGCTTGTCCATCAGCTCGTCGAAACGGCGCTGCGACTCGTCGGAGGCGAAGTCGTAGCTCTGCAGCTCGCGCACCTGCCCGGCGAGATCGTTGGGCAGCATGTCGAGGCGGAAGTTTCGCTCCATCGCCGCCTCGCGGGCCAAGTCGGCGCGGCGTTCGTCGCCCGAGGCCTCGGCCGCCGCGGTCTGGTTCTCGATCTCGTGGCGCTCCTCGTCGATGAGATCTTTCAGCGCCTCGGCGATCTCGGCATACACACCGCCCAAGTCGCCCTGGTCCTGGAGTTCCTGGCGCTTCTGGCGGAGCCGCTCCATCATCTCGCGTAGGCCCTGCACCTGATTTCCGTCGCGGTCGCGCATGCCCTGCTGGAGCAGACGGCGCAGCGCCGAATTCAGATCACCGTGATAGAGCAGATCGTCGGTGATCTCGTCGAAGATCCCCTCGGCATCGAGCTCGAAGCCCTGCTGGGTACCGTCCCAGCGCGAGTAAGTGAACCGCGAGACCATGTCACCGACCGTACCGCACAAGTGGCGACTTCACGAGTCGAGACCACCCGCCACGGACTAACCTGGAGAGTGCCGTGCGAGTACCCAGAACCTTTGCCTTCGTCGACCTTTCGGGGTTCACCAACTACACCGCGGCCTTCGGCGACGATGCTGCAGGCCGGTTGCTCGGCGCGTTCCGGGGGCTGGTCCGCGAGATCTCGTCCGAACGGGGCGTGCGGATCGCCAAGTGGCTGGGCGACGGATGCATGGTCGTCGCCGTGGAGCAGATCGATGCCGTGGCCTTCGTGCTCGACCTCGATTATCGCTCCACAGACCTGTGCGCTCCGCTCGCCGTGCGCACCGGGATCGCCAGCGGCTACGCCCTGTTGTTCGATGGTGACGACTACATCGGTTCGGCCGTCAACATGGCCTCGCGCCTGTGCGACTATGCCCAGCCCCACGAGACGCTGATGCCGACGATGCAGATCGAGAAGCTGCCCGAAGGAGTCACGGCGATCTCCCACGCCCCGGTCGAGCTACGCGGCTTCCCCGGCGCAGTCGAGGTGATGGCCCTGTCGGGAATCCCCGGCCCGACGTATCGCAACGACACCGGCGAACTGTGGACGCGACTGCGCTTCGGCCAGTAGCTCCACCCACGATGACCCCTGACCCCGTATCTCCCACATTTACCCATGGCGTCGCCATCTCCTTGCGTGCCCCCAACGACGGCCTGGCCCGCTTCGAGGAGGACGCATCGCTGCTGGCTGCGGTCGGCGTGCGCCGTATCCGCCTGGCCATCGATTGGGCCACGTTCCAGCCGCGTCCCGGCGGGCTCGACGACGACTGGTGCGAACGACTCGCCGTGATCATCGATGCTGCGTCGGCCGCTGGTGTCGGCATCGTCGCCGGGCTCAACGACGGCCCGATGCCGGGATGGTTCATCGACGAGGGCGGGTTCGGCGATGCCAAGAATGCCGGGCGCTGGTGGCCGAGGTGGGTCGAAGCCGTCGCCGAGACATTCGGCGACCGACTGGCCGGCTGGATCCCGATGGCGCATCCGCTACGTCTGGCCACACCATGGGCGCAGGACCCGAAGCGGTACGTCGAAGCCCTGACAATCACGGCCGGAGCGTGGCGCGACGCGTGGCGGGTGCTGCGTGGCGGCCCTCCTGTGGCTACCGACCTCGATCTGCGGATCGTTCGGGCGGCCGACCAGACGATCCCCGCGGCCGAGGCAGCCCGCCGCGAGGACCACCTGCGGTGGCGGATGTGGCTGCGGGCGCTGCGCGACGGCGTCGTCGCCTTCCCCGACGGCCCGGAGTTCCGCATCGAGGAGTTGGGCAGCTCGCTCGACGTACTCGGGTTCTCCACGACCTGCGACGTCCCGGTCGGCGCACCGGTGAACGACGAGGCCTTGGAGCGTTGGGAACACCGGCTCGGGACCATGCTGCGCCGCCTCGCCGAGGAGGGTCCCGATCGGCCGATGGCCATGACACTGCGTGTCGTGCATCCGCAGGACGACGATCGCCGCACCATTCTGGAATGGTCGGGCCGAGCCATCACCGAAGCACGCGATGACGGAATACCACTCCACGCGGTCTACCTGGATCCCGGCGTCGACCATCACCCCGGAGGACGAGAGGGCGGACTGCTCGATCGTGACCGAGAATTGAAAATGAGTGGCTCAGTGTGGTTGAACAGCACCCCCAGCGCTCACTAGCACTTGCGTCGCGGTCTAGTCTTGTGATCGGCTTGATGGCACACACCACAGGCAGGCGGACCGGGTAGCCGGCCGATCAGCGAGGAGGAACGAATGAAGTGGATCATCTTGCTCCTGCTCCTGGGAGCGATCGGAGCCGGTCTGTCGGCATGGCTGCGTAGCGCCCGCGAGGTCGTCAACGTGCTCTCGCCGGTGGAACGGGTCTTCGTCTTTCAGAAGCGGGTTCGCCAGACCGCCCCCCTCGGCTTCTACCAAGGCCTGTACGACACCCCGCTGACCGGTCACGGTCGTACCGACGCGGGCAAGCAGCACCTGAAGATGGGCGTCCACTCGTTCATCCGTCCCGTCATCGTGTCGCGCTGCAGCGCCGGGCAGTATGCGATCACGTTCTGGTCGCACGACGATGTCAGTTGGAAGCCCCCGAAGAGTTCCAACACTCAGGGCCCCATCACGGTGATGACCGCCGATCAGATCCCCGCCACGGTGGCGCTGCGGGCATCGTACGCGATCATCGACGCCCCCGAACAGCTGCTCAAGATCGTCACACCCGAGGCATTCGCCGAGCGAGCCATCGGCGACGTGCTGGTGGCCGTTCGCGAAGCCATCGGCCGCCGCGACAGTTTCGACTACGCCACGATCGGACGCGAAGAACTCTCGGCAGAACTGTTCGCCGACATCGATGTCCGTCTGAAGAAGCGCGGGCTCGTGCTGCGCGATCTGTGGCTGGGCAACGTGGCCTTCGATCCCCAGGTGCAGCAGGCGATCAAGACACGGTTCAACGCCCACACACTCGCCTCGATTCCTCACATCGCAGCAAGCGGGCAGGCGGTGGCCAACCGGGTACTGGCCGAGAGCGTGTCGCCCCAGCTGCTCGAACTCATCCGCGCCGAGCGATCGGGCAACCCCTGGAACTATTGGGTCGCCCACATGGCCGAATTGGAAGGCAGCCCCAGGGCGCTCCAGCGCTAGTCACCCGCTGACCGGCCGTCACACCTTGGCGTGATACCCGAGAATCGCCTTGGCCTCGAGGAACTCCATCAGGCCGTGCTTGCCGAACTCCCGGCCGTTGCCCGACTGCTTATAGCCACCGAACAGGGCGTTCGAGTCGGTTCCCGCCCCGTTGAGATGGACGTTGCCCGATCGCAGGCGGCGAGCCACGGACCGAGCGCGATCGGCGTCGGTCGATGAGACGTAGCTGGCCAGGCCGTAGACGGTGTCGTTGGCGATGCGAACGGCGTCGTCCTCGTCGTCGTACCCGAGGATCGACAGCACCGGGCCGAAGATCTCCTCGCGGGCGATGGTCATGTCGTTGGTGACGTCGGCGAACACCGTCGGGCGGACATAGAAACCCGAGTCGAGGCCATCGGGACGACCCGTGCCCCCGGCAACGAGTGTCGCGCCTTCGTCGATGCCGATCTGGATGAGCCGCTGGATCTTGTCGAACTGGGCCTCCGATGCGACGGGGCCGATCACCGTACCCTCGCCGTCGGGGGCACCGACGACGATCTTGTCGGCTGCCGCGCCGGCGATCGCCGCCGCCTCGTCCATCCGGTCCTTGGGGACCAGCATGCGGGTGCCGGCGTTGCATGACTGACCGGAGTTGACGCACATCCGCCCGACGTCGCGGGCGATCACCGAGGCGAAGTCGACGTCGTCGAGGATGATGTTGGCCGACTTGCCCCCGAGCTCCTGGGCCACGCGCTTCACCGTCGGAGCGGCATTGCGGGCCACCTCGATACCAGCGCGGGTCGAGCCGGTAAATGACACCATGTCGACGTCGGGATGTGACGACAGCGCCGAACCGACGGTCGGGCCATCGCCGTTGACCAGGTTGAACACGCCGGCGGGTACACCGGCCGCGTCCATCACCTCGGCGAACACTATGGCGTTCAACGGGGCGATCTCCGACGGCTTGAGCACCATCGTGCACCCGGCGGCGAGTGCCGGGGCGACCTTGGCGGCGATCTGGTTGAGCGGCCAGTTCCACGGGGTGATGAACGCGCACACGCCGATCGGCTCGTACTCGATGCGGCTCGTACCCACATCCTCGGCGAACTCGAACGCCTCCAACGCCTTGGCCGTCGCCATGAAATGACCGATGCCCGACGGGGCCTGGGCTCGGGCGGCCAGCGACGCAGGGGCCCCCATCTCGGAACTGACGGCGGCGGCGATGTCGCCCATCCGCTGCTTGTAGACCTCGATCACCCGGTTGAGCAGGGCCAGGCGATCTTCACGCGACGTCTGCGAGTACGTCACGAAGGCGGCTTTGGCGGCGGCGACGGCGCGATCGACATCGGCCTCGTTGCCGAGGGCGATCGTGCTCACGACCTGCTCCGTCGCCGGGTTGACGACGTCGAGCCGGGCGGCCGACGCCGGGGAGACCCACTCGCCGTTGATGTAGAACTTCTGGGCGTTTTCCATGCGGTGACGTTACGTCACGTCCGTCGGACACCGGGCAATCGACCCCTGACCGGGTCGGCAGATCTCAGCTTCGGCCTCGGTAGGTGGCGCGGGCGCCCGACGCGTCCTTGTTGAGCCGCTTGGAGAGATGCAGGCCTTCGAGGACGAACTCGACCGCCGCGGCCACGGCCGCCGGGGACTCGTCGCCTCCGGTGAGGGCCACGGCGATGGGGCGAAGCGCAGGGATCTGCTCGATCAGGCGGGCCGCGTCGGCCGAGGAGACGTCTTCCCCGGTGTGGGCGACGACTCCCTCCTCGAAGGCGGTGATCACGTCGCGGATGCCCTCGGTGGCGACGACATCGCGGTACACCGTCAGGACCGCGCCCCGCAGCAGGTTCTCGATGATCGAGCCTTCACGCCCGTCTTCGAGCGATTCGATCTCGACCTTGCCCGAGGTCGACGCCGGGAGAGCGTTGAGATCGGAGATACGGGGGACGACCTCGCTCTCGCCGGCCCGCAAGCCTCGGCGCACGGCGTTGGCCGACAGCACCTCGATGTTGCTCACCGACAGCCGCACCGACACGCCACTGCGCTGGTTGACCTGGCTGCTGGCCCGCGCCATGTGCGAGAAGGTGGCGACGATCCGCTCCATGTACTCCGGCACATGCACCCGCACATCGCCGATGCTCGCCGGGCGAGCCTCCTGGCGCATGATCGCCATCTCGGTAGCTATTTCGAGGGGGTAGTGGGTACGGATCTGGCTGCCGAAACGGTCCTTCAACGGGGTGATGATCCGCCCCCGGTTGGTGTAGTCCTCGGGGTTGGCCGAGGCCATCAACAACACGTCGAGCGGCAGGCGGATCTTGTAGCCGCGGATCTGCACGTCGCGCTCCTCGAGCACGTTGAGCAGGCCTACCTGGATGCGTTCGGCCAGGTCGGGGATCTCGTTGATGGCGAAGATGCCGCGGTTGGTACGGGGCACGAGGCCGTAATGCAGGGTCAACTCGTCGGAGAGATAGCGGCCCTCCGCGACCTTGATCGGGTCGACTTCGCCGATCAAGTCGGCGATGGAAGTGTCGGGTGTGGCCAGCTTCTCACCGAATCGATCGTCGCGGTGGACCCACTCGATCGGGGTGTCGTCGGCCAGTTCGGCGACCAGCGACTTGGCATGGCTCGACACCGGATTGTAGGGATCGTCGTTGATCTCACTGCCGGCGACGATCGGCATCCACTCGTCCAAAAGACCGGTCAGCGAGCGGATCATCCGCGTCTTGGCCTGACCACGCTCACCGAGGAAGATCACGTCGTGACCGGCCAGGATGGCATTCTCCAGCTGCGGCATCACCGTGTCCTCATAGCCGAGGACGCCTTCGAGCAGCGGCGAGCCGGCCGCGATGCGGGTGACGGCGTTGCGGCGCAACTCCTCCTTCACCGGCACGGACTCCCAACCCGAGGCGCGCAGCGCGCCGACGGTGTTCGGACGGGATTGCTCGGCTTCAGCCATCGTCAGTTGCCTCCTCGTCGTCCGGTACCGCTTCTGCCTCGATCGACCACGCTGCGCCTGGCGGAGCGGCGCTCGGCGGAGCGTTGCAAATTTTGGTGCACGGCTCGACCATATCCGCAGCACGCCCCGTTCTGCCTACCGACCCCCGCTTTGGCGAACGACCCGGACCCACCGCTCCCGGGCCGGTCCAACCGATGTACCTTGGGGTCCTATGCCCGCGCCGACCAGCCGTTCCTCCTCACAGATCATCCCGCTGCCGGCCTCGGTCGTCGACGACTTTCAGCGCGATGGCGCGGCACTGATGAATGGCGTCCTGGCCGAGCAGTGGCTCGAGCAGCTTGCCGCCGGGGTGGAGTACAACCGGGTGAACCCGAGTCCGTACGGCTACCAGTACACGCAGCCCGGCTCAGTCGTCGGATTCTGGGCCGACTACGTCACCTGGCAGGACGTGCCCGAGTACCGCGATGTGGTGTTCAACAGCGGGCTGGCCGGCCACGCCCGCCGGCTGATGAACTCGGATACCAGCCGGTTCTTCCACGAGCACGTGCTGGTCAAGGAGCCCGGCACGACCGAGCGCACCCCATGGCACCACGATCAGCCGTACTACTGCGTCAACGGCGATCAGAACGTGAGTATGTGGGTCCCGCTCGACGCCGTGCCGGCGAGTTCGGGCATGCGATTCGTCGCCGGTTCGCATCGGTGGAACCGCTGGTTCATTCCCCGTAAGTTCATCGACCACACGCCGTACGCGCCACCGTCGGACGGCTACGAACTGCTCCCGGACATCGACGCGATGATCGCCGCCGACCCGTCGCTGCGGGTGATCTCCTTCGACGTGGAACCAGGCGATGTGATCGCCTTTCACTACCGCACGCTCCACGACGCGGGCGACACCACCGGGTTACCCGGCCGTCGCCGAGTCGTCAGCCTGCGCTGGATCGGCGACGATGCCACATTTTCCCTGCGGCCCTGGCTGCACTCCCCGCCGTTCGAACAGGCCGACCTGACCATCGGCGGTCCACTCGACGACGACCGCTTCCCGCTCGTCGACTGATCCCGTACCAGGGGCAGGGGTCGAGCAGTTTGCGGCAACGGCGGGGCCAGCATTGGCCGCGCCGTACCGGCCGAGGTCGGTTATGGTCCGCAGGGTGCAGCGGCGTGACCTCGAGATTGGGCTGCCGACCTCGCCAAGGGGTCGGCGATCCGGCCCCGGGGCTCCCCCGGGGTGTCGAACACCACTTGGGCATTCCATCGCATGCGCGCCCCGGTGCTGGCGCACCGCACAGCGCACGCACGACCAGCACGGTCGAGGCACGTCGCTGCACCGATGAACGATCGCGACGACGCCATCGTCCATGCCATCGCCGGAGCGTTCCTGGCCGGGCCTTGGGATCCGCCGACCATGGTCGACCGCGCCGGCCGCGCATTGGGTGATCGCCGAACTCGCTGGCTCACGCCGTTGGCAAACCTCGTCGTCCACGCCTATGCGGCCCCGCCCCACCACGCGCCTCACGAGCTTCGAGCGACGATCTCGGCCAGCGGCATCGTCCAACGACAGCGGTCGGCCGACGAACACGACCAACGGCCGCCCTGGCATCTCCGATTTGCCACCGCACCGACCCGAATGGGAGCAACACCCTGGCCCGTCGCCGAGATCCATACGGTCGGAGAGTTGGGCGACCACCTTGGACTCTCATCGGGGCAATTGCAGTGGTTCGCCGACGTGCGCTCGTGGGAACGCACTGCTACCGATGAACCGCTGCGCCAGTACCGCTACCGCTGGATCCCGACGTCGGGGGGTTCGCGGTTGATCGAGGCGCCGAAGGGCACCTTGCGCCACGTCCAACGAGTACTGCTGCGGACGATTCTCAACCACGTTCCAATCCACGACGCCGCCCATGGATTTGCCGCCGGTCGCTCCATCCACGGATTCGTGGCACCGCATGTCGGTGCAGCGGTGCTGGTCAAGGCCGATCTCCGGTCCTTCTTCAGCTCGATTCGCGCCGGGCGGGTCTTTGCCTTGTGGCGGCGAATGGGCTACCCGGAGCCCGTCGCCCATGCGTTGACCGGCCTGACGACCAATGCCGTCCCGTCCGCTGTACTGCGCAGATCGCCGACGCCGAACCCCCATCTTGCGATGTTGCTGCGCGGTCCGCATCTCCCCCAGGGTTCGCCGACGTCGCCGGCCTTGGCCAACCTGTTGGCCTTCCATCTCGACGTTCGCCTCAGCGCGTTGGCGGCATCGTTCGGGGCGGCGTACACCCGGTACGCCGACGATCTTGCATTTTCAGGACCGGCATCGCTCCAGAAACGACAGGCCGCATTGCTTCGACTGACCGACGAGATCGTCGGCGACGAGGGGTTCCGACTCAACGCTCTGAAGACGGCGACGGCCGGACCGGGCCGCAGACATCGGCTGGGCGGCGTGGTGATCAACACTCGCCCGAACATTGATCGGCGCGCGTACGACCAGCTCAAGGCCGAGATTCACGATGCCGTCACCAACGGCCCGCAAGCAGCCAACCGGCGAGGGGTCATTCATTTTCGCGCCCACCTGCTCGGGCGGATCAACTGGGTTGCGGAACTCAACCCAGTACGCGCCGAGCGCCTTCATGCGTCATTCGCTCAGATCACCTGGCCTGACACGTCAACGTCAGGAATCGACTGATGACGCGGGATGAGTTCGACGATCGTCACCGGTGAAACAAGCAATGGCGTGAGGCCGGGTGCCCGAAGGCTGCCACGACCTCACGCCATGGCGTGAGTCAATGAGAAATCAGATCAGGCGGACTGGATCTTGA